>JBHICV010000196.1:0-3930 GCA_046759765.1 Acidimicrobiia bacterium
GAGCTCGCCGTCACACTGCCTGGTGCCGACGCCTCATCGAAGAGGAGCCGTGCACGCACCTTGACGGGCGCGCCCGACAGTGTCGTGAGGAAGTGGGCGTAAAAGGCGGCCGGGTCAGGAACGGCGGTCGCCACGAGCACGCGGGCTCCCGAGGGATCGCGGACGGTGCTCCCATACATCGGACCGGGTTCTTCGACTACCACCAGGTTGATTGGTTCCGTGGTCACCAGATTCTCGCCCGCCGCCACCGACGCGGCCAGCTCGTCCCATAGATAGAAGAACCCGCTGGTCACGGCCGGGAAGATCCGCACCAGCGACCCGAGATACTTGACTGCCTCACTTTGTTCAGCCTCCTGCAAATCGAGCAGCCAAAAGGCTGGTACGGGCACGTGGTTGGTCGCATCGAGAGGCACTAGCGCGATCTGGGCCCCCGAACCGAGCACTCGGGCGGCAGCGGGAACGTCGATCCAGAAGTTCCACTCAGCATCGGTCACTCCCAGGGGCACAGGGGCATCCACTCCGACGTTCCCACGGGCATCCACGGCTCCGCCCATGATCACAACCCGATCCAGTTGGTCGGCAACGTTCGGATGGAGATCGAGGGCACGGGCGACGTTCGTGAGCGGCGCCACCGCGTAGAGAGTCACTGGTTGATCGGACGCGGCCGCGACATCGGCGATGAGCTGGTGGGCCGGCCGGGGATCAGCGCCCACACCCGACACATCCGGCAGACCGAAACCGAGCGATTCGTGCCCAGTCAGGAATGCGGCAGGCCACTCTCCAGCGCCAAGAGCAGGCTCTGAGTCGCAAGCCACTGGGACCTCTGCACGTCCCAAAAGAGCCAGAATGCCGAAGGTGACCTCAACCCCGAGCTCGCAACCCGCCTCGCCGGTGACCGGCAGCGTGACCGCCAGCACGTCGACGTCGGGATGGGAAAGGAGATAAAGGAGTGCCCCCACGTCGGACACAGTCGGGCTGTAATCGACAATCACCGGCTGCCGCCCCTGACCCTCCGATTCGACCTCTGACGCGGAAGGCGAAGTCGCCCGGTTCGCGGTCGTCGAAGGCGACGCTCCTGGAGTACAAGCCACAGCCGCCAGCGCCGCCACCAGAAACATACGCACGGCCGGCAAGCCTCGCCTAGGTGGATACCTCGTCATACGAGTTTCTCAACCTTTCTATGGCAGGCTAGAGACTCAATAGACCCCCGCTGACCAGCGATTTTCCAATGATGGACCCGACCGGACTCCCAGGTTTCGCTCCTTGACACGATTCTCGTCCATTTCTTGTCAGGTGGCAGGGCCGGCCGGACATGAACCAGTGCCGGAACACCGGTTCGGTGATTCGGAGGGGAGCGTGGGGCCGGGCAATCGCCCGGCCTCACCGCTCAGCACGGGTGGAGCGATAAGTGCTGCACAACATGGCTATCTGCCCGACTTGGCCCTAAGGACGCGTGGCTTTAGCGGGCGTATGCTTCCACAAGCGCGGGCACCTTGGGTGAGGGTGGAGAGGAGGAGGCGTGGAGTTCGACACCGAGTTTGTGATCAGGCAGCCGGTCGAGAAGGTGTTTGGCCACTTCGCTGACATTGAAGGACGTCCCAACTGGGTTACGCCGGCAGTCGAACGTGAGAAGCTCACTGAGGGACCGGTCGGGGTGGGTACCAAGTATCGGTCCGTAGACCGGTTACCCGGAAGGCGTATCGAGTTCAGCCAGGAGGTGACCGCCTACGTGCCGAATGAGCTCGTTTCGGAAGCTTGGACGGGGCCGCTTGCCGGTCGATCCGAAACGAGGTTCGCTCCGCAGGACGGGGCCACGAGACTGACGCTGCATATGGAGGTCGCCCCGTCGGGCATGTTCAAGGTGCTGGCGCCGATCATACGCGGCTGGGTACAGCGAGCGCTGCAGAAGGACCTTGCCCGCTTCGAAGCATGGGTTGCGGCGTCGTCCGGTTGAGCATGACGGGCCGCTGCGACGGCCGATGGACTATCCAGCGCCGGTTGCCTCGTCATCGAGCCCTATAACAACGCCGCTGATCAAGCCGACGTCTTCGTAGTGCTCGGTGTGCGCCAGACCGATCCCGGGCGTCAGACCGAGTTGCTTAGCTGCGGCGTCGGTCATGAAGAGGTAGCCGCGATGGCCGGTCTGCTCGGTAACCGAGTTCTTTAGTAGCCGATGGACCAGGTTGACTGCCGGTCCGATCAGCTTCTCTCGGCCAGCGATTCGTTGAACAACCTGGGTTCCGTGGTGAACCAGGAACTCGAGTTCGAGCGTGGGGAGAACTGGGCACGCCTGACAGTCGTGCCTTGGCATTTCGATGGCCATCGCCTCCTCGATCCGATCCTTGAAAGCCCCATATGCCGACCGAACCATCCCGAGCAGCATCGCAGCGCCGCCCACCTGTCGATCATCCGGCGCATATGCGAATACAGCATCTCCCTCGATCTCCTCAAGCTGGAAAGTTGGGGCAGTCGCTTCCACCACCACGTTGAGGAGGTCGCTCAGGATTGGATAGGCGGGCGCCACCGTGTTGCCGGCACGGGCCATCTCGGGATGGGCGACCGCCACCGTTTCCAGAAACGTGGTGTATCCGGAGATGTCGCCCAAGAGCAGGGTCCCGTGGGTGACATGCGGAGCTTCTACGCGGGTGGTCATGGGTGCAGTGGTCTCGGTGGCTAGGGGGTTCGATCCTCAGGGTTCTGTCCGAATGGAACTGCAATGTGGCCCCCCTAGCTTCACCAATCGCTCTGGGTGGCCAACGTGTGCAGACGTTTCCAAACCTTACGGATCGCCGTTTACACCGATCGTCTCCTACTCGATTAGAAGAGGCACAGCCGGCAGGGAAGAACCCGCCCACAGGCACCACCCTGGGTGATCGCAGGCTCACCCTGGCAATGCGCTCGAGGGTCTACGCTCGGTCCATGGCCGACTCTCCGCGGACCCGCCGCGAGCCGCCGCGGTTCCGGCGGGTATTTGTTCGGGGCGTCGAGTTTCTGACCCCATACATGGCTCGGGTCACCTTCAGTGGGGAAGAGCTGACCGGGTTCACGGTCGGTCAGCCGGCGGCGAGTGTGCGGCTGTTGCTGTCCACCCCGGGCGAAGCCGCGCTCGTCATGCCGACATGGGACGGCAACGTGTTCCTGCTTCCCGACGGCGAACGAGCCACGATCCGAACCTTCACCCCACAGCTGTCCGATTCGGCGGCCAAGGAGCTGGGCCTCGATGTGGTCATCCACGCAGCGGGGGCGGCATCGGACTGGGCTCAGCAGGCCGGCCAGGGCGACCCGGCAGCTATCTCCGGTCCCGGCCGCGGCTATCCGATCGATCCCACCGCGACGGGGTTCGTCTTGGCCGGCGACGAAACGGCGATACCGGCGATCGGTCAGCTGCTGGAGGCACTCCCTCGCGACCGCCCAGTACAGGCAATGATCGAGGTCAGGCACCCCGAGGCGCGCATGAGCCTGTCCGACCACCCCCTGGCCATTGTCGACTGGGTCGACCTTCCCACCGATGCGGCTCCTGGAGACGCCCTGCTCGAAGCTGTGGCCGCAGCCGTGATCGAGCCCGACAATCGAGTGTGGGCGGCCGGCGAAGCAGCAGCTATGCAACGAATCCGCCGGCACCTCTTCGAGGAACGGGATCTGCCCCGAGCCGCGGCAACGGTTCGCGGCTACTGGAAACTGCGCGGCTAGCGGCTCACGCCCGAAATCTCGGCTGAATTGGGATTTCGCGTGGTGGCCCCGACCGGATTCGAACCGGCGTTACCGGCTTGAAAGGCCGGTTCATGGGGTTTTCGCCCATTTTGGCTGACCTGCGAAAACGCCGAAAAACGCAGGGTGAGCAGGCGTTTTGTCCCGATTGCGGTTCGCAGTGGTTCGCGTCATTTTGCGTCTCTTTTGGCCCTGATGTGGCCCAGGTGTGGCCCAAGCGTG
>JBHICV010000197.1:0-3919 GCA_046759765.1 Acidimicrobiia bacterium
AGCCTGGCGCCATCGCTCATGGCGATACCGCAGTGCCCCGAATCCCCATCCCACCACCGTGGCCACCACGAAGAAGACCACCAGGTTGGTGACCAGGAACGTCGGGACACTGACGGTCTGCGCACCGACCAGAAACGCCACGACCTGGGTGAGGGCCAGAAGCCCGGCTGCCACCTCTGCCCACAGCAGCCCGTGCCCGTAGGCGACGAGCACCATCCATGAGATCGGGTAGCCACCGAAATAGTTGTTGGTCGCCTCGGCCAGAATTGGAGATAAGGCGATCGCCAAGCTCACCGCCCCATCCAGCACGAGGTAGGTAGGAGTTCGGAGACGTTGCTCGTCGCGGGCAAGCGCCAATGTAACAGCCGTTCCTCCCGTGGCGAGCGCCAAAGCCCCGAACACAATCGCCGGCTCGGCAGAAGGATCCGTGGCGACTGTGGCCCAGACCAGCGCCCCCATCCACACCAATGCCAGGACGCGGAACGCCACGACTCCCCTCAGAATCGTGACATCGATGGCCTCCGCGGCCGAGTGACTCACCATGTCCCTATCTGAGAAGCGTACCGATACGGCTATTGCCAGACGGGGTCGTGGACAAGTCATGCATGATGGTTTCCCTCGATCTGGCCAGACGACCGGCCCTCACATCGGGGTATCTCCCGATAGTCGGGTAGCAGGAGTGCCCTTCGGCGTTCCTCTCTTGGGCAGATCCGTCGCCTGTGGCTGATATGGAGGGGTGGTCTGACTCGACCGGCCCTAACTCCGTTTTAGGGGGAATCCCCGATTGTCAAAGCCGCGCTATTGGCGATGATGGGCGTGAAGGAACACCCACCATGGCAAGGCTCAATCGGTCCCAAGGCCCAGGCGTAGGGTCGATGACATGACCAACCGGTCCAATCTCGTCTACTTCGAGGATCTGGAAGTGGGGATGGAGCTGTGGGGAACCGAAGAGGTCGCGAACCGTGATGAGATGCTCGGGTACGCGCGGCGGTATGACCCGTGGCCGATGCACATCGACGAGGAGGCCGCCGCCCAGAGCCCGTTCGGTGAGCTGGTAGCCAGTGGCGGATACACGATCAGTCTCTGGTACCGCTCGGGCCACGGGATCTGGCACCGGCCTGATTGGACGGCGGCTTTCCTGGGCGGCTTCGACTGGCAGGTGAAGTTTCCCCAACCTCTCCGTCCTGGTGAGAAGGTGCGGGCCCGTTCGGTGATCAGCGACATGCGCCGCAGTTCTAAACCCGGAAGAGGGGTGGTCACACACAAATCGGACCTCCTCAACCAAGAGGGTGACACTTTCCTGGTGGTAGACGTCGTCTTCCTGATCGCAACCCGGCCGGAGACTTCTTAGGGTCTTGGCTGACGGCCCGCGCCGACGTGGCCGAAAAGACCAGCCGCCTACCGACCTGCTTCGGTCCCGTTTCCGGACGTATCGCTCTGGGAGGTTCGGCGGCTGGGGCGTTATCCCGCCGTATCAGAGTGATCAACGCTCTCTCCTGTCCACGGCAATCCGAGATATAGGGGATTTCCCCGATAGGCAGGCGACTTCGGTCTGAGGACGATGTCCTTGATGACGACGGATCAGCGCAGCCGCAGTCGAGTGAAAGGGAGATCGACCATGTCGCCTGCCCAGCCAATATCACCGCAAACCAACCCTTCGAATCGGTTACTACGTGGCCGCCGCCATGCCGAACCGATCCGGCCGCTCGGCTATGTGACCGTGGCATTGCTGGTGGCCTTCACCCTGGCCGCCTCCGCCTGCAGCAGGGGTGACGCTCCCGCCGAGGCGACCGGGTCGACTGCCCCGCCAGACGTGGCTTCGGATACCCCAACTACCGGCACGGTCAGTCCTCTGGAGGAGCCTGCGGCAGGGGATGCCACCGTCGCCCTCGAGTGGACAGAAGCCGGCCTATCCGGCGAGACGTTCATTGACCAACTGCTGAGCACGGACCAAGGGTTCGTCGCCTATCGCTTCGCTCACGGCTCCCAGACGTGGGTATCGGAAGACGGCATCGACTGGACCCCGACGGATCTTGTCGTCGAAGCCGCAACCGAGGACTTCTTCCTGGGTCCGATCACTGCCGGTGGTCCCGGATATGTCGCCATCGGGAGCGACCGGTGGGACAACGATGTGATGTGGACCTCCGAGGATGGTTTCACCTGGAAACGCCACGAGCTCGAGCTTGAGATTCCCTACGGGGACTTCGAGGGTTTCGAGCAGCTCATTGCGGGGCCTGACAGTTTCCTGCTGCAAGGCTTCCGCACCACATCAATCGAAGGCGAGGAGGGCGAAGGCCACGAGCATCCTGTCGTGCTCGCGCACTCGGAAGACGGCCTCAACTGGAGCCTGCTTCCCGACCGCGACACGCTGTTCGGCCCAGGTGCTCAGCTCGTCGAGATCTTGTCAACCAGCCGGGGTTTCGTAGCGGAGGGCCACAACGGCCACAACGAACTGTGGTGGTCACCAGACGGCCGGTCCTGGGAGGTGCTGCCCGTCGACTTTCTCGACTCCGACTCAAGCCTGGCCGACCAGCACGGACTTGCGCTGTGGAAGGACAAGTTGCTGGCCGTCGCCAACACCGAAGACGGCATCAGGTTATGGGCCTCTACCGACGACCGGAACTGGGAGCCCCTCCCCCCGAGCCCGACGTTGGACAACACCGACCAGTTCATCCTTAGCGTGAACCAGGTCGCGGCCGGCCCGCTGGGGATAGTGCTGATAGGTAGCCTCCGGCCACCTCGGCAGCCGGAGCCTCCAGTGGTCATCGAGAAAGACAACCGGATCCTCATCGTTGACCTCGAGGCCGGCCGACTGACAGTCACCGACCGGTCCACCGGGGATGCAATGCTCGATGTCGGGCTCGACGCACTGGAGACCGTGGTCATCTTCGATGAGGACGCCGGATCGATCACCGTCATCGATCCCGACACCGGAGAAGAATTGATCACCATCACCAATGTGGAGTTTGAAAGAGCCCGAGAGAAGGCGTACGAAGACGCAGGCATCGAGGCTGATCCCGGGTTCCGAGACGATCAGTCCACCCCCGTGCTTTGGTTCTCGCCGGATGGGCGGCGCTGGACCAGCGTGGGGATGCAAGAGATGTTCGGAACCCCTCAGCCTCCGACCGAGGTGGTCGTGGGCAACGATGCCGTGATCGTGCGTTGGTCCGGCTGGCTTTTCGAAGGCGAGGAGGAGTCTGAAGAGAGCCCGCCCGCAAGCGCGGCGCCATTGCCCGCCCCAGAGTTCGGGGAAGACCCGCCCGACGTCATGTGGGTGGGACGGCTTACAGATCAACCCTGACTCCGCTGACAGGAGGGCGGAACTCAGCCGGGATGACGTGTGGTCGCAGTCCCAGGGATTCCAGGTCGCCCCCCTGACCTCAAGAGCCCCGTCACAGTACGGGCTCCTCGCTGTCTTTGGACCGCACAGAATGACGCTGAAGCGAGCGGGGCCAGGACAACGAGACACCACAACTCTCGCCATGCTGTTGCCACACTTTGAGGCGGCTGCCGATATGGGCGGGTGGTGGAGGGGACCTCGTCGGGGTCCTCGCGTTACGACTAGTGGTCGGCGGTATCGGCCAACAGCCGGCGCATTTCGTGTACTGCCTGACCAAAGGCGGTGTTCCAGCTCACGTAAGACCTCCCCACAGCTCGGAGGCCCGTGAGCCGATCCTGCAGAGCTATCCACTTGATGTTGCTGCCGCCCCACCAGAGCTCGAACCGACCCGTCTGCACCAGCTCATCGACCAACGGGACGTCATCGAACTCGAACACCGCTGCGGAGCCTACATATGTAGGCCAACCCCAAGATGGCCTCTCTCGATCCAGGCGCGTTCCTTAAGGGCTACTGGACACTTGGCGGCGGGCCCTGCCGCCGTTCCTGCGATCCTTACATCCCGCTCAGCCGCCTGCCGGT
>JBHICV010000198.1:0-3896 GCA_046759765.1 Acidimicrobiia bacterium
CTGGATGCCTAGAGGCGCCCGCGTCCGAGAACCGCGATGACGACGCCGAACCACAAGAAGAGTTGGCCGAGGCCGTTGGTTGGCCTCTCTGTTTTGGTGATGCTGGCCGCGGCCTGCAGTCAGCTGGCAGGACCCGGGGCCTCGAGTACAGACCTCGCTAGACTCGCCGATATCGAGGCGGTGGACGAGCTGCGCGCTGCCTTTGTGCAGGACTCCGGCCGGCCCCGATTGCTGCTTCTCCTCTCTCCCACCTGATCGGTCTGCCGTCAGGGCGCCCGGTGGGTGCAACAGGAGATCCTTGACGCCAACCCAGAGGCCGACCTGGCCGTGTACGCGATCTGGATGCCGATGCTGTTCAGCGACGCTCGGTTCCGTTGGGATCCGGGCCTGCTGCCTGACAGCCGGGTAGTGCACTTCTGGGACGAGCGAAGGGTCACGGGGCAGTGGTTCGCGCAAGAGGTGCTCGGATATCGGGGGATCGCTTGGGACATCTTCTTCCTCTACGGTCCGGAGGCAGCGTGGGAGGCTACGCCGGAGCCTCTGGTAAGCCGCGGTTCGACCGTTATCGGCCGCCGGGATCAACTGCAGACCTCGATCCTTCCCCTGCTGGGATAGTTCGTGAAGCAGTGGGGCAAACGGCAGTCGACGCAGGGACTACAGGTAGCGCCGCAGACCTCGCAGCCGAGATCAGGGAGCGGATCAGCAGTCTTCCGCATCGCGACACGCCCTCCCTGCGCAGCGTGCGCCGCGAGTTCTCGAAGCGGCTCAAAGGTTCAGGGCCCCAGATGGTCCTGAGGCTGGCACGTCGCCTGCTCGACGGAGCGGACCACGACCGTCGCTTCATCGCATACGAACTGATCCAGTTTCACAAGGCCGCTCTCGAGAGCCTCCGGGAAGAGGAACTCGAGGAACTGGGCCGAGGGATCGATTCCTGGGGTGCGGTCGACACCTTTTCCGTCTATCTGGCGGGTCCGGCGTGGCGGGAGCATCAGCTGTCGGATGACGTCATCCTACGCTGGGCGGAGTCCTCCGATCGATGGTGGCGGAGAACTGCTCTCGTGAGCACAGTCGCCTTGAACTCCAAGGCCCGCGGTGGAGACGGCGACGCGAGGCGAACGCTCCTGATCTGTCGACGCCTTGTCTCTGACCGCGACGACATGGTGGTCAAGGCAATGTCGTGGGCGTTGCGCGAGCTGGCGAAGCGCGACCCCGGCGCGGTCGTGGACTTCCTCGCGGAACACGAAACCTCCCTGGCCGCTCGGGTGAATCGCGAGGTCAGGAACAAACTCGAGACTGGCCTCAAAAACCCGAAGAAACGCTAGCGGCCCGATCCCGACGCGATTCGTGAGCCTGGCGCAGCCCGTCTTCCGGCGGGAGCGCCGCGGGGCCATGTCTGTTATCTTGAGGGGCGATCAATCCCCACACGCAACGCGACGAGCGATCGGCTCGGAGTGAGAAGAAAGCTTCCATGTACAAGAGGTCCCTAGGGAACTTCCTGACCAACCTTGACCAGCCGATGCCGCTGGGTGAGAAGCTCTTCAAGCTCTCGCGCAATCTCGCCTTGCGGGTGGTCCTAAGACAGGGCTGCTGCGGCAACCACGGCGAGCCTGGGTGTTGACGGCTTGATTCACCGCCCGGGTCGGGTGGCCATCGTCATGAAGGCGAGTACCACAGCCACTGACGAATCGACTTGTTGAGTCCGCCCCGCCCGAGTCGCGAGGTTGAAGGGAGACAGGATGGGGGAAGAGCTACTAGGCAAGAAGTACGAGCTTGACAGCATAGACAAAGAGTTGGGGGACGACTTCTGGTCGCCCAAGGACGTGGCCCACTTCAACGACTGGGTGCTCCGGGCCAGCGCGGTCAAGGGCGAGTACCAGTGGCATAAGCACGAAGCCGACGAGTTCTTTCTCATCTACAGGGGGGAAATCGTCATCGACACTGAAGATGGAAGCATTCCGCTTCGCGAGGGCGAGGGGACGGTTATCCCCAAAGGCGTCCGCCATCGGCCCCGAGCAGACGAGCGAGCCCTCGTCCTAGTCCTTGAACCGGCCAGCGTGAATCCTCTCGGCGACTGAGGCCCGATCGAATCAATCACCTTCTGACGTTGGCCGGCTGTCCGGGGTGCCAAACGCCGCCCGTCGTTCGGATGTCAGTGGACGGCTTCTTGGAGATTCGATGAACGTCGCTCCCGGCGAGCTGCGGGCGGTAGCCGTCGAGGCCATCCGCGAGGCCGGGGCGATCCTGCGCGCGGCCTTCGCCGTGCCGCAGGTCGTCTCCCACAAAGGGCCCGAAGGCCTCGTCACCGCGGCCGATCTCGACTCCGAACACAAATTAGTGCACATCATCCGGGACACCTTCCCCGACCACGGGATTCGCTCCGAGGAGGCGGGCGAGGTCGCTCAAGGTGCCGATTACACCTGGTTCCTAGATCCTCTCGATGGTACGGACAACTTCGTGCGCGGCATCCCCTACTTCGGCGTTGCGGTGTCGCTCGTCCACGATGGTCGGGTCACCCTGAGCGCTGTCTATCAGCCCGTCCGAGACGAGCTCTACCAGGCTGAGCGAAACGGCGGCGTGGTTGTCAACGAGACGCCGATCCGAAGCGCCGGTGAAGAGAAGTTGGAGGACGCCGTCATCGCGTTCGATCATGGTTATCGGCTCGGGAAAGCGGCACCCGCAGCGGCAGAGCTGCGGGCATCGCTATCTGAGCAAGCTCGGCGAGGCCTTTGGAACTGGGCGCCCACCCTGGACTGGGGGCTACTGGCCCGGGGGGCGATCGACGGCATGGTAGCCGTCGGCTCGGTGCCCGAGGAGCGGCATGCCGGCGCCTTGCTCGCTGCCGAAGCAGGCGCCATTGTCACCAACTTCCGGGGCGAGCCCTTCGGACTGGAGGACGAGAACCTCCTCGCCGCAGCCTCCCTGAGCCTTCACGAGGCGCTCCTGGAGCTCGCGGCGAAGGCCGGACTCTAGCTCCCGTGGCCGACCTGGAGAGGTTCCTGGGAGTCGCATCGGAGGCGGCCCGAGCGGGCGGCAAGGTTCTCCGCCGAGACTTTGGTGGGGAGGTTTCGGCTCGGGGCAAGGGCGCGCGCGATGTCGTCACTGAGACCGACCTGGCCTCTGAGCGCGCTGTCCTGGAGCGGCTAGAAGAGATGCTCCCTGACCACGGGATCCGCGCGGAGGAGTCTGGATCGCGGCCGGCGCAGGGACCCTACACTTGGATCGTGGATCCTCTCGATGGGACCTACAACTTCGTGATGGGAATCCCCCACTTCTCGGTGGTGCTCACATTGCTACGCGAAGAGCAGCCGGTGGTCTGCGTGCTGTTCAACCCGATCACCGATCAGCTTTTTGCGGCCTCGAAGGGAGGCGGCACGGCGCGCAACGGCCGACCGATCGCGGTGAGCGGTCAGGGAGAATTGAGCCAGGCCGTGATCGCTTTGGACCAGGGCCACGTCTTCGGCACGGTGGACCCGAGGTACCGTGCCCTGCTCCTGGAGCTGGAGGGACGCAGTCTTCGAGTCACGAGGAACTGGGCCAACGCCATGGATCTGGCGCTCGTAGCGTCGGGTGGGATCGACGGCTACATCGGGTTCAACATCTCCGACGACGAGCGGCTGGGCGGACGGCTACTGATCGAGGAGGCGGGAGGTCTGGCCGCAGAGTGGCCGGGGGACGCCGATCATCCGCAGGCCGGTCACCTCGTGGCTTCCAATGGAACCGCGCTTCACTCTGTACTTCTCAACATCGTGCAAGAACAGAACCCCACCTTGCTGAGCTAGCAGCCAAATTCACAAGACCGACCAAGTGCTTGACTGTGCGACGGCAACACTGGAAGATGGGTTACGTGGTCGAAAATAGGGAGGCCAAGAGAATGAGCCCAGAACCCAAAGACAGCG
>JBHICV010000199.1:0-3831 GCA_046759765.1 Acidimicrobiia bacterium
CCACATTCCCGTACCCATCCACTACAAAAAGTGGTTATTCGCATGCTAGAATACGTTCCAAAGCGCCGTCAACTCGTTTGCCAAGGCGCGCTAAGACGGTTGGGTCCATTCAGGCATCCCTGAGTGGGCCGTGCCTGCCAAGAGCGGTGTCAGTACGCGCCGTGAACCGGTCCGGGTTCGCCCCTGTTTCTGGCCTGTTTCTGGGCTCAGCCGTCGCCGCTCTTGAGATCCGCGTGCTCGAGAATGTGGCACACACGTTTCTCGCCCGGCGGGTTGTCGGGAAGTTCCGGGGCAACTTGGTGCAGTCGGAGGAGTTCGGCGCGGAGCGTTACGAGTTGCGCAATCCGATCCTCGATGGCTGCGGCTTCCCGAGCGATCACCTCACGCACGTATGGGCAGGGGGCTTCTCCCTCCTCTCGCAGGGCGAGGATTTCCCTGATGTCGTCGAGGGGAAGATCGAGAGATCGTGCTTGCCTGACGAATCGGAGCCTCTCGATGTCGGATTCGTCGTAGTCCCGGTAGCCGGACGGGCGTCGGGCAGGTTCGGGCAGCAGACCCACCGACTCGTAGAACCGAATCGTGGGGGTATCGACCCCGACCGCTCTGGCGAGTTGGCCGATCCTCACGATCCCACTACCCGGTATCCGACGTCTTCCACGGCGCGGCGGATCTCGTCCACGGTGATGAGGGCCGGGTCGTAGTCGACCTCGACGGTCTTCGCCTCGTGGTCGTGGACGCGGCCCACGCCCTCGAGCGAGGCGAGGGCGAACTGGATTTTGTTCTCACAACCCGTGCAGGTCATGCCCTCCACGGGCAGGGTGGTTGGGGCGATCATGTTGTGATTTCCTTTCTCGTATCGGCGTTGAGCTCTTGGCGCCGAGATACCCCACAACGGGTGACCCTTCGGGTGGGCGGGACGGTCATTGACGACCCAAGCCGCATCAGATCAGCCGAGTGCCTTGTCGAGCGAGCGTTTCAGGTCGCTCTTGGGCCGAAGGCCCATGATCGCGTCCACCTGCTCGCCGTCTTTGAACACGAGCAGGGCAGGAAGGCCCATGATGCCGTAGCGGGCGGGGGTATCGAAGTTCTCCTCGGTGTCTAGCTTCACGAACTTGATCCTGCCGTCGTACTCCTCGGCCAGCTCCGCGATGATCGGGTCGAGCTGGTGGCATGGGCCGCACCATTCGGCCCAGAGGTCCACCAGGACCGGGGTATCGGCCTCCAGCACTTCCTGATCGAACTCGCTATCAGTCACCGCGAGCGGCTTTGCCATCTGGCACCTCTCTTCTCCTTCGTTTCCTTCTCCGGCTTCACAGGGTCACCCAGCGGTACAGGAGCACGCCGCCGAAGAGGACGACCAAATAGGAGCCGGTCGCCGTCAAGAAGCCGTTCGTGATCCAGCTCGTTCGCTCCCGGAACCTGGTCATGCCATGGGATACCCGGCGCCGCTCCATCCCGGCGACGATGAGACCGCCTAGGCCCACCGCCGGCAGGACCCGGCCGAGGCCGTATGCGCCGAGCACGATGGCGCCGTAGGCGGGGTTGGCCGACGCCGCCACCCAGCCGAGCAGTACGTAGTAGGTGGGCATCGGGCAGCCCATGCCCATCCCGGCTCCCATGGTGCCCCCCAAGACCAGCGCCCGCCGGTAGGGCCTATCCTCGCCGGGCATGTCCGGGCCACGAAGTCGTTGCGTCAGGCTGGGAAGCCGGAAGAGGCCAAGCTCGCTGAGGGCGTAGACGAGGGCGACGATCCCCAGGAGGGAGTAAAGGACGACGGCGAAGCCCATCCTCGCTTTCATCGAGTCGAGGAGCCCGAGGATGGCATCGCCACCAAAGGCCAGGCCGACCCCGAGCGCGGCGAGCGGCAGGGCGCTGGCCGCCACGAAGAGGACGCTCAGCGTCGTCCGGTCCCGCAACCGCTCCCGCGAGCTGAGGATCGAGGGCATGGCGAAGACGCTGGGATAGCCGCAGGGGAGAACGATCATGCTGGCACCGATCAGGAACGCCGCGCCGATCGCCACCGCGGTATCGGGGCCTCCCGCCGAGACAGCCGACTCCTGGAGGCCACCGAAGATGTTGCTGCTCCCGTCCAATATCCCGGCCTGCCAGCTGATAATCGCAAGCACCGCCCCCACAGCGACCGCAAACAGGAACTGTCCCTTCTTGCTCGCGCGGGCCCACAAGGCGCCGGGCCGCACCCTTGAGTCCTGATCAAGTTCGGGGCTTGTCTCGATCTGTTTCACTTTGAAACACCTTGCTCCTTCGTGGGCTAGTCGTCGGGGCTGAAGCCGACCTGATCGAGTGCCTCCCGGATCTCCTCCAGGCTGATGGTCGAGTCGTCGAACTCAAGCTGCACTTGCTTCGACTCCGGATCGGTCTCGGTGACCTCGACGCCCGGGAGGGCCTCCAAGCTCCGTGTCACGGTCTTGGCGCAGCCGCCGCAGTGCAGGGCGGGAATCCTCAGGGTTGCCTCTTGTGTCATCGCGTTCTCCCTTGGTGTTGAGTGGCCTTTCGTGGTATCTCGACCCTTTGTGCCTTGCTGTCCTTGGGTCGATGCCACTTCCTACGAAGATCCTAGACCTTCAACTCACTTGAATGTCAAGCGGTTCTTCTTTATTCCCGAATCTTGTCCCGATTCGGAGCAACCTGCCCTTGGGTCTCCGCTCTAAGTCGCTGCCGCGAATGTTGGCGGATTCGACAGATGGGCCGGCATCGAGGGGCCGATTACGGAAGTCGGCCACGGTCACGTCAGTGGACGTGACCCTTTTGGGTGACAGGCCCTCTATACGATCTCGCCGTCATCGGCGTGGAGCGACCGATCTCGAGTCGCGCCGAGGGGGGCAAGGTGGGCGGCGCAGTCCGGACGGAGGGAGTGGTCCGTTCCAGTGCTGGGGGGCTTCGCACCGGCTATCCGCCGGCCGCCTGCTACGTTGTCTCGACCTCCACGGTTGTGGGGACCGCCCGGCGAACCGCATCTGATACCGGGGAGTGATGGTCCGCCCACTCGACGATTTCTCGCAGCCGCTCGGCCGAGACGCCCTCGGCAGCCACCCGGACGCGGATACGGGAGCTAAGAGGTCCGGCAGGCACTGAGTCGTCCATGCCCAACAGGCCTCGGTCGTCTGATTCGCTGTCGACAGTCACCTCCAGGTGCTCGAGTGTGATGCCTTCCTGAGCGGCCCGCATCGCGATCACCGTGGCGTCGCAGCTCGCTATGGCCGCTCGCAGCAGCCAGCCAGGTGAGGGCGCCGCGCCGGTTCCGCCAACACCCTCTGGCATGTCGGAGACGACTACTGCGCCGTCCGGCCCTTCAACCCGGGACCTCAGCCCCTCCACCACCGCGGTGGCGGGACTGTCCGTGTAGCGCGCCTGGTCGGGATGCTCCGACAAGTACTCGATGGCCTCCTCGATGGAATCTGCGATGTGATCGGTGGACACGGCGACCTCCCTCACGCTCCTCGCCTGTACGACGATCCCTCTGTTGGCAGTCTGAGATTGCGTTCCACGGACTCTGCGAACCGAACGTACCCATCAGGCGGTGGGCATGCACGCCCGCGGTCCGGTACCGGGTTGGCTCAGAAGTCTGAAGACTGGAAGGCCGATCGGATTCAGCGCGGTGATTCTTCCGAATCGGGTGCGCCTGGCGTCTCCAGGTGGCGAACGATCTCGTCGAATTTCCGGTCGTACCGCTCCTGGGCCGTCTCGTGCAACGTGTCATGCAACCAGGCCCAGCACAGGGCCCCGACGATGATCAGGCCTGCAAAGGCGACCGTAGCACCGAGGGTCAGGACCAACACCTGGCTCTCCGTTTACGACGATGAAGTCCTAGTC
>JBHICV010000200.1:0-3827 GCA_046759765.1 Acidimicrobiia bacterium
AGAGGTGGGTCCTGCCGGCTAGGGCGATCACGCCGGCATCGCCTAACTCAGCCGAGAAGAGCGTTCCGGCATGACCCTCGACGGTAGGGGTAGTAAAGCCTGGGAGCTCTGTATAAGGAATGGCCTTGGCTCGCGGCAGGGACTCGGCGTATGAGCTCAGACCGGAGCCGAGGACCAGCACGAAGTCGTGAGTCTCCCGCCCAGCCAGAGCTCGTATCTCGGAAGCCGCCCGCTCCAGGTCCTCGTAGCTCATGCACCTACCTCCCCCAGGACCAGTGGGCGAGGGGAGGCGGGGAGGGTGCCGATGCTCCAAGCCTCCTCGAGGCCCGGCATTGCCGCGTCGAGTTGCTCGTCATCGTCGTAGGAGATCCTTGCCAAGGGTTCGCCTTCCTCCACTCGGTCTCCTTCCTTGGCGAGGACCGTTATTCCTACGCCGGGATCGATGGTGTCGCCCTTGCGCAGCCGACCGGCGCCGAGGCGGACCGCGGCCATGCCCAGAGCCAGCGCGTCGCATTGATGAATGAATCCGGCCCGCGGAGCGACCGGGGACCAGGAGCGGCTCGCGCGGGGCAGGAGGCTTCGATCTTCGATCACGTTCGGATCCCCGCCCTGGGCTTCGATGACCTTCCCGAATAGCTCCAGGGCCTCCCCACTGTGGACTGCCTTCGCCAACCGGTCCCGGGCGGCGTCGCGATCGGGAGACGCCCCGCCCAGGACGAGCATCTCTGAACCCAGTAGATAGATGAGCTCCTTGAGGTCTTCCGGCCCGCCGCCGGCGAGGATGTCCAGCGCTTCCGCGATCTCGTTGGCGTTACCGACCTCCCGGCCCAGCGGCTGGTCCATCGACGTCAGGAACGCGACGGTCCGCACGCCGTGGCTTGACCCTATCTTGGTCATCGTGCCGGCCAGCTCTTGTGCCAGCTCTGGCTCCCGCATGAAGGCACCGCGTCCGACCTTCACATCCAAGACCAATCCATCCAGGTCTTCGGCGAGCTTCTTGGCCATGATCGAGGAAGCAATGAGAGGTATCGAGGCGACGGTGCCACTCGCATCTCGGAGCGCGTAGATCTTCCGGTCGGCAGGAACAAGCGTGTCAGACGGGCCCGCCAGGACGAGTCCATGGGCATCGAGAATGTCCGAAAACGTAGCGGGATCGAGCTCAGTCGTGAATCCCAGAATCGACTCGAGTTTGTCGAGCGTCCCGCCCGTGTGGCCGAGCCCCCGCCCACTCATCTTCGGCACGGCGACCCCACAGGCGGCCACCATCGGCCCCAGTAGGATGCTGACTGTGTCTCCTACGCCACCCGTCGAGTGCTTGCCGATCTTGGGCGCCGCGATCTCCGAAAGGTCCAGCACATCTCCGGAGTGCAGCATCGCCTCGGTCCACGTGGCCAGCTCTTCGACGGTCAAGCCCTGGAAGAACACTGCCATCAGGAGAGCCGACATCTGATAGTCGGTCACCGATCCACCGGTATAGGCGGAGATAACCCACCGGATCTCACCGGGCCTGAGCACACGGCCGTCCCGTTTGCGCTCGATGATCTCCTTGGCGTTCATGCGATGGTCCCGAGGAAGGAGCTGCTGCGGCTCGGGGTTGGCAGCCCCAGCCCTTCCGAGATGGTCGCGGCGATGTCACAGAACTGGGAGCGCGTGCCCAGATCGACACCGGTGGCCCTCAAGCCTGACACGAGCAGGGGAACATACTCCCGCGTGTGGTCGGTGCTGCCGTCGGTGGGGTCGTTGCCGTGATCCGCAGTAAGGAGCAGGAGATCCCGGGGACCGAGCGCGGCGAGGAGGTCCCCTAGGTGGTCGTCGATGAGCCTGAGGCCCTCTGCGAAGCCCTGCGGATCCTCCCGGTGTCCGTAGGACATGTCGAGATCGACGAGGTTCACAAAGACCAGGCCAGCGTCGATCGACTCGATGGCCTTACGCGTCTGTCTCAAACCGTCTGCGTCTCCCTCGGTGTGCACGACCTCAGTCACGCCTCGTCCCGCGAAGAGGTCCTCGATCTTCCCTATGCCCCATACTTCGAACCCTGCCCGCTCGGCGTGGTCGAGGAGCGTCGGTCCGTGCGGGGGCATGACGAAATCGCGCCTTTCGTAGGTCCGCTGGAAGGAACCGGGACTTCCTTCGAAGGGCCGGGCGATAACACGTCCGATTCTGTAGCGGTCTGCGTGGCTGCGCGCGATCTCGCACACTCGGTACAGCTCCTCCAGCGGCACGACCTCCTTGTGAGCGGCGAGCTGAAAAACCGAATCAGCGGAGGTGTAGAGGATGATCGAGCCCGTCCTGAGATGCTCGGGGCCGAGTTCCTCGATTATCCCGGTGCCGGAGGCCGGGTAGTTACCGATGAACGAGTGTCCGGCCTCACTTGAGACTGCTGCTAGCAGCTCGGCGGGAAATCCCTCGGGAAAGGTGGCGAACGGCTCGGGCGTCACCAGACCTGCGATCTCCCAGTGGCCGGTGGTCGAGTCCTTTCCCGCCGAGGCCTCTCGCATGCGGCCATAGGCCATTTGGGGCTTCGATGCCGGTGGAACCCCCTTGAGGCCCGGACGGAGGTTCCCAAGCCCTGCGGCCTGGAGTTTGGGGAGGTCGAGCCCTTCCACGGCCTCCGCGGTGTGGCCCAGCGTGTCGGCACCTTCATCGCCGTAAGCGGCAGCGTCGGGGGCGGCTCCGACCCCGCAGGCGTCCATCACCACAACAACAGCTCGCTGCAAGATCACGGCAAGTCACACTAGAGGCAGTAGGCCGGCTGGCTATGTTCCCGGAGCTGATCGCCCTATTTGGACGGCAGGCTCTCGGCGAAGGCGACGCCCTGGTCGATCCAGGCGTACAGGTCAGCGTCGTCGGCGAAGCCCTCCGGCGCGACCGACACCCATCCGCGCATCGGGCTTCGAGACTTGTCGAATGTGCGAGCGCCTGGCCGGGCGACCGCCTCGTCATGGGCATCCTTGCCGACCCGAACCATCAACTCGTCTTCGCTGACACCGACCGCCATGTTGCCGTTGACCATGAAGGCGATCCCGCCAAACATCTGTCTCTCGGTCATGGCGGGATGGTCACTGAGCCTGCCTCGGATCTCGTCCGCGAGAGCTTCGCTGTACGCCATCTGCTGAGACTAGAGCCTCACTTGCCGAGGACGACCCGACCGGCGCGGACCTCGACCCCCTCACTGCTCAGCCTCTGCGCCTGGACGGTCTCGTGTCCGGGAACCAGACGGCCGCTAGCCGTTACGACCCGCCACCAGGGGAGGCCTTCGGAAGTACGAAGGAGGTTGCCGACGGCTCGGGCCGCACCCGGATGCCCCGCTTCGGAAGCCACCTCGCCGTATGTCACGACCTCACCAGGCGCCAGGCTGCGAAGCACGCGCAGAACGTCGTCCTCGAAGGACATCAGAGTGTTCCGAAGAGCCGGTCTCCCATGTCGCCCAGTCCTGGACGGATGTAGAAGTTCTCGTTGAGGTCCCGATCCAGCGAAGCCGTCACGATCTGTACGTCTGGATGATCGCTCTCCATCCTCTCGGCGCCCTCCGGCGCCGTCACGATGCACAGCGCGGTGATGTCTTGGGCGCCGTGGTCTTTGACCACCTGAGTCGCCCACGAAAGTGATCCTCCCGTTGCCAGCATCGGCTCGAGGACGAGTACCCGCGCCCGGTCCACTGAGGGGAGCTTCGTGTAATACGCCTGCGGGGAGGCGGTTTCTTCATCTCGCTGGACGCCGGCATAGCCCACGTGGACGTGCGGCAGCAGGTCGAGCACCGCGTCGAGCATGCCCAAACCAGCCCTCAATACCGCCACCGCCACCAACTCCCGGTCGAGGAGGTAACC
>JBHICV010000201.1:0-3756 GCA_046759765.1 Acidimicrobiia bacterium
ATACCTTTGCCGGCGGTGAATCCACCGGCAGTGCCGGCTGGACCGGTTGGCCCAGTTGGCGGACCCGCACGGACAAAATCCTGGAGGCGTTCTTTCCTCTGAAAGCGAAGAACTGAAGGGCTGCGCGCGACTCCGTACAAGCGGGCTACCAGCCACTGTGATGGCTCAGGAAGTGGGCTGCAGGATTAGGCACCGACGGAATCCGTGGTCGAGAACTGGTTTGACGAACTCCCGGGGCAGCCCCCGGTCTGGAGGGGGACCCGCCGGCCAAGGGCCTTGTTACGGCCCCCACTCTACGAGCACCTCGATGTAGTCGGCCTTTGTCTTCTTGCCGTTGAAGGCGTTGTTCTTGATTCGAAGCTCCAGCCCGTCGATTCTGGCGTGGGTGCCGACCGCGCCGGTCACGTCCCAGGAGTCCTGCGCCTCGTTCTTCTCGTCCTTCCGGAGCAGGATCGAGGGGTTCGTGGACCAAACCTGGGGACTCGCCGGCCAGCCTGTGCCGGCCTGCCACTCCAGGCTCCCTTGGAAGTCATTCTCCTCCCAGTGCTCGACGCGCACCTCGACCTTCGTGATCTTCGCGCCGGCCGGTATCGCTACGTCGGAGAATTGATAGGAGGTGAAGTACCCTTCCTCGATCTCCCACCACTCGTTGTCGCTCGTCTGCACCGTGTAGGTCTTGCCGTCCTCCTCGAGGGTCTTCTCGTTCTTCTGGTCCCAGCCGTCAAGGACGGTCAGCACGGCCGAGCCGGGGGGGATGCTGGACTTTTCGTTCACCGTGATCGTGACGGTGCCCGGGGCGCTGTCCACGGTGCCGTCGTTCGTCTTGAAGGTGAAGCTGTCGGTGCCGAAGAAGCCCGCGTTGGGGGTGTAGGTCAGGTTCGGGGCCGGTCCGCTCATCGTGCCGTTCGCGGGCAGAGTCAGCACGGTGAAGGTCAGGGGATCCCCGTCCGCGTCGCTCGCCGTCAAGGTGACGGCCACCGGAGTGTCCTGATCGGTGGTCACCGACTGGTCGTCGGCCGTGGGCGCGTCGTTCACCGCCGTCACCGTGATCGACACGGTGGCCGGCAGGCTGTCGGCCAGGCCGTCGTTCACCTTGAAGGTGAAGCTGTCCGAGCCGTTGAAGTCCGCCTTCGGCGCGTAGGTCAGGTTCGGGGCCGTGCCCGACAGCGTCCCGTTCGCGGGCTGGCTCAGCACGGTGAAGGTCAGGGGATCGCTGTCCAGGTCGCTCCCGGTCAGCGTGATCGCCTTCGGCGTATCCTCGGCCGTCGTCACCGACTGCGGATCGGCCGTTGGCGGGTTGTTCGGGGCCACGGTCATCGTCACCGTCCCCAGGTTGCTATCCAGCACGCCGTCGTTCGCCTTGAAGGTGAAGCTGTCGGTCCCGCTGAAGCCCGCGTTCGGGGTGTAGGTGAGGTTTGGAGGCGTGCCGCTCAGCAGCCCGTTGGTCGGAGCCGTCGCGACTGCGTAGGTCAAGGGATCGCCGTCGGCGTCGCTCGCCGCCAGCGTGATTGCGACGGGCTCGCCCTGCTTCGTCGAGACCTGCTGGTCCTGGGCCACGGGCGCGTCGTTGACCGCGGTCACCGTGATCGAGACCGTGGCCGGGGCGCTGTCCACCGTGCCGTCGTTCACCTTGAAAGTGAAGCTGTCGGAGCCGTTGAAGTCCGCGTTCGGGCTGTAGGTGAGGTTGGGGGCCGTGCCGCTCAGCGTCCCGTTCGCGGGCTGGCTCAGCACGGTGAAGGTCAGGGGATCGCCGTCCAGGTCGCTCCCGGTCAGCGTGATCGCCTTCGGCGTATCCTCGGCCGTCGTCGCCGACTGCGGATCGGCGACGGGCGGCTGGTTGGTAGGCGCGGTGGTCCAGCTGACGTACACGGAGATGTAGTCCACCAACGTCTTCTTGCCGTTGGTGCCGTTGTTGACGACCAAGAGCTCCAGGGCGTTGATTCGGGCCGGGGTGTTGACCGCGGCCGTCACGTCCCCGGAGTCTTGCGTCTCGTTGCTTTCGCCCTTCCGGAGCGGGACCGAGTCGTTCGTGGCCCACACCTGCGGGCTCGCCGGCCAGCCCGTGCCAGCCTGCCACCGCACGCTTCCCTTGAAGCCCTTCTCCTCCCAGTGCTCCACCTGGATCACGACCGAGGTGATGGTCGCGCCGGCCGGGACGGCGGCGTCGGAGAACTGATAGGAGGTGAAGAATGCATCCTCGGTCTCCCACCAGTCGTCGTCGCTGGCCTGCAGCACGTAGACCTTGCCTTCCTGCAGCAGAGTCGTTTCGTTCTTTTGGTCGTAGCCGTCGGTGACGGTGAGCGTCGCGGACTCACCGGGCGGAGGGGCCGAGGCGGCCGCCGCGTCGGCGTCCACGAGGCCGTTGCCGACCCACTCGGCGGGCAGCCCGAGGTCCTCGGCGGTCTGGTTCATCCGGTCGCGGACCTCGTCGTTGATCCGTCCGTTGAGGTTCTGGTCCGTGATCCCGGAGGCGATCACCAGGGCGCCGGTGCCGGCCACGTGTGGCGTGGCCATCGAGGTGCCGCTGCCGAGGCCGTACCCGCCCCCGAGCAGGGTCGAGTTGATGTCCACCCCCGGGGCCGCGATCTCCACGTCGGGGCCGGTGCTGGAGAAGCAGGGCACGCCGTCGGTGCTGTTCGTCGCCGCCACGGCGATGACCGAGGCGTACCTTGCGGGGAAGTTGACGCTGTCGCCGGTGCCGGCGCAGTTGCCGGCGTTGTCCGCCGCCGCCACGTTCAGGAGGCCGGCCGCCTCCGCGTTGTCGAAGGCCTGCTTGACCGTGAGTCCGGGGTCGCCCAGGCTGCCGTAGCTGTTGTTCGTGACCTGCATCCCGTTGTCCACGGCCCACTGCAGCGCGGCGATGATGTCGCTGTAGTTCCCGTTGCCGAACTGGTCCAGCACCTTGAGGACGTAGAGGCTCGCCTCCGGGGCGACCCCCACCAGGCCCGCGTTGTCGTCCTCGGCCGCGATCGAGCCGGCCACGTGGGTGCCGTGGCCCTCGTCGTCCATCGGGTCGGCGTCGTTGTTGACGAAGTCGTGGCCGCCCGCGAAGTTGGCGTTGAGGTCCGGATGGATGTAATCGATCCCTGAGTCGAGGACCGCCACCTTCACCCCCAGACCGAGGTTGGCCCCGTCGTGCACGAGGCCGGAGCCGATGCGCTTGACGCCCCAGGAGTTGTCCAGCTCCGCGTCGAGGGCATGCACCTGGAGGTCCAGGTCCACCCTTTGCACGAGGAAGTTTTCCGTCAGCTCGACCAGGGCCGACTCGGGCACGGTCGCCGCGATGGCGGGGACCAGGTGGTAGACGTACTTGAGCGTGCCGCCCAGCTCGAGGATGTCCTCCACGTCGAAATCGTCCGGATCGTCGTAGTAGGCGATGATGACGTCGACGGGCGCGCTCGAGCCCTGAGCGGCCGGGTTACCTTGCGCCGCCGCGGGGCGGGCCAGCGGCAGCGCGGCGAGAGTGAGGCTCAGGAAAACGGAAAGAGTTTTCTTTGCCATGGCGGGGCGTTGTCTACCATAGCATGACCGAACGTGAGAGCCACAATATCGAGCGTTCAAGAGAAGCCACGATGTCAATATCTTGGGGCTCTGTGAGTTTGGGATCCATTAACTTGGACAATACCACTGGTTTGTATAATTAGCAAGGTCATCTGAGCGGAGCAAGACATGCGGCGAGTTTCATGGCTGGTTTTCGTGTTTAGTCTCTTATGGGGATATTCGTGGGCCGAACCCCCCGAGCGGATTCAGGTGGTT
>JBHICV010000202.1:0-3747 GCA_046759765.1 Acidimicrobiia bacterium
GGCGAGGGCGACTACGTGCGAGGCGAGGAGCACCTCGTACTTGGCCTCGAGGAGTACCAGGATCTCCGCAATCCATATGGTGTTGCCAACGGCCTGCGACGGATGGGCTGGCTCGCGGCTGCGGAGGGTGACCACGAGCGAGCCGCCCGCTTGCTCGGCGCAGCCGAGGCGCTTAGCGACGAGCTTGGTCATATATCCGCACACGACACCGACCGAATGAGTGAGGTCACCACCTCACTTCGGGCGGCGGATGCCGCCGACCAGATCGACGAGTGGTGGCATGAGGGAGCGGCCATGAGCCGCGACGAAGCCATCGCCTACGCGCTCGGCCATTGATCGCGGCCAATGCCCGAGACATAACATGAGCCAGTGACGAGTCCGGCTCCTATCGATGCGATGGCCCTGTCCGAGGTCGTCAAACCCTTCGGGGAGAGCCGCACTCTCCCTGCCACGGCGTATACATCGACGGCGGTCTTCGATTGGGATCTCGAGCACTTCTTCGATGAGGCCTGGGTCTGTGTAGGCCGGGAGGAGGAGCTGGCGGCAGGATCCGTTACCGAGCGTCGAGCTGGCAAAGAATCGATTCTCTTGAGCAGTCCCGGTGATGGGCAGCTAGCCGCCCACTTCAACGTCTGTCGTCACCGCGGCCACGAGCTGCTATCCGGCGGCGAGAGAGCCCTGAGCCTCTCCTGCCCTTACCACGGATGGTCCTACCGCTTGGACGGCACCCTGCGCTCGGCGCCACGTTTCGGTGACACCATCGAAGCTTCCGACTTTGAGCTCATTCCTGTTCGGCTGGAGGTCTGGGAGGGTTGGGTCTTCGTAAACGTCGCCGGCGACGCGCCTGAATTGGCGAACTACCTGGGGAACCTGGCCGACCTGGTGGGTCCCTATCGCCCGGCAGAACTAAGGATCGGAGCCCGGCTCGCCTATGAGCCGGCCGCGAACTGGAAGCTGTTGTGCGAGAACTACCACGAGTGCTACCACTGCTCAGTCATCCACCCCGAACTGTGCGAAGTGACTCCGCCCGACAGCGGAACAAACCTGTCGCCGACCGGCGCTTGGATCGGCGGGACCATGGATCTGCGGCCAGGCGTGGACACGATGTCCTTCGACGGGTCGAGCCCGCTCGAGCCACTCCCCGGCCTGGACCCCTTTCGAAAGCGCACGGTGGGTTACTTTGGCGGGTTCCCGAATCTCTTCCTCTCGCTTCATCCCGACTACGTGATGACGCACAGGCTCGAGCCGCTTGCTCCCGGCGCGACTCGGATCGTGTGCGAGTTCTTGTTTCCGGCCGAACAGGTGGCGGACTCTGGCTTCGACGTTGGCTTCGCAACCGAGTTCTGGGACCTGGTCAACCGGCAGGACTGGGCCGCGTGTGAGGCAGTCCAGCGAGGCGCGGCGTCCAAAGGCCACCGGGCTGGACCCCTGGCGCCGAACGAGGACGCCGTCTACCAGTTCCTGGCCCTAGTCGGCAGAAGCTACGCGGCGGGCCGGCTCGTGCTACCGCCTCCTCCGGCTCAGCACAGATAGTTGAAGCGGTGGCTGAAGATGCCAGGGCTCGGTGGAACCGTCGCTGGCGCGAGGACCAGTTGCGTTCCGAGCCGTCGGGGTATCTGCTCTCGGTGGCCCATCTCCTTCCCGCGTCTGGTCGGGCCTTGGACGTGGCCGGCGGGGCGGGCCGCAACGCCTTCTTCCTCGCGGAACACGGCTTAGACGTCACGCTCCTCGACATCTCGGCCGTGGCGGTGGAGCTAGCTCAGACCGAATCCGCCCGACGGGGCTTGGCGGTCGCGGCACTGGAGTTAGATCTCGAAGCACAGCCCTTACCCGATAGCCCGTGGGACGTAATACTTGTTTTTCACTACCTCCAGCGCAGCCTGTTCCCGGCGCTGATCGAAGCGTTGTCCCCCAAGGGGTTGCTGGTCTGCGAGCTCGCCACGGTCAGGAACCTCGAGCGACACGATCGTCCCTCGCTTCCTTATCTTCTCGAGGAAGGCGAGCTCCTCGCTCTCATACCCGGCCTTGAGGTCCTTGACCACTCAGAGCGGTGGACGGAGGAAGGCCGGCATGAGGCTCGGGTCACAGCTACCAGGTAGTTAGGCGAGTGCGACAAAACCAACCTTTTGGGCGCCGCACTCTCGGTGGTCGTGATACCGTAGATCCAACGGAAGCATTTGGGGGGCCGAGCGTTGGCGGAGTCGCTCGCCGCATCCGAAGACTGGGAGCCGTCGGCAAGCGGCGGTGTTACGTCGCGGGCCGAACCCCTGCTCACGATCGAGCCGTTTGTTGGCTGGCGCCGATGGTCGGTCGTTCCCTATGGCAAGCAGTACGCGCCGGTGCTGGCCAGCACGATTCTGGGTCATCGCTGGGGAGAGAGTCGGCACCGTGCGTTCTGCACACCTTTGGATAACGAAGAACCGCCGACACAGACACATCGTGCCCCCGACCCCGACTGCACTTGTGGGGTCTATGCCTACAAGGGGCCCCTGAGCGAAATCTGGTCCGGAATCGGCCTGTGGGCCGAGGGGCATGTGATGTTATGGGGCCGGGTGCTGGAAGGCCGCCTGGGTTACCGAGCGGAGCAGGCCCAGATCATGGCACCGCTCTCGGTACGGATCCGGTGCGAACCGGAACCGGGTGTTCCCGGCTGGAGCGGAATTCTTTGCCAGCGGCGACCTACGACGGTTGTCTTCCAAGAGAGAGCCTTCGTTCCGCTCTGCGAGTATCACCGCAAAGGTAAGAACGGCGCCTACGAACTCGCGTCGGATGCCTTCGGCGTGATGGTGCGGAAGGAATTGCGCGACCGATACGGCACGGAGGTCTATTGGAGGGGGTCAGGCGAATGGACATAGGCGAGATCGAGAGGATCTGGGAAGTCGAGCCGATCGATATCCCAGTCGAACCTGAGCGGGAGCCGGCGCCGGAAGAGCCGGCCGAAGAGCCAGTCGAATAAACGGCCGCAGAGCGGCCTTCGTCCTCGACCTCGCGCGCTACCGAAGCCGCGCCGGCGCTAGGTCCTCGGCCTCCAGCCCCCCCTCTTTGACGTCGGGAGGGAGCCCGCCCTCAGTGACCAGGCCAGCCAGAGCTCTTGCGGAAGCGGGAGACGTCATGATGCCAAACCCTCCCTGTCCCGCCAGCCAGAAGAAGCCGGGCAGCTCGTCATCAGCACCTATGACGGGTATTCGGTCGGCCACGAAGGACCTGAGCCCGGCCCATGCGCTGTGAACGTGACGGATGGGAAAAGTGACGGCCGCTGAGATCCTTTTGATCGCAAGGGCAACATCCCGCTCCGTATGACTTACGTCGTGGGGCTCCATCGGGGTCTCCTCGGACAAGGAGCCCAAGAACCCGACTCCCTCCGGCTTGAAGTACCACTGTTCGTCGACATCGTTGATGAAGGGCAGGCCGCGCACGTCGACGCCTTCGGGCGCCGGGAACGTAAAAGCGGTGCGTCGCATCGGCTGAAGCCCGACGGGACGGGCACCCGCTAAGCGAGCAACTTCGTCACACCAGGCACCAGCGGCGTTCACGACGACGCCCGTGTCCCAGCGACCTGAACTCGTTGTCAACGTCCAGCCATTGCGCGTCTGCTCCAGGGCAACAACCTGTGAGCTGGGTTGAATCGACGTTCCCAGCCGGCGGGCGCCGCGGACGAAGCCCTGGTGTAGAGCGTGAACGTCGATCTCCCTGGCGTCGGGCTCGAAGACCCCGGCTCCCACATAGGAAGGCTTGAGCACCGGGCAG
>JBHICV010000203.1:0-3747 GCA_046759765.1 Acidimicrobiia bacterium
GCCAAGCTCTACCTCCTCGTCCACGAGGGCGACGAAGCCAAGGCCGAGTTCATCCGGTCCAACCTCAGGCTGGTCATCTCGATCGCCAAGCGCTACACCGGCCGTGGGCTCGACCTGCTGGACCTGGTCCAAGAGGGAAACCTGGGGCTGATCCGAGCAGTCGAGAAGTTCGATTGGCGCAAGGGCTTCAAGTTCTCCACCTACGCCACCTGGTGGATCCGCCAGGCCATCACCCGGGGCCTGGGGAACCAGGGGCGGACGATCCGCCTCCCCGTTCACATGGTGGATGTGGTCAGAACCGTTCAGGAGACGGCCATCGCCCTTTCCGAGAAGTTACGACGGCCAGCCACGGTCGAGGAGATCGCCGAGGCCAGCGGGCTCGAAGCGGAGCGGGTTCGGGTGGCGCTCGAAGCGCCCGGGGACACCGTCTCCCTAGACCGGCCGGTGGGGACCGAGGGGGACGCCGAGCTGAGCGATTTCGTGGAGGACGACGACGCCATCGATCCCTTCCTGGTGGCGGCCGAGACAACCCTCCGCAACCAGCTGGAAGAGGCGATGGAGTTCCTGGACGAGAATGAGCGGAACGTGATCGAGCTGCGCTATGGACTCGACGGCAGCAAGCCCCGCACCCTCTCCGACGTCGGAAACCTGTTCGACCTGACCAGGGAGCGGATCCGGCAGATCGAAGGCCGCGCCCTGGCCAAGCTCCGCCACCCCTCCTGCTCGTTCGACCTGGACTCACTGCTCTGAGGGGAGCCGCGCTACAAGGTCCGTCGCCCAAGAGCGAACCGCTGCCCGGAACTCAAAGTCACTCCCGAGAGGCAGTGGGCCTCACCCACCCCTCGCGTGGATGGCCGGAGAGTGCGCGGCGGGGTCTGATATAGTCCGACAGCTACTCACTTCCCCTCGTCTCGACTCTGGGAGGGTGAGAATGCCTGTGCCTGTGACTCTCAGCCAGGAATTTGACGAAGTGATTCGTCCCTGGAAGCTTCTCGAGCACCCGTTCTACCGGGCCTGGACCGCAGGAACCCTTCCCATCGAGGCTCTTCGGAGCTACGCCCGAGAGTATGGGGCGTTCATCGCGCGCCTCGCCGACGGCTGGAAGAGCGTTGGAAACACTCAGCATGCCGACGAAGAGCGCCAGCACGCCGCGCTCTGGGAAGATTTCGTAGAAGCCCTTGGCGCTCAGGTCGGCGAGCCGGCTATCCCTGAGGTCAAGTCCTTGCTAGAGACCTGCGATGACCTCTTCAACGAGCCGGACCAAGCCTGGGGGGCCCTCTATGCGTTCGAGGCCCAGCAGCCGGCGACGAGCGCTTCAAAGCTCGCAGGTCTCGCCGCCTTCTACGACCTCCCGACGAGAGCTGGGGCGTACTTCGAAGTCCATGCCAACGACACATATGAAGCCGACATGATCATCGAGCACCTCCGGGGTGCCACCGAGGAGGCCCGCCACGCGGCCCTCCGTGCCTGCCGCACGATGGCCGAGTCGCTGTGGAACGCGCTCAGCGGCGTTCATGCGCTCTACTGTCCCAACTGAATCGGGCGGAGCAACCCCTACTGCTTTCGGCAGGCAGCTCACTTCGAGCCGGTGAGACCGGCGATCGGAGAGGGAATTGCCTTGGCCCAACGAGACTGCACGATAAGCGCCCGATAGAGGATGTGCGCGCCTGCCAGCCGGAAGGTGGGTGGCTCAGATCGAGTGGGCTGTGAGGCTCAGGCGCCCAGCCCGTACCACTCGAAGTGGCCGGGGTCCGGGTTGATCCAGTCGTGTCCGGAGGTGATTCCCATCGCTTCCATCGTCTCAAGAAGCACCGGAGCGATCGGGGAGCCCGGCCCTTCGAGGGGGTTGCCGAAGTTGATGTCGGCGGCGACGCCCCAGGCGTGTCTGGAGAGATCTCGCCTCCCCCTGATGAACCGCGGGTTCCAGCACCCCTTGAATGCGCTGGGATCGATGACCCCGTCCAGCCCGGCGGCGTCGAGACGCTCCATGACCTGCCGCAGCAGGTCCGCGAAGTCGCGGTGGCAGGTGACGTTGCCGAGGAGCGGCAGCTCGACCGTGACGATGTTGGCGGAGACCCAGTCTGGATCGATCCCGAAGCGCTGATCGTCCCCGGGCCTGTAGGCGAACTCACCAAAGCGCTCCTTGATGGCGATCTGGGAGCGGACGGGATCGGCGTGGCGGAGGATCGGGATCTCGCCTTCTGCCCAAACCCGCACGGGCTGCTCGGTGAGGACGGCGAGCGCGGATTCGAGATCGCGGCGGCTGCCCTCATAGCGAAGAATGGCGTAGCGGGCGCGATCAGCGCCCAGTGGAACGGGGTCCGATCTCGTAGTGACCAACTCGGCAGCACCGATCCATTCATCATCGATCACCGCCGCAACGGTGACGGAAGTGCCGTCTTCGAGTGTGAGGGTGGCTCCCAGGCCGAGACGTCGGAGGCGGGCCGACGAGCGACCGAGGGCGACCTCGTCGTCGGCCAGTCCGGCGAGGAGGGCGGCCACCTGGGGTGGAACGAACTCTGCATGGCTGACCGGGTCGATACCTTGGAGCTCGACCGGGATGACGAACCCTTCCGGCGCCCGGTCGACCACCGTGCCGTCTTCGGTCATCGTCTCGACGACATGGGCATTGCCGACCCAAACGACCGAGACCACATCGACGCCGGAAACCTCACGCAGACCCTCAGCGAATCCCTCGGGAAGCCAACCGGTGACCCAGACGAGATACCAATCACCCCTCGGCAGCGCAGCGCTGCTCGGGGCCGTAGTGGTCCCAGAAGCCCGAGACGACGGCGCCGACGTGACCGACGGCCTGACCTCGGACGAACTCGGTCCGGTGGCATCCTCAGTCGCAGCGTTGCTGCACGCGCCGACAACCAGCAACACCACGATGACCGCAAAACAAAAGCGCCGCACAAGGCCGGCCCCTGTCCACACCCTCTCATCCCACCACAGTCACCACCGGCGGCCAAGGCCCCGCACCCTAAAAGCACGAACTAGCCAGCGACATGCACGTCGTCGTTCTGGCCGACCAGCTATGCGGAGGTCCCTCAGACCCGTCCCGACGAGCGTAAGGCTACGGAGTCATGCGTGGGCAGTGATGACCAGCTCTTTGCGATGACGTTCGACTCGGGCGTCGCTGAAGCCGGCCCCGATGAGGCGTTCGGTGAGTGCCTCCGCTTCTGGCGTCGTGAGGCCGTGGCTGCGCCGGCTGTGGTGCTCCACGACGAGGAACCGACCGTCGGGTCGGAGCACCCGCAGAGCCTCGGCGATACCGGCGGACTGTTCGGACCAGTGATGGAACGCGTGGACGGTCCACACCCGATCGAAGGTAGCCGCGGCGAACGGTAAAGCTTCTGCCGATCCCACCTGATATTCGACGTTGGTCATATCTCCAGAACGTCGTGCTGCGATGCGGACCATGGCAGCGGAGTTGTCGACGCCGACGGCCCGCCGCACGAGCGGTGCGGCCGCCCGAACTGCGGCGCCCGGACCACAGCCCACGTCTAGCGTCACATGATCTGGGGCCGGCTCGGCGAGTTCGACTACCAGCCGGTTCGACCTCGGGTTGCGACCAAAGAGCGCATACAACTCGGCCTGGATCCTGGACCACGGGCTCGCTTCCGCCATGCCACCATTGTGGTGCTTCTCGCTCACTCGACCTCACAACCCGGCGGCCGGCGGCCGGTGACGGTCGGGTAGGGAGCTGGCGCGGTGGCGGTTGTTGACCGGTAGGCCCGGCTGCCG
>JBHICV010000204.1:0-3715 GCA_046759765.1 Acidimicrobiia bacterium
TCTTCCATCGACGTGACGCGTGGCGATACCGTAGAAGTGACCGGGATCTTTCGAGACGCAATGGGTGGTCGCATCTCCGGTGTGATGTGGGGGGTCACCGACGAGGCGGCTATCTTCGACGTACAGCCGATCAAGGACACCAAACCGGACACCTATTTGCTCCGCGGTGTTGCTCCAGGCGAGGGCGAGCTGGGCGTTTGGCTGGCGCTGCCCGCCGGCAGTTCGTTCGAGTGGAAACAGCTGAGCGCGGTTCCGGTCCGCGTGAGAGAGTGGCCGGCGGCTCGAATCGAGATCGATCCTCTTGCCTATCGGCCCTACGCTGAGAGCGCCTTCCGACTCACTGGTCGTGTGATTACCACGCACGAGACGGAGCACGTCACCGCGGTCATCTCGTGGTCGAGCGGCGACCCTGAGATCATCTCCCTCACCAGCGAGGGTGGGGCCACGCTCCTGAGACCCGGCCGTGGCGAGATCCGGGCCGAGGCTGAGGGAGTGGCCTCTGTTCTCGAGCTCGAGGTGCTGACTAACCCGGTCGCCGGCATCGGACTCCGGTTGCAGCGCGCAGAGGTTCGAACCGGCGATGTGGTCCGCCTGGAGCCGAAAGTCACCGATCAGGCGGGCCGACTGTTGAGCGATGTCCAGGTGGCGTATTCGGTTTCCGCTGTCGATGGCCCAAGTGGCGGAGCGGTCGTCGAGGGCGATGGCGCCTTCGTGGCTAACAAGCCGGGGATTTACCAGGTGATCGCTACGGCGGGCGGTCGCTCTGCTTCAGATCTTATCACGGCATCGCCGCGCGGCGGCGATCGAGCCGCCAAGCTCATCGGACGGGGGCCTGTCGCACATGTCGAGACCAGCGACCTGTGGGTTTTCGAGGGACGTGACGGCCGGGATTACGCCTACACCGGCACCCATATCGGCGGTGGCGGCCAACGGATGTTCGTCTGGGATGTCACCGACCCGACGAGCCCGGTGCTCACCGACTCTGTGGTCGTCGATGCCAGGGCGGTGAACGACGTCAAGGTCAATGAGGATGCGACGATCGCGGTCATCACGCGTGAGGGCGCCAGCAATCGCCGCAACGGGATCGTGCTGCTGGACCTCAGCGAGCCGGCGCACCCCACTGTCCTCTCGGAATTCACCGATAGCCTGACCGGTGGTGTTCACAACACCTGGATCAACGGGGAGATTGTGTACGCTATCAACGACGGCACCAACGCGGTACACATCATCGACATCGCCGACCCAGCGCACCCGAGGCACGTAGGTCGGTGGGAGCTGAGGCCGGGAGAACAGAACAAGTACCTTCATGACATATGGGTCAAGGACGGGCTGGCCTACGTATCGTACTGGGACGACGGCCTCGTGATCCTCGACGTGGGCGCCGGCCTAAAGGGTGGCACTCCCCACGAGCCGAAGTTCGTCTCACTATACAAGTATCCCGTCGGTAATACGCACGTGGCGTTCCGGTATCGGGACTACGTCTTCGTCGGCGATGAGTTCCTGACCTGCCCCGACTGCATCAATGGTCCACGGGGCTACATCCACGTGATCGATGTGAGCGATATCGACGCGCCGAACGAGGTCGCCCGCTTCGAGGTCCCCGAAGCAGGTGCACATAACATTTGGGTGGAGGACGATCTCCTGTACATCGCGTACTATCAGGGCGGTCTCCGGGTCGTTGATGTCTCGGGCGAGCTGAGGGGCGACCTTTACGCCCAAGGGCGCCAGGTCGGCTGGTTCCATTCTGGGGGCCAGGTGGGCGAGGCGTTTCGACCCAACTCACCGATGGCCTGGGGGCCACAGCCCCACAAGGGCTACATATTCTTCTCCGATCACTTCAGCGGATTGTGGGTCGTACAGGTGGGGCCGCCGAAGGACGCGCTGGTGCCATGAAACAACTAGCTGGCATACACGTGGGCGGTCTTCTTGTCGCCGCAGCGGTGGCGGCCATCGCTCGTCCGGTGCTGCCCGCGGACCCAGCCGATCCCTATTATGCCCAGTTGGCCCCTCCCGCTGCCCGCTACTGGGTCTACGTGGCGAACGAGTCTTCCGACCTGGTAAGCCTTCTCCGGTTCGGTCCGGAGGGTGCGGTTCTAGAGAAAGACATTCCGGTCGGGATCATGCCCACCGATATCGATGGGGCGCATGGCCTAACCGTTGCGCCTGACGGCGGCCACTTCTACGTATCGATCGCCCATGGCACGCCGTTCGGCAGACTGTGGAAGTTCGAGACCGGGACCGATCTGTTGGCCGACAGCCTCACGCTCGGGCTTTTCCCGGCCACCATCGGGATCACACCCGACGCTGCATTAGCCTTCGTCGTCAACTTCAACCTGCACGGTGACCCCATCCCGTCCTCGGTCTCCGCCGTTTTCCTGCCCGGGATGGTCGAGGTGGCTCGGATCGAGACCTGTGTGAAGCCCCATGGGAGTCGGGTGAATCGTGAGGGCACCTTCGCCTACTCCGTTTGCGTGGCGGACGATCAGCTGGTCGGGATCTCGATCGAGGCGTTGCAGGTGAGCCGCCGTCTCTTCCTAGCGCCCGGCCGTGAGCGTATCCTGGACGGTCCAGAGCTTGCCTCGGAGCCGGGTGCCGCCCGTTGTGGTCCGACCTGGGTCATCCCGTCGCACGATGACCAGGCCCTCTATGTGGCGTGCAACGCTTACGGTGAGGTGCTGGAGATAGATTCCGAGACCTTCGAGATCACGCGGAGATTCAGGTCCGGTAAGGGCCCCTACAATCTCGCGGCCACGTCGGATGGTCGGTTTCTGCTGGCCACTAACAAGGGAGAGCAGTCCGTCAGCGTATTCGACTTGCGATCGGGTGAGAAGGTCGCGCGGATCCCAACAACACAGCCGATCACCCATGGCATCACGATCTCTTCGGACGACCGCTACGCCTTCGTCTCGAACGAAGCTATCGGCGCAGTTCGAGGGACCGTGGACGTCATCGATCTTGCTGAGCCGAGGCTCGTCGCGTCTGTTCAGGTGCATCATCAGCCGGGCGGCATCGACTTCTGGAAGATGGAACCGTTGGATAACTAACGGTGACCCTCCGACAACAGGTATCTCAACACCTACTAACGCTACGCCACGTTGGCTGCGCGTCTTCCTCTTTGGTCTATATCTTGCGAGTGCATGAGATGGGTGGCGCCTGTGCAGGCCGCCGCTTTGAGATTCTAGGAAGGAGACTTCTTTATGGATCTCCTGAGTCGAGAGGAACTCCGGCTTCTGATGGAGGAGCGCCGATCGCCTTGTGTTTCAATCTACATGCCCACACATCGAACTGGCTCCGCGAGCCAGCAGGACCCAATCCGCTTCAAGAATCTAGCCCGTAGTGCAGAAGAACGTCTGATTGACGGTGGTCTTAGGAGTTCAGAGGCCCGGCGGATACTTGGTCCCGCCCGGCGGCTGATGGCGGATGACCTCTTCTGGCGACATCAGAGCGGCGGCCTCGCCGCGTTCTCGGCTCCCGAAAGGTTTAGCTGTTACCGCTTGCCTCTCGATTTCGACGAACTGGTCGTCGTCACGGACCGATTCCACATCAAGCCTCTCCTTCGGCTGCTGAGCGGCGATGGACGGTTCTATATCCTGGCTCTGAGTCAAAAGCAGGTCAGGCTCCTTCAGGGCACGCGGCACAAGGTCAGTGAGGTTGACCTAAAGGGTATGCCGCGTGGGCTCTCGGACGCACTGCAGTACGACAACTTGGAGAAGCA
>JBHICV010000205.1:0-3643 GCA_046759765.1 Acidimicrobiia bacterium
CTCGGCGCCTCAGGCCGAGCTGGACGAGATGAAGGCTCAGCTGAGGTCGGCCTTCGGGCTGGCGGAGCCGGTGCCGGGCATGGTTCTGCCGCTCAAGCCGGAGGACCTGCCGGAGGCAGCGTCGATCATTGAGGAGGCCGCCCGGATGCTTCGCGGCGCAGCCGCAGAGGTCCGGGCCGCCTGGCAGTCGGCCCACGAGGTCGTCCAGGCTCTACGTCAGATAAAGGACAGTTGACAGGGCTTCTGCTCGACCAAGGACATTGGGAGCCGGTTCCGCCGGCTCCCGTTCACACCGCGAAGCTCTCGAACTTGGCCGCGTGCGTGGCCGGCAGTCTGACCACCACGAGAGTGCCCTCTTCCAGGTGCTCTTCTCGAATGAGCTCACCGTGCCGATGGATGGCTGCCAGCGCGTCTCCGCGATCGTAAGGAATCTCTAGCTTTACTTCCACGGACCGTGCCGCAAGGGCGTCGTTTAGCGCTTCCTCCAGTGCCTCTATACCTTCGCCTGTGAGGGCCGAAGCGACCACTGCGTCTGGAAACAATCCCTCCAATCGTTTCAGCGCGCTCGCCGGCGCGATGTCGGCCTTGTTGAGAACCATCAGCTCGGGCACGGATGCGGCATCGATCTCACCGAGAACCTCCCTGACCGCCTCGATCTGCCCTGATGCATCCGGCTCGTTTCCGTCGACAATGTGCATAAGCAGGTCGGCTTGGGCTACCTCGACGAGTGTGGATCGGAAGGCCTCTACCAGCTCGTGAGGAAGGTCCCTGACAAAGCCGACGGTGTCGGACAGGAGAACCTTTGTGCCGTTCGGTAGTCGGTGTCGCCTTACTGTGGAGTCGAGGGTGGAGAAGAGCCGGTCCTCGACTAGCACGCCGGCGTCGGTCAGCCGGTTGAGCATCGTGGACTTTCCGGCATTGGTATACCCAACCAATGCCACGGTGGCCAGATCGGCGCGTTTGCGCGACTTCCTTTGCGTCTCGCGCACGCGCCGCAGCTTTCGTAGGTCGCGTTCAAGGTGAGCGATTCGCTGGAGAATCCGGCGGCGGTCAGTCTCTAGCTTCGTCTCGCCCGGGCCTCGGGTTCCAATCCCTCCCCCGAGCCTGCTCAGTTCCGTGCCCTTGCCACGCAACCGAGGCAGGTGATAGCGCAGCAGTGCCAGCTCCACCTGAATGCGGCCCTCCCGGCTGGAAGCGTGCTGAGCGAAGATATCCAGGATGAGGGCCACTCGGTCGACAACGTCACAGCGAAACAGCGCCTCGAGATTCCGCTGCTGCGCAGGCGTTAGATCATGATCAAAGACCACCACATCAACATCAAGAGCTCGAGCCTCGTCGGCCAGCTGCTCAGCCTGTCCCCGGCCGATCAATGTTGCCGCGTCGAACTTGCCCCGCACTCGGACGACTTCGGTGCCTGCCGAGATCGAACCGGCGGTATCGGCCAGCAACGCAAGTTCTGTCATCGAGCGTTCGCTCTCGAAGCCACGGCCGCGTACTACGCCGACGAGCAAGGCTCGTTGCTCTACGACCTCGAGGTCGGTGACGGTAGCCGTCAGCCGGCGGCGCTGGCGCCCGGGAGAGTCATCTACCAAAGGATTGCTCCCTCACTGATCGGAAGGTCACTGTAAGTCGGCCCCGGACGATGTGCGGCCGATTTTCACTGCGCGCGACGACTGCCGATTTAAGGTTCCAATTCGGGAATTTGCGGGTCACTTTTCGCGCTCTTAGTGTTTGAGACGAGCGGGCGAAGGGGGACGTTCCGTGGAGCCGACACCGGGTTTCCGAACCTGGGGTGTGTGGCCGATCCTGGGGGCAGGCATCGGAGTTCTGCTTATGAATCTCTTCATCGTCGGTCTCGTGGCCTTTCTTTTGGTGCAGGTCTTGCTGCTCGAAAAGCCTCGATGGAGGCCGTGGAAGTGGACGACTCCCTGGATGTTTCCTCGTGAGTGGCGCGACGACTAGAACGCTCGCCTCACTAGTGAACACACGCAGAGCGAATCAGAGATAGACGCCGCCTTCTCGGTCGTCGCTCTCCTTCTCTTCCGCAATGATCTGCGATTCGCGAACGGCGACGACGACGTTGCCTGTCTCGGGCCAGAGAAACCGCCAGGATCCCGACGGAACTGCCCAGAATCGCCGGCCCGTGTGAACATCGACCAGCGTAAGCGCATCACTGGTCTTCTCCGTACCGGCGGGTACCACGAGACCCGAGCGTGTGTTCGTCTCATCAGGCAGATGACCGACTCTCCAGCCAGACATCACTCGAAAGTCACTGTCGCCGTTCGGATGTGGACCGTTCATTGCTCTCCAATATGCCAGATTCTCGGCGTAAGTGTGGAATGCAGCACGAACGAGCATGCCCGGGCGGAGCGGTTACCCTCCAGAACGGAATGCGACTGATGCGGGCCGTGGCCGTCGCCGCGGTGATGGTTGCGGCGCTTCCCTCTGCCATCGCAGGGGCGGATACGGTCGAAGAAGCCGTCGACGACGTCAACGAAGCCGAGCAGGCGGTAGGTCAGGCGTCTCGGGACCGCGCTCGGCTGCAGCGCACCATTTCCGAATTGGCTAGCGCCCGGAATCAGGTTCTCGAAGGACTCCTCACGACCCTCAGCGAGTACGAGCAGCGGAATGCCGAGCTCGAGGAGGCGACCTACATCGTCACCAATCTCCGGTCCCGGCTTCTCGTCACCGAGGAAGAGGTCATTGAGCTGCGCTCTTCGGTACAGGAGCGGGCCGTCCGCGCCTACATGCGCGGTGCCTTCGAAGCTAACACCGTCCTGTGGTCGGCCGGGTCCTTCCAAGAAGCGGTCATCCTCATCCAGGCGGTCGAGACGACCGCGGAGCGTGACACCGATGTTTTGGGCAACCTCGCCAATACGCGATCGGTTCTGGGTGACCTGCGGGACGAATTCGAAAGCGAGCGGCGGCGACTGCTGACAGTGCGCGACGAGCTCGGCTCGCTCGCCGCTGAGCTCGAGAGCCGCTTCACGGCGACCGATACGGCGTTGGGCCAGGCTTATCGCGACCTCGGTGACGCCGACAGTCGCTACCAGTCGGCGTTGTCGGATCTGGAGACCGCTCAACGGAAACTGGCCACGTTCCGAGGGGCGGGCCAGTGGCGCCCCATCGTGGAGCGGTTCTTCCGCGCCCCCTTGGTCGAGGACGCCCTGTGGGTGATGCAGTGTGAGAGTAGGGGCAACCCCGACGCGACGAACTCTGTGACGGATGCCGCCGGTCTCTACCAATTCCTTTCCGGCACCTGGACCTACGCCAGCTCTGGTGCCGGGTTTGCTGGAGCCAGCCGTTATGACCCTGAGGCAAATATTGCCTCCGCCGCCTGGCTCGCTCACCGCTATCAAGATCGGGGCTCCAGTCCGTGGGTGCCCTGGAGCTGCAAGCCCTAGCTAGAGCGCTCCGATCAAGCGCAGTGTGTTCCAGACGGTAAATCCGGCTCCCAGTACGAACGCGATGGCCAAGTAAGCCAGAACAATCCGGGTGTCTCCGAGCAGACACCTGCTCTTCAGCAGCCCGGCCCTGCGTGCCCGGCCGTAAGCCACGATTGCCAGCCCGCTCATCACCGCCACCATCAATGGAGGGGAGAGGAGCCAGGCCAGCAGCGCAATGGTCGTAAACACGCACATCC
>JBHICV010000206.1:0-3642 GCA_046759765.1 Acidimicrobiia bacterium
TACAAGCTACGGAACACAACCCCGCAGCACCCCTAAGACCTATCAGGCACTTCCGCGACGACGTGGACCATTGCCCGTGACCACTCACGGTGACCTCGAATTTCGCACTCGGTCCCGCGGCGGTCGGGGTTGCTATGACTGCAGCGGAGGGCGGCGGACTCTCAGCGCCCCTGGTTCGATGACGACGTTGCAGCCACTGAAGTCGTCTAAGGCGTGTTCGCCGAGGAAGGTGGCGACGAGCATGAGGAGGACGCTGGGACGTAGCTCTCGGGCATGGAGAACGAAGATGCCCGGATGTGTCCCAGGTGGGTAGACGCGGACATCTCCGAAGCCTCGATCGACGGTGATCAGAATCCTGTCTTCCGAGACCGCTGCCTCGGCCAGAGCGCGGTCGCGGGCGCCGACGAGGTCCTGGTCCGCGACCGTAGAGACGTCGTGGCCATACTGTCGAAGGAGCTCGATGACACGAGCGGGGATGTTCTCGTCGGCCTTCAGCCTCACGGACGTTGCAGCGGAAGCACGTCCTCATCGGCGAGCGCAGCACCGTAGGCGGCGGCGGCGCGGATGCCCTCGACGGTCAGGGTCGGATACTCCTCGAGGATCTCCTGCTCAGTCATGCCCTCAGCCAGACAACCGAGCACCAGAGTCACCGGGACGCGCGTCCCTCGGATGTGAGCCTGGCCGTGCAGCACCTCCGGGTCCGTGGCAATGAGCTCCATCTCCTGCTCCGTCATGGAAGCAGTGTAAGCCGGCAGACCTCGATTCCGAGGTCCGATCGTCGGCGGTCTCCAGGCCCAGAGACGGCTCAGTTCTGGGCCACGCTTGGGCCACACCTGGGCCACATCGGGGTCAGAAAGGACGCAAAATGACGCGAACTGCTGCAAACCACATTCGGGGCAAAATGCCTGCTCAGACCGCATTTCTGGGCGTTTTCGCAGGTCAGCGTAAACGCACGAAAACCCCCTGAACCGGCCTCTCAAGCCGGTAACGCCGGTTCGAATCCGGTCGGGGCTACCAAGCAAAACCCCTGCTCAGCGGCAGTTTCCGGCGTCCGATAGAGGTGCTGCGGCTGCCGTCTCATGTCTCACACCCCAGGTCGATCCTCACGCGACTCTCCCCGCCGTCGGATCCGGTGAGAGCGATCGGGCTCGGCGTCACGACCCGTTTGTCGATCACATCCATCAGCCCACCACTGTCGCTAATGCGCTGAAGAACACGGCCGTCTGGCTCGATGATCTGAATGAGTTGGATTCCCCGGCCGATAGCCAGCTCGATATGGATCTCCGATTCACCGGCCATGGCTACTGCCCGCACTTCCACGCCTTCTTCGGCGATGAGGCAGGGCTCGGCCGAGGTAACGACGTATTCGCTCTCGTCGATGGCGATAGTGCCGACGCCCTCAGGGAGATCGATGCCGACCAGCCCCGCGGCGACCTCTTTCATCGTGCTCACCGTGCCGCCGAACGAGTCACACATCGCATGGACCTCGACCTTTACCCGGTTGCCGAAGGGACCCATCGTCAACGGCTGTGTCGTCGTCCAGCGATTGCCATCGATGGAGCCCAGGTTGTATGTCAGTCAGCTTGACACCGCCAATGACACCGCTTCATCGATCGTCATGCGTCTGCCGCTGCGAATTGCTCGCTCGACCGTCTCGCTTGGATTGTCCCTGATGATCAGCACGGTCCGGATACTGCGTCGTAGCTACCCCAACCGGGCAGGTGACGCCCGCGGAGACGGTCGTTATCAATCGTTGAGCTGGGCCAGCACGGCCTTCGGGGCCTGGAGGCGGAAGCTTTCGTCGATCCAGCCTTCGATCAAACCCTTGGGAGGGATCTCGTCGGCGGGGAAGTTGACCGTGACCCAGTTGGTGTTACCGATCGTGTAGTGATCCGGTTCGGCGGCCGCCAAGGCTTTGGCTTCGGGGATTGACTCGTCGAGCTTCAGGATGATGTTGTAGGAGTCCTCTGTCTCTCCGAGGTAGACGAATCCCTTGTTGCGGGCCTTGAAGGCCCGTTTCACGCACGAGTCCCCTTCATTCGTCTCGGGGTAGGTCAGCGAGTGCTCGCGCAGCGTCTTGATCACCTCGAACTGGAACTCTTCGGCCGCCATAGCCGGATGTTACGACGGACCGACGGCATAGGATCCGGAACGATCTCTAGCGGGAGGTATCCATGGCGATAGTCGGTGCTCATGCTCTGCTTTACACCCCGGAAGCCGAGGCTGTGCGGGCGTTACTTCGGGACGTCATCGGTTGGGACTATGTGGATGACGGCGAGGGCTGGCTCATCTTCAAGCTCCCGCCGGCCGAGATGGGGGTTCATCCCGGCGACACCACCAAGCATGAGATTTCGTTCATGTGCGACGACATCGAGGCGACAGTGTCCGAGCTCAAAGACAAGGGCGTCGAGTTCCGCGGAATACCAACTGACGCCGGATTCGGCATCGTGACCACCATGGTGTTTCCCGGCGGCGTCGAGGTCTCGCTCTACGAACCTCGTCACTCGACGGCTATCTGAGGTTTACCGGGCTCCCATCTCCGCGAGCTGCTGCTTGAAAGCGTCGATCTCCGGCACTCCGATAACCGTCTTCTCGAGCCACTCAGGCAGCCCCGTCATCAGTGAAGGATCCGCCTGGACCCCGCCCATGCGCTGGGTATAAGCGTGGTCGGTGATGAGGTAGTCCCAGAGCAGGGGCTCGGCCACCCGGGAGACAACCTGCTCGGGCGTGACATTCACCACTGTGAAGTCCTGAGCCAGCGTGAAGGGTCCGTCATAGCCGGTCCGTACGCCGTCCAGGATCGGCTGCGGAGTTCCCGGCGCCACGATGGCGTGGAAGCCCATCGCCAGCTGTGGCTTGGTGGCTGCGAATACCTTCGCCGCGGCTTCAGGAGCCGTGTGCTTGGTCCAGGCGACGATCTTGGCCTGCAGCTCGGTCCAGCCCATGTTCTCCACGTATGTCTCGGGCGGATTGAAAATCTCGTGGATCAGCAGATCGACATCCTGGGCGTGCTCGACGGTGATGGTCGAGGGCTCACAGTCGCCGGCGTACACGACACTCATACCCTCGAAGTCGAGGCGATATCCAACCGCACCGAAGATTCCGTGCGGCACGGGAAATGAAGTCACCACTACGCCGTTGGCGTCGTAAACCACCTGGGACTGGTCAGCCGGGAATTCGTGTGCCTGCATCTCGAAGCCGCGCGGGTCGAGGTTTCCCACTTTCGTGTGGTCATGTCACCGGGCAAAGCGTCGGATCGAGTCCACGAGCGCCTCGATGCCCTCTTCGGGAGACGGACCCTCCGGGCCATGGATATGCATGGGCTCGAGACGGCCGTTCGACTGCCCGAAGTCGTAATAAACCGGCAGATCGGCGATGTGATCCAGGTGGTAATGGGTGATGAAGAACTTCGAAGCCTTCCAGTACGGGACGCGGAGCGTGTTGAAGGCCGCGTTGGTGCCGGTCCCGGCATCGAAAATGAAGACATCACCGTTGCCCAACTCGACCATGAAGCCCGCACAGCCCTGGGCCCGGCGGGCCGGGTACCCGGTTCCCAGCGCCGTCACCCGCATCTCTGCAGGCGCCAGGTCCTCGGAGCCCGGGATGAACACGCCTGCGTACTCCTTCAGCTCAGCGGACCCG
>JBHICV010000207.1:0-3637 GCA_046759765.1 Acidimicrobiia bacterium
CAGATCGCTGTTTCGTTCCACCGCCAGGAGCTCCGGCGCGTCCGGAGCGAACGACTCGTTGCTGTCCTCCTCCATCGGGAAGTTTTGCGCTAAAGCTCCGAGAACCATCGATATCAGGACGACGACGATTACAACTATCCAAGGGACCCTTCGGACCGCGGCGGCGATCCCATTGACGAGGGTTTTCACGGCTGGGACTCCTGTTCGTTTCTGGATATCGGGCCACGCCTGGGCCCGCAGTTCTCAACGCTCCGTCGGGAAGAGTAGAACGCGGCCGAGCGGACCCAAATTCCATGGCTGCCTATCGTCACCTCGTGCCCGGCAGACACGCACATGATCCGTGGCGCGAGCTCGGCCCGATTCGCGGTTCGATCGCGGCCCTGGGGCTGTTCGTGCTGGGCATCGTTCGGTTCTTCCGCGAAGGTCCTGAGTGGCTGATCGGTTTGCTGATCACGGCCGTCGCGGTCGCCGTTTTCCTGATGGTTGCTCAGTAGCAGCAGCTCCTCACGACCCCCTTCCACCTGTCACACCCCCCATGTATGATCGAACGTATGTTCGATACAGAGATTTCGGTGGACAGCCTGGAGCAAGCGCTCCTCGACTCCGAGCGGGTAATCGCCGTACATCGGTCCCGCCAGCTGGGTGTTCTACGCCGGCTGGAAGAAGCGCAGGTCACGGCAAGGGACGGCTCTCGTTCGATGCAAGAGTGGGTAACCGCCCGACTCGGCGTGGAAAGAAACACTGCCAAGGATTTGGTACGTCTGGCGCGGAACATGGCGCAGGAGTCCGAGACCGCGTCAGCGCTGAAAAAGGGCCGGATCTCGTCTGACCGCGCCAAGGCCGAGGGCCGTCTGGCGGAGGCCGGCGCTTCCGACGAGGTAGTAACAGACTCACGGAGCCGGGATGTTGCGGGCATATGGAAGCTGGTCTCCCGCCATCGGCATCTCAGCCGGTGCGACGAGCAGCAGGCCTTTGCGGACCGCTACTTCGTATTGCAACCCAGCCTGGACGAGTCGTCCTGGCGCCTTTCCGGACAGCTGGCCGGCGTAGACGGCCGGGTAGTGGAAAAGGCCTTGGATCAGAGGCGAGATGAGCTCCCGCGAGACCCGGATGCTCGAGGCTCAGCATCGCAGCGGAACGCCGACGCCCTCACCTCTATCTGCCAGGACTCCCTCACCGGGGTCTCCCAAGACGGAACGGACCGGTCTGAGCCGCTGGTGACCGTGTTCGTAGACGCATCGCTGGCAACCGGCACCGGTGGAGAGGCGGGCGTCGAACTAGAAACCGGTCCCAAGATCGGACCCGAGGCGCTATCAGAGCTGCTGTGCAACGGACGAGTCGACTTCGTAGGTATCAGGGACGGCAAGCCGCTAACGCTGGGAGATAGCCAGGCCGTCGTTCCGCCTCGGCTTCGTCGCTACATACTCTGGCGAGATGGAGGCTGCGTAATAGACGGCTGTGGCAGCCGCTATCGGCTACAAATCCATCACCTCATGCCCCGCCACCTGGGTGGAACCAACGACCAGACCAACCTGGCGACGCTCTGTTGGTATCACCATCACGTAGCCATCCACGGCCAGGGCTATCGCGTAGATCCCGACAGTCCCGCCCACCGCAGACGGCTGATCAGTTCCGCCGCCACCCGAGCGCCGCCCAGCGGTTGAAGGTTCATTGAGCCATCAGCAGGTCTTGTGCCTGCGTCGGGAGTCAGCCGGAGCTCTCGTGCTTGAAGGAAACCTTGACCTTCGTCCGATAGGCCACGACGGAGCCGTCCTTATCTAGCTGGAGGTCGAGCTCGCTGACCTCTGCGATTCTGAGATCCCGCAGCGAGCTTCCCGCCGTCTCCACCGCGGTCTTGGCCGCATCCTCCCAGGAATCGGCGCTCGTCCCCACGAGTTCGATCACCTTGTACACGCTTCCAGGCAATTCACCCTCCTTGGCAGAGGGTGGACGCTACCCCGAAGTGGGCTCGTCACGACGGAAGGGCGCGCGCGGCGACCCGGTCAATCCGACGTCACGGTTAGCGGCTGGCTGAGAGACGCAGACTCGCCGCCGGGGTTAGTCACGGTTACGACCCACTGGCGGTCCCTGTCCGGACCGCCGCCGCCAACGCTGAGCCGGAACGTGATTGTGTTACTGGTAACGACGTAGTTAGAGGCCTGCGGTCTGGGTCCCTGACCCCCGGAGAAGGTGACCGTAAGGCCGGCGACGAACCCTGAGCCGGTGATCTCTGCGGTCACAGACGACCCCGCCTCTATTTCGCTGGGCGTCATCGTTGCGACCGTCAGCTGCTCTTCGAGAATGGTCGTTGTCGGTGGCAAGGTCGTTGTAGTCGGTGCTGCGGTCGTCGAAGTGGTGGTTGTCGGCAGCGTCGTGGTCGTGGCCGGTTTGGTAGTGGGTGGCGTCGCCTCAGTCGTCGAGGTTGTCGGGTCCTCAGATGGCGGGGCCGACGGAGCGGTGGTAGTGGGTACTGGGTCTCCAGCCGCCAGCACCTCAGTGGTCGCGGGTGGGGATGCCGGAGCGGTCGGTGGCGGGCTCGAGCTCGTCGTCGTGCTTTCAACCTCGCCCGGGCCCTGTACCTGCGGCGGCAGACCGTCACCGGGCAGGAGTTGGCCCACGGCCGCCAGTTGGCCGGAAGGCTCGGAGCTTGAGTCTTGTGACAACCAATTGCTCAGGGCTAACCCCGCCGCCGCCAAAAGCACGACCGCCACGCCTACACGAGCGAACGCGTTGATCTGCCGGTCTGTGATTTGCCGGAGCCACCACTGGAAGCGCCTTCGCTGAAAGCGGAACACGGTCAGTCAGGCGATCACGCCGACTGCGGGCGCAAGCCCACCAGCCGATGTCACGTTGCCATTAGTGGACCCAGCAAGAAACGCGAGCTCCCCCACTCTTCCCCCAAAACTGCTGAGACCGCGGATTCCGCGCGAAGGAACCTAGCTGACCACTCAACGTGACGCAGATCCCCGCGGGCCGAACCGAGCCTGCCCGGGGTGACTGTGTGTAGGGTCCGCAACTCCAGACATAGGACTCGTCGGAGGGATTGCGCTGTCGCACATAGAGGTCCTGGAGGCCTATTGGCAGGCGTGCGACGAGTTGGACTAAGACGCCCGCCTCGAGCATTTAACCAAGGCCTGGACCGATGATGGTGTCTACTCGGACCCGACGTCCTTTGTGGAGGGAAGGGAGGCCTCGGCCAACCACATGGGCGCCTTCCACGCGCTCTTCCCGGCTCGTTAACGACGAGTGGGGTCGACTCGCATCCCGGGCGGGCTCGCTTCGAGTGGACCCTCACTGACCGGGAGGGCAACACGGTCGTTTCCGGTATCGATTTCGTGGTCCTTGCCGAGGAATTGGCCTCTACTGGTGATCACCCCATCGACTCGGTTGGCCGGTATCAACCCCTGGTATTGGGGTCCGACCAGCGCAACCGTGTGTGCCTTGTTGCCGGTAGTGATCGTGCTGACATAGGGGAGAGTCTCGGTCGAAGTGTCCAGCCCTACCGGTAGACGACATGCTCTGCTCAGACATCAGACCCTCCCGGTGGTCGCTCTCCTCTCCTAAGGAACTTGGTCTCCTTCCATGAGTGAGAACAGGGCCATCCGGCCCTCGCAGAGCAGCAGAGTCCCTCACAAGC
>JBHICV010000208.1:0-3619 GCA_046759765.1 Acidimicrobiia bacterium
AACGCCCACACTTCCATCTCGCCGAATCGCTGGCCTCCAAACTGCGCCTTTCCCCCGAGCGGCTGCTGCGTGACAAGGGAGTAGGGGCCAATCGACCGCGCGTGCATCTTGTCCTCCACCAGGTGCGCCAGCTTCATCATGTAAATCTGCCCGACCGCCACTTCCTGGTGGAATGGTTTGCCCGTCCGACCATCACAGAGCATCGTCTTCCCCGAGATTGGGAGCTTGGCCTGCCTCAAGTGCTCCTTGATCTCCTCCTCCGCCGCGCCATCGAAGACCGGGCTCGCCACCCAGAGGTCGAGCGCGCGCGCGGCCCAGCCAAGGTGCGTTTCCAGAATCTGACCGACGTTCATTCGCGAGGGAACGCCGAGTGGGTTCAGCACGATCTCAACCGGCGTGCCATCCGGCAGGTAGGGCATGTCCTCAGCGGGGAGCACCCGCGAGACCACGCCTTTGTTCCCATGGCGACCCGCCATCTTGTCGCCCACCGAGAGTTTGCGTTTCACCGCCACGTAGACCTTGACGGTCTTGATCACGCCCGGCGGCAGATCATCACCCCGACGGAGGCGCGCGATCCGCTCATCCAGCATAGTCTCGTAGATGGAAATCTGCTCCTCCGCGAGCTCCTCGATTCGCCGGATGTTGACCGGCAGGCCGTCGTCTTCCTTCACGCGGATCTTCTTCAACTCGTTCCACGAGAAGTTCTCCAGGTACGGACGATCGATCCGGTCACCCTTCTTCCCGAGCTTCTTCTTGTTAATGGGATCCAACAAGTCCTGGGTCACAGTTTTCCCCACCAGGAGGTTTTTCAGCTTCTGGTCGCGCTCCATCTCGACCATCGCGATCTCATCCTGGTAGTCCTTCTCCAGGCGCCCCACCTCTTCCTCTTCGATGGACTTCGCGCGCTCGTCCTTGTCCACACCACGGCGGGAGAACACCTTCACGTCCACCACGGTCCCTTCGATCCCCGGCGGAACCATCAGTGAAGTGTCGCGGACGTCTCCAGCCTTTTCGCCAAAGATGGCGCGCAGGAGCTTTTCCTCCGGCGTGAGTTGCGTCTCGCCCTTGGGGGTAATCTTTCCCACCAAGATGTCCCCAGCCCTCACCTTCGCCCCGATGCGGACGATGCCGGACTCGTCCAGATCCTTCAGCGCCTCTTCCGAGACGTTGGGGATGTCCCGGGTGATCTCTTCCTTTCCCAGCTTCGTGTCCCGTGCCTGGACCTCAAACTCCTCGATGTGGATCGAGGTGTACCGATCATCCTTCACCAGCCGTTCGGATACGAGAATGGCATCCTCGAAGTTGTACCCGCCCCACGGCATGAAGGCCACGAGCACGTTCCGTCCGAGGGCCAACTCCCCCTGGGCCGTCGCCGGCCCGTCGGCGACCACGTCGCCAGCTTGCACACGCTGCCCCTTGCGCACAATCGGGCGCTGGTTAATGCACGTGTTCTGGTTCGAGCGCTGGTACTTCGTCAGGTTATAGATGTCCAGCGGCAGATCTTGCACTGGGTCCGCCTTCTTGGATCGACTCTCCGCCCGCACGACGACGCGGTCCGCCGACACGTACTCCACCACGCCCATCCGCTTGGAGAGCACAACCGCCCCTGAGTCCCGTGCCACGATGTGCTCCATCCCGGTGCCCACCAGCGGGGCTTCGGGCTGGAGCAGGGGCACGGCCTGGCGCTGCATGTTGGAGCCCATGAGCGCGCGGTTGGCGTCGTCGTTCTCAAGGAACGGGACCATCGACGCCGCGACCGAGACGAGCTGCTTTGGAGAGACGTCCATAAAGTCGATCTCGCTGGCGAGCACCATCTTGAATTCGCCGCCCTTCCGGGCGCGCACGCGATCCTTGACGAATCGATTCTGCAAGTCCAGCTCGGCGTTCGCCTGGGCGATGACGTACTGCTCCTCTTCGAGCGCCGTCAGGAACGCGATCTCATCGGTCACCGCGCTATCGGCGACCTTCCGGTATGGGGTCTCGATGAATCCAAACTCGTTGATCCGAGCGTACGTGGAGAGCGACGAAATGAGACCGATGTTCGGTCCCTCGGGCGTTTCAATCGGACAGATCCGTCCGTAGTGGGTCGGGTGCACATCCCGCACCTCGAAGCCGGCGCGCTCCCGCGACAGGCCCCGGGGCCCAAGGGCGGAGAGCCGCCGCTTGTGAGTCAACTCGGCCAGCGGGTTCGTCTGGTCCATGAACTGGCTGAGCTGGGACGAGCCAAAGAACTCTTTCACGACCGCCGAGACAGGTTTGGCATTGATCAGATCGTGCGGCATCAGGTTCGCAATGTCCGAGATGGACATCCGCTCCTTCACCGCCCGCTCCATCCGTGTCAGGCCGACCCGAAACTGGTTCTCGAGCAACTCGCCTACAGACCGCACCCGCCGATTGCCGAGGTGATCGATGTCGTCGGTCGGCTTGGAGCCCAACTTCACCAGCAGCAGCTGACGAATAACGGCCACCACATCCTCACCCCGGAGCGTCCGCGCGTTTAGAGTCGCGTCAATCTGAAGCTTCTTGTTCAGCATGAAGCGTCCCACCCGGGCCAGATCGTACCGGCGCGAATCCATGAACATCCCACGGAACAGTGTCCGCGCGGACTCGACCGTGGGCGGATCGCCAGGACGGAGGCGCCGGTAGATCTCCACAAGCGCCTCATCCGGGTCCTTGAAGTGATCCCTCCCGTCCCTCGCGAGCGTTTCATAGATCGACGCGTCCACCTTGGCGGGGTTCACGACGAGGAGCTTGAACGGCGCCACCCGACGGGCCATGAGTTGGGGCAGATCGCCGGTCTTGATTTCTTGATTCGCCTCGTGCAGAACCTCGCCCGTCTCTGGGTCTACGATGCGGCTGCCTGAGCGCCGCCCGACGAGCTCCTCCGCCGCCACCGGAATCCGCTCCACCTGATGCTCCCGGAGCTGCTCGATGATCTTCCGGGTCAGCCGCTTCCCCGCCTGGATGACAGGCTCGCGATGGCGCGGCAGCCGGATGTCCTCAGCCACCTTCTCATCGAGGTGGATCTCCGGGCGCAGACGCTTCCACACGATCCCGCCCTCGAATCCCTGAACCTCCTCGAGCTCATAGAAGAACGCGAGGATCTCTTCGTCGCCCAGGATGTCCTGCGGCTTCCGGCACCCGCGCTCCAAGAACCAAAACGCGCGCAGGAACGCAGTGGCGGACATCTTTCGACGGCGGTCGACCCGAACGTGGAGAAAATCATTCGCATCAAAGTCGAACTCCACCCACGAGCCCCGGTACGGAATCACCCGCGCGGAATAGAGGAGCTTGCCGGACGTGACCGTCTTGCCCTTGTCATCGTCGAAAAATACGCCGGCCGACCGCTGGAGCTGTGAGACGACCACGCGCTCGGTCCCGTTTATGATGAAGGTGCCCTTTTCCGTCATCAGTGGAAGCTCGCCCAGATAGACCTCCTGCTCCTTGATGTCCCGGACGGCCCGCGTCTTGGCCTCCTTGTTCTGCTCGTACACCACCAGACGAAGCGTGACCTTCAGCGGGATGGCGAAGGTCATCCCCCGGTCGTGACACTCCTCGACGCTGTACTTGGGATCCCCGAAGTGGTAGTTCACGAACTCCAGCGACGCGTTCTCGTTGT
>JBHICV010000209.1:0-3583 GCA_046759765.1 Acidimicrobiia bacterium
TGACCCAAAGCGGAAGTGAACCATATCTCTGAGCACAAACGCTGATCATTCACTGCAACAGGTCAGTTGCCTACGTAAACATCCCTTTCAATGTGAAATACAGAAATGCGGCGAGGATACCGCTGACCGGCAGGGTAACCACCCAGGAGACGAAAATGCTGCCGATCACGCGCAGGTCGAGCGCGGCGAAGCCCCGGGCCAGGCCGACGCCCATCACCGCACCCACCGCGATGTGGGTGGTCGAGACCGGCATACCAGTGCGCGAGGCCAGCACCACGGTGGCCGCCGCCGCCATGGTGGCGCAGAAGCCGCTGGAGGGCGTCAGCTCGGTGATCTTCCTGCCGATGGTCTGCATGACGCGATAGCCATAGGTCGCCAGGCCGAGCACGATGCCGCCGCCGCCCAGCACCAGGACCCAGAACGGCAGGGCCGACGTCTGGCCAACGTCTCCGCCGGAGCTGACCAGCGCGAGTACCGCTGCGAGCGGGCCGATGCCGTTGGCTACATCGTTGGAGCCGTGCGCGAATGCCATGGCGCAGGCGGTGAAGATCATCAGCGGCGCGAAAATCCGCTCTACGTTGGTGAACTGAAAGGAGCGGTCGGCCGAAGGATCGATCTTAACCCGGTTCACCGCATAACGCCCGACCAGGGCCACGATCAGACCGAACACGGCGGCGAGCAGGAAGCTCATCGGGATGCTGAGATCGAGATCGAGGTGCTTCAGTCCCTTGAAAAGGGTAACCAGCGCCATCACGAACCCGACCAGGAAGGCGTAAGTGGGCGCCCATCTGATCGCGCTCTCGAGCGGCTTGTCCGCTCGCAGAATCAGCCTCTGGATGCTGATCACTAGGACGAAGGCCAGGACACCGCCGACAACCGGAGAAATCACCCAGCTGGCGGCGATCTGGCCGATCTTGCCCCAGTTGACCGCCTCGATGCCGATCCCCGCGATCCCGAAACCGACCAGCGCGCCGACGATCGAATGGGTGGTCGAGACCGGCCAGCCCTTGAACGAGGCCATCATCAACCAGATGGCGGCCGCCAACAGCGCGGCCAACATGCCGAACACGAGGACCTCCGGCTGATCCACGATGGGCGTGGGATCAATGATGCCTTTGCGGATCGTCTTGGTCACATGGCCGCCGGCGAAGGCAGCGCCGAGGAACTCGAAAATGGCGGCGATGATGATGGCGGTCCTGACGGTGATCGCGCCGGAGCCGACTGAGATGCCCAGGGCATTGGCGACATCGTTGGCGCCAATTCCCCAGGTCATGAACAGGCCGAAAATCACCGCGATTGCTATGAAGGACGTGCCGTGCGCGGCAATGATGCCCATCACCTGGGTGCTCTCGTGCTATTGTGGAGGATCCGCTAACGAGCAATCAGCAGGCGCAGGCGGTTGCCGACCTTTTCGGAATAGTTGGCTAGATCACCGACCCAGCGGATCAGGCGATGCCAAGCCATCAGGGAAACCGGATCAATCTCGCCCTCGTGTGCGAAAAGCTCGATCAGCAAGTCGATGGCCTTATGATCTGTGTCGGTCTCGATTCGGTTCAGTTCGTCGATCATGGCGAGGACGATCTCGGAGTCGCGGCCGCGAAAGCCGGTCTCCACCAGTTCGTCTAGCTGTTCCATAATCCTGGCCATCTGATGACACGCCTCGAGGCAGCGGCCAGTCAGGTCCATGAGCGGGCTGCGTATCGAATCCAGGACTTTGGGCCGTCGCACTATCAAGGCGCCAGCGATATCCTGCGCCGTGTCGGCTATTGAATCCTGCAGGTCGAGGATCTCGAGGATGTCGCGGCGGTCTGCCGGCATAAATAAGGTCTTCGGCAGATGCGAGCGCAGCTCGTTCTTGATCTCGTCGGCCTTGTTCTCGAGGGCGAAGATATCATCACGGATCTCGCGAATTTTCTTTTCGTCGCCAGCGCAGAGGGCGTCGAAAAGACCGGGCACCTTGTCCGCGCAGTGCACGACGACCCTCATGTGTTCTTGCAAAGGCCTAAATGGCGATTGGCCGAACAGCTTCAGCAGTGGATTTGTCGTCACCATCTGCGGCTTCCCAACGACTGTCTAATCTGAAATCAGACGTGGCTCCAAATGCGACGGTTTTGTAACAAAGCGAGTGCGGGGTGACAAACGGAACTGCGTTGCTTCCCGCCTCGCCACGCGTGCCCCCAGGTTCGTTTTTGTTGTTGATGGTAGTTTAAGGAAGGCGGCCAACCGAGTCTAGCGGCCAAGCCTCAATGTCGGCTCATGGCTAACTCCGGACGTACCGAGGGCCACACCACATCGTCCGCTTACCCCCAAACTGCGGACCTTAGCGCCGAAATCCAGCCTATATGTCGGCTTGCAGGGGGTCAGCGGACGCTGGGAGCCAAAGCCGCTGAGGTCCGTTGATGATCCAATTCGGCCTTGGCCCCCAACAGCTGCAACTCATTCTGGCAGGACCGAAAAGCGACCGCTTGCGCATTCTGACGACCGGACGACTGCGTCTCTTGCGCCGCCTGAGCAACGCTATCGGACAGTGCCACCATGCGTCCCCGATTGAAGGGGCAGCACCACGCCTAGATTGATCGGAAAATCGCACACGACTCGCACATCGGGCGAGGCCGCGATAGCATCACCCCGATCAGCGAGCCTCACATGCGGAATTCGAGCTCATGCGTGCTTCGCTGCGAGACGCGTTCGCCGGCCTCCTGCGGTGCTTCGCCGCGGTTGCTGTCATCAGTCTCTTCTCACTGGCCGCCCCGGCGCAGGCGCCACGGCCGGCCGCCATGGAGCTGGTGCTGGCCATCGATGTCTCCACGAGCGTGGACGCCGAGGAGTTCGCGCTCCAGATGCGTGGCATCGCTGCAGCGTTCCGCCATCCGGACGTGGTGGCGGCGATCGCGCGCCTCGGCGAGCGGGGGCTCGCCGTCACGCTGGTCCAATGGTCAGGGGCCCGGATCCAACGCACTGCGGTGGGCTGGACGCTGATCCGCGACGCCGCTGGCGCCGGCCGGTTTGCCGTGGCGGTTGAAGCTGCGCCCCGGCAGCTCCACGGATTGACAAGCCTCGGCGGCGCGATCCGCTATTCGCTAGCGGCACTCGAGGCCAACGGCTTCGACGGCCGGCGCGAGATAATTGACGTTTCGGGCGATGGGCACAGCGGCCTCAGCCCGGCCCGCGAGCGCGACCGCGCGCTGGCCCGCGGCGTCGTCATCAACGGACTCGCGATTCTCAGCGAGCAGCCCGACCTCGCGGCCTATTTCGCCGGCCATGTCATCGGCGGCGAGGGGGCGTTCGTCCTCACGGCCGACTCTTATGCGGATTTCGCCGACGCCATCCGTGACAAGCTGATCCAAGAGATGGGCGTCAAGTCGTGTTGTTGACAGGTCTGTCCAGTCGCCGGGTAGATGGGCGGCAGCCTTATCGTCATGCCCGAATGGTTTTCGGTCTGAGACCGTCGATGCATCCCTGATCGAAAGGCCTTCGATCCCGGCCCGCCAAAGACGGCTTGTGGCTGGGAGCGGAAGTTCGAGCCCTTGCTTGGCGACTTCCGCTCTCGGGCGGAAAGCAGACCTTCGATCTCAACGTCCGC
>JBHICV010000210.1:0-3582 GCA_046759765.1 Acidimicrobiia bacterium
TTGCCATCACCCAATTGCGCTACCCCAACACTGAAGGGCGGGTCTTCTACGAACGAAAACTCGCCGAAGGTAAAACAAAGAAGGAAGCCATCCGTTCCCTGAAACGACGCCTCTCCGACGTCGTCTACCGCCAGCTGGTCGCAGAACAGCAGAGAAAGTAGGGCTCGGGGGGCACCCAGGAACGTCTCTGTCGCTTGCGTGGCCGGCATTCCATCCTGATCACCGGCTCTTCAGCTCAGCCACCCCGAGCCGTTCCTCAGCCTACGCATCACCGACTACCTCGGTTCAGCCGAGTCGCTCCACCGCGTCCACAGAACCCCTTGACAAACAAACAGGCATCGTTCGGCCCTGTCGGCAGCTGTGAGCGATAGGGCCTCAGAATGATTGATCTCGGACACGCCACAGATGCGTGGGAACTGAGTAGGCGAGCCGGCGGGGTCTAGCCTCAGTGGAGATCGATTCGGTAGCGGACTTGCACCACAGGGTTGCCCTCGGGGATCTCTTCGACCTTCTCTGCGCCGTCGAGGGACCATCCGGCCGTCTCGTAGAACCGGGAGGTCCGCTCAGCATCTCGTAGGGTCCACAACACCGCGTAGTCCCACCTACCGGCTTGCAGATAATCGAGGGGGTTCGAAGTTCTCTGCCCATATCTCGAGGTCTGACCGTTTGACGGGTGGGGATTCGGCGCTCCTACTGTCTATTCGCTGCCAGAGGACATCGATCGGCTGCTCGAGATAGTGGAGCTCGACCGAGGCTCCTAGCTTTCTGGCTGCTTCCCGAAGCGTGTCCCGCTTGTCTTTCGCCCATGTTCCCCATTCAATGATGGCGGTCTGGCCGAGTCGCATCAGATCCTGGGCTAGCTCCCATTGCACGGCCTCGATGCGTGCCCGTGCTGTCTCATCCCACAGGTCGATGCCGAGAGACTTCATCCACTCGTCCGGAGAGAATCGGATGGCGTCGAGTTCGGCAGCGAGTGTCTTGCCGTGGGTGGTCTTGCCGGCGCCGGGCAGACCGCACACGATGATCAGTCGTGGTCCTTTGCTCATTCGTAGGGCAGGTCTCCGGGACCGCAGTCCCAGAGGGCCGCACACTCGTCCACCGCGCTCGGCTGCGCCTCCAGCCACAACCCGCCCGACTCTGCTCGATTGAGCCATCGGAGACTCTCGGGACCCATCGGCGAATCCTCCATGAGAGGTTCGCTCAACGCAAGGTGATTCAACAGGTCGGCCCACTGTGCCGTCGGAGTGCCGATTCCGGCCTAGGGATCGGGTGTGCACAATCGGCCGGCAGTTCTGATCTGGGCGGTTCAGTCGCCAGTTGATTCCGCAAGACTGAGCGTCGTGACGACGCGTCCCGACGATGAGTTCATGTCCGAAGCCGAGTCACTGGAAGCCGCCTACTTGGCCTCGGATGATCCCGTCGTCCAGTCGGGATTTCATGGTGGCAGAGAGAGATGGGTAACGGAGCGGTCGCCGCTGGTCGAAGGTTTCAACAGGGATGGAGAGTTTCTCGACGTTGGCTGCGCCAATGGGCTTCTTGCTTCCGATGTTGTGTACTGGGCAATGTCGAAGGGGTATGAGATCGTGCCTTACGGCATCGACCTCGGAGCCGGACTCGTGGCTCTGGCGCGAGAACGCTTGAAGGAACACGCCGAGAACTTCTCGGTGGCTGATGCATGGACGTGGAGGCCGGGGCGGCAATGGACTTTCGTCTACTCGTTGTTGGATCTCAGTCCAACGGACCTCTGGTGTGAATGGTTGCGCCGCCTCTATGGCTGGGTGGAGCCGGGTGGACATCTCATCGTTGCCTCGTACGGAAGCCGATCCCGAGGCCAACTCCCGGTAGACGTCAATGAAGTTCTCAGCGGATGCGGGTTCGAAGTCGCCGGATCGTCATCGGGTGGACAGGGCCCCGTGACCCGCTTCGGGTGGGTATCTAAAACCGAGTAACCGATGCACGACGAAGTGCCTTATAACGAGCGGGTCGGCGATGTGCTCGTTTTGGCGCATGATCTGGCAGTCTGATTTCTCGCGGATCGATCGGGAGAGGAGCCCATAGTGGGCTATTGGGCTGTCCAGGTTGGCCGGTCCGGGTCCCCGAGCCAGTAGCGCAGCCGGCGTTGGGCCTGCAGCCGGTGTCGCATGCTGTGTTGCTCCCGTAGCACCATGTTGACGGTGGGAGCCAGGAGCCGCAGCGTTGCCAGCTGTTCAGCGAGTGCGTCTCCTTCGAAGCTTCTCCCGTATCCGGCAGCGAAGCGCGGGTAATCGTGCGGCTTGCCTCCGCAGTTGCGTGCCCAGGTCATGAGCGGGGCGTGGTCCCAGGCTGGGGGGCCGGTACTCCACAGGGCTCCCAGCGGATCCAAGCAGTGGATTCGGGCGACTGCCGCGGATCGGTAGCCTCACCTGACCATGTTTCAGGTGTCCGATGTCGTGAGGAACAAGGCCGTCATGGCGGGCGCTCCCCGGTGGATCGAGCAACTGCCAGATCTGGTCGCGGTGCTCGCCGACGAGTGGGAGTTCACTCCGGGCCGCTCGCTCGAGGGCGGGACCGAATCGTTCATCCTCGAGGTGAGCCTGGCAAATGGCACTTCCGCTGTGCTCAAGCTGCTCATCCCTCGCAACGTCGAGGCGGCTGGGAACGAGATCACGGTGCTGCAGTTGGCCAATGGTGAGGGCTGTCCTCGGCTGTTCAGATACGACCGGACCCGAGGTGCATTATTGATGGAACGGCTCGGCCGCTCCATGTTCGACCTCTCGATTCCGTTGCTGCAGCGTCATGAGATCTTGTGCTCGACGGCTGCTCGGTTGTGGCGTCCGGCGCCGGACTGCGGCCTGCCCACCGGAGCCGACAAGGGCCGGTGGCTGATCGACTTCATCACCGCCACCTGGGAAGCGCTCGACCGCCCGCTTCCGCAGCGGACAATCGACCACGCCCTGGCCTGCGCCGAACGGCGGATCGGCGCCCACGACAACGAGCGGGCGAGACTGGTGCACGGCGACGTTCACCAGTGGAACGCTCTCGAATCCGACGACGGCTTCAGCCTGGTCGATCCTGACGGCCTACTGGCGGAGCCTGAGTACGACCTCGGCATCATCATGCGCGAAGACCCGCTCGAACTCCTGGAGGAGGGCCCGTGGAATCGCGCCCACCGATTGGTGAGCCTTACCGGACTCGACCTGACCGCCACCTGGGAGTGGGGCGTGGTGGAGAGGGTCGCGACGGGCCTTCTATGCACCCAGGTCGAGCTACAGCCTGTCGGTCGAGACATGCTCGCAGCCGCACAGATCGTGACCGAGCTTTGAGCTGAGGGGGCATTCAACGGACAATCGGAGCACACCGACCCCGATAGCGCATATCTCGGCCACGTGTCCACCTGGAGAGCCGTTCGTGTCCGAGCCGAACCGGCATTTCCGGGCAATGCGGCCGCCAGCGCGAGTGACAGCCATCAATCGCCACGCTCCGTGACAGAAGGCACACCTCGAAGCGAGCACGAAGTGCCGATCTATCGCACTCGGCGAAGTGGGCGATGATATACCCCCTCCGGGTGGTGGTCTTGGGGTGACCGCTACGTGTGGAGGTGAT
>JBHICV010000211.1:0-3568 GCA_046759765.1 Acidimicrobiia bacterium
CAGCTGTCGCCATCGCTGAGCACGTCGCGGGCTCTGTGAGTGGCTTCGTTGACATGATGAACGGGAGAGGTGCAGAGATGGGACTCGAGAGCACCAACTTCAAGAACCCGCATGGGCTGGACGCACCCGGCCACCACAGCTCGGCGCGGGACCTACTGCGGATCGCCCTGGCTGGCATGGAATGGCCGGCGTTCGCCACCGCGGTTGCCACTCCGGAATACAGCTTGCCAGATGCTCCGGACGGAGCTGTCCGTGTGGCCAAGACGACCAACGCGCTGCTTCGGGATGGGTTTGACGGCATCTTGGGGATAAAGACCGGATTCACTAACGACGCCGGCCTGACGTTCGTCGCGGCCGCCGAACGAGACCGCAGGACGCTATACGCCGTGGTGCTCGGATCCGAAGGACCATCCGCTCACTTCAACGATGCCGGTGCTCTACTCGAGTGGGGATTCTCCGAGTTCCGCCTGGTGGAGTTGTTCGTTGAGGGAACGACTTACGGGCAATACCGAGGAAGTGAAGGAACAGAGCCGCTGGTCGCGGAGAATTCCTCACAAGTTCTGCTGACCAGGACCGCCCGCAGAACGGATGTGTCTTTCGAACCTCGCTTCGAAGAAGAAACACCCGTAATGGTGGCGACGCTGGAGGACACTGAGCTGGCTCGGGTTCCACTGTCTCTGGGTTCCCCGCGGGAGATGCCCTCACTTGCTGACGCGCTGGCTTGGATGGGGCATTACTGGAACTGGCTCTGGAATGGCTGAGGTGCTGGCTGAGGTCATCAGCGAGGATCAGCTGAGAGAACGAATTCAGGGCATCGGCACACAATTGCAAGAAGACTTCGGAGCGCATCGCCCGGTTTTCGTGGGAGTTCTGATGGGATCGCTGCCCTTCTTGGCCGACCTCGTGCGAGCTGTCGATGCCGAAGCTGATATCGACTTTCTCGCTCTAAGCCGTTTCGGGGAAGGAGGACGGGTCAGGATCGCCCTTGACACGACCATCTCTCTGACCGGCCGACACGTCGTCCTTGTCACCAACATCGTTGACACTGGATTCACCTTGACGACGATCGGCCGTCTGCTCGAGACGAGGAATCCCGCATCGCTGGCCACCGTGGTATTGGTGGACAAGTCCTCTCGCCGTATCGTCGAGGTCCCAATCGACTATCGGGGCTTCGAAGCAGGAGACGAGTTCCTCATTGGCTATGGATTCGACTGGGAAGGCCGTTATCGCAATCTTCGCTCGATCTGGGCAGTGCTGGATCCCTCTGCCCTAGCCGAGGATCCGGACCTTCCCGCCAGGAGAGTGTTGGGCGCACCCGGTGATAGGGTGACGGCATGAGTGAAGTGGCGATGGAGCTGGTGGGGGTACGGATCGAGCTGCCCTCTAACCAGCCGATCGTGCTGTTGCGCGAGTCCGATGGGAGCCGCTATTTACCGATATGGATCGGTGCGGTTGAGGCCACCGCCATCGCATACGCTCTCGAGGGGATCCTTCCACAGCGGCCGATGACCCACGACCTACTGAAGAACGCAACGGAGTCCCTTGGGGCAACTGTGTCCAGGGTCATCGTGACGGAGCTCAGAGACAATGTGTTCTACGCCGATCTTGTTTTCGACAAAAACGCGGACGAGATTCGCGTTTCATCCCGCCCTTCGGACGCCATCGCCTTGGCTGCCCGGAGCGGAGCCCCCCTCTTCGCGGCGACACAGGTGCTCGATGAGGCAGGTATCGAGCTCCGCGATGAGGACGAGGAAGAGATGGTCGAACAGATGCGCGAGTTTCTGGATGAGGTCACTCCAGCCGATTTCGACACCGGGCCACCGGAAGAAGGCGCCTGACCTCGGGGTATGACACCCGCGAGACGTGTCCGTATCGGCGCGTCGGTTCTCTTGGGCGTCCTGGTTACAGGGATAGTCGGATACATGGTGATCGAGAACGCGCGGCCTCTCGACGCGGTCTACATGGTGGTTATCACCTTGTCGACGGTGGGGTACGCAGAGCTATTCCCCCTTTCCGACCTCGGACGCGTGTTCACGATTGCGCTGATCACAACCGGCGTCGGAGCCGCGCTTTTGACCGCCACCTCCGCCCTCGAGGTCGGTATCGATAATCTGGCGGGCCGGCGGACGAGGCAGAAGATGGAGGCGACGGTTTCCAAGATCAGGGACCACTTCATCCTGTGCGGCTATGGCCGCGTGGGCCGCGGCACGTATGAACAGCTGCGGGCCTCACAAGCATCCGTCGTGGTCATCGAGGACCGAGCGGAGGCGGCCGAGGAAGCCCGCCAAGCCGGAGCGCTCGTGGTCGAGGGCGACGCCACCACCAACCGCGTGCTCGAAGAGGCAGGGATTCATCGAGCGCGGGCGCTGATTGCCTGCGTCGAAGAGGACTCCGACAACCTCGTAATAGTTCTCTCCGCGAAGGCGCTGAATCCTGGTTTATGGGTCGTCGCGCGGGCATCGGTCGAGGAGTCCTACGAGAAGCTGGTGCTTGCCGGTGCCGACCGAGTTGTTGCTGTTCAGCGAGTCGGCGCTCATCGGTTGGCCGCGCTTGCGCTCGGGTCTGGGATGGCCGAGTTCCTGGACCTGGTCGTTGAGGGCGGCTTGGTGGAACTGCAGATACATACTTTCGACATCGAAGGCTCCTCGCCGTTCGTGGGCGTCTCATTGAAGGAGTCTGGAATACGAGAGCAGACGGGTGCCCTGATTCTGGCGATCGAGGACGCCCAGGGAGACCTCGCGCTCAATCCCGATCCGGAGGTCGTGATCGAGCCGGGACAGGTCTTGTATGGGATCGGGACGCAAGACCAGCTTTATCGGCTCTCGCTGCTTGCGCAGATCGAACGTTGACATCGCCCCAGGGCATCCCTAGCTTGGCCGCCGAACGAATTACGAAGCTGTAAGCTTCGTAGGGAGGGCGAATGGTTACTACCCAAGGATTCCGGGCGCCTCAGGTGTGCAAGCTGGTCGGTATCACATATCGACAACTCGATTACTGGGCCCGGACCGATCTCTTGCGTCCCTCGATTCAAACCGCGCGCGGCTCCGGGTCGCAGCGGCTCTACTCCTTCCAGGACGTCGTGCAGTTGAAGGTGATCAAGAACCTGCTGGACGCAGGAATGAGCCTGAACAAGATCCGCCACGCAATGGAGATCCTCCGTGTCGAGCTGCAGAGCGCCCGACCCCTGGCGGACGTAACCCTGCTGTCTGATGGACAGACCATCTACTCGGCGCGTAACCCCGATGAGGTCGTGGACGTGTTCCGCGGTGGCCAGGGTGTCTTCGGTATCGCAGTGGGGCCAGTCCAGGAAGAGCTCGAAGGAGAGCTCCACGAGCTATTTCCCGAGCCCGCCGAGCCCGAGGCGATGGAGGCTAAAGCACACTGACCAGCGGGAACAAGGCCCCTTTCGAGGCTTCCCCCGCCGAGCTTGTGGAATTTGCGCATCCCAGCGAGCGTCAGTTCGCGCGCCTGCTCGACTTCTACGACATCGAGTGGGAGTACGAGCCGAGATCATTTCCCATCGAGTGGGACCCCTCGGGCGAGCCGACCCGCTTCTTCACGCCGGACT
>JBHICV010000212.1:0-3508 GCA_046759765.1 Acidimicrobiia bacterium
TGGTGTCTCGCAGCATGCGGGAGATAGTGGAGCACCAACTCGCCGATGATGTGGGGTTGGCTGATTTGGGTGAGCACCGGCTTCGGGATCTGGACCGCAATGAGCATGTCTTCCAGCTCACCTACCGCGGTCTACCGGCTGACTTTCCGCCCCTTTCCACAATGTCAGACACGCCTCACAACCTCCCGGCCGAGGTAAACAGCTTCGTGGGGCGCGAGCGGGAGGTTGAGGAGATCCGAAGTCTGCTGGCGTCATCCCGTCTGGTCACCCTGCTTGGGATCGGAGGCGTGGGGAAGTCACGTCTGGCTGTCCGAGCGGCGCGGTTGTTGACCGACACTTTCCGCGACGGCACGTGGCTCGTCGACCTCTCCGGCGTTTCCGACCCGGCTCACGTCGCGGCGGCGGTGGGTTCCATCTGGGACTTGCCGCCCGAACAGGATGGGAGTGTTCAAGCCCTGTGCTCCTTCCTACGAGACCAGCAGCTGCTAATCGTGCTCGATAACTGCGAGGCGGTGGTCGAGGGGACCGCCCTCTTGGCCGAGGAGCTCCTAGCGGCGGTGTCCGAACTGAGAATCCTTGCCACCAGCCGGGAACCGCTGGAGAGCCAGGGCGAGGTGCTGTGGAGGGTCGCTCCATTGGAGCTGCCGTCCGAGCTGCACACCGAGCTGTCCGTTGACGATCTGGTGGCGTTCGCGGCCGTTCGGCTTTTCCACGATCGGGCCAGTTCGGTCGTCCCCGGCTTTCAGCTCGATCGGGAGTCGGCGGTTCGCGCGGCGCGAATCTGCGGTCTGTTGGACGGCGTTCCGCTCGCCATCGAGCTGGCTGCGGCCCGAGTGCGCAACATGACCCTGACCGAAATCGAGGCGGGGCTCGACGATCGGTTTGCCCTGCTGGTTGGTGGTGCCCGAGCGACGCCCAGCCGACATCGAGCTCTCGAGGCCACGATCGACTGGAGTTATGAGCTCCTCGATCCCCAGGAACAGGAGCTCTTCGGTCGTCTCGGCGTGTTCCGGCGGAGCTTCCCCCTGGCGGGCGCCGAGGTGGTCTGCGGGGGAGAAGGGATCGACGACGCCGAGGTACGGGACGTGTTGGGTCGTCTCGTCGACAAGTCACTTCTGATCCGCGAAGAGCGAGATGGTCAGACCTGGTACGAACTGCTCGACAGCCTGCGTCGGTACGCGCACGAGAAGATTGCCCGCGGTTATGCCCCCTTGAACGAGCGAGGCTTCCTGCTGAGACTGGCGCAACGGACCGACCCCCGCCTGCGCGGACCCGAGGATCGGATGTGGTCTGTCCTGCTGGAGGGCGAACGGCACGCGGTCCGGACGGCGCTGGAATTGGCAGCAAACAGCTGGCGGGACGACCAGGGCTCCTTCCTGGCGGGTGTCGCCGCCGCTTCGGTCACGCGGACCGGTCGTCTCGGTTTCCTGGGAGGAATGAGTCCGGAGCCTCGTGGGGGATGGCTCGCCACGAACAAGCACCTGCCGGTGCGGGAGGTAATGGCCAGGTTCCGGAACGGTTTCGTCGCCGGTGCTCGTCACGTCGATCCGAACTTGGAGGTTCACGAGACCTATCTCACCGAGCAGGACGACATCGTGTCGGCATTCGAGGACCCCTCTCACGGGCGGGAAGCGGCCAGCGAGCTCTACTCGAAAGGATGCGACGTCGTGCTGCATGCGGCGGGTCAATCCGGAAACCGGATCTTCGAGGCGGCACGCCGCATGTCGGAGGACACCGACACCCACCGCTGGGGCATCGGTGCCGACTACGACGAATATCTGATCCAGCCCGACCAACTCAAACCGCACGTGCTCACCTCAGTCGTGAAGCAGGTACCCATCGACGTCCTCTTGGAGATCAAGAACGCCGTCATGAGCGGAGACCCGCAGCAGGCTCCGCAGTTCGATCTCAGCAACGAGGGCGTACGGCTCTCCACCAGCGGCGGACATCTCGAGGGCGTGGCCGCGACACTCGAAGACCTCCAAGAGCAGATCATGTCCGGAGAGATAGACGTGAGCGAGAGTGCCCCGTCAGAGTGACCCCCATCGACCACCGCCAAGGGGGACATGGTCGCCAGCCAGTCAGTCCCAACGAAAGAACTCGTCGAAGAGCGGAGCAACAACAATCCACTGGGTCAGCTGCAACGGGAGAAACAGAAGGAAGCCCACCAAACCCGGCGTGGCCCAGCCCTGTCGTGTCCGCCCAACCCGCGCCGCAGCTTGACAACCCAACCAACCAAGAACGCGAAAAACAGCGCTTGACACCCATACGAGATTCAATCTGCGCCTCTGAACAGGTGGCGACGCCACGCGCCTGTTGACCTGATCCCTGCCCTCAGCTCCAGTCAGCTGCTACGTCCGGGTAGGCCGTGACAATGCTTGTACTTGAGCCCCGACCCGCACGGACACCGCTCATTGCGACCGACCTTCGCCGCGACCTGGACTTGCCGGCTAGGCGTCCTCTCAGCCCGGATTCGCTGCTCCCACACGCGCAGCTGGTCCTCCCGCCTCCGTAGTCGCTCTGCACGGATATCTAGCTCCCGCTCCCGAGCGTCAAGACGTGATAATCGCTCCTGCGCCTGCTGTTCGGCGCGGCCTGCGAACACCGCCTGGCTGTCACCACCGTCGCCGACCACAGTCTCCAGCTCAGTCGAGATCAGGCTGGCCACGCCCTCGCCCATCGACATGCCGAGCGCCTCGCAATACCTCCGCCAGGTGGACCACGCCGCATCCGAGACCGGAACCTTGACCGCTTGCACTCCATCCGTGTGATTGAGTTCGGCGAAGACTCGGCGGTCGATCCTGGCCAACGCGCCACGATCCAAACCCATCAGGTCACCACGTCGGTTAACCAGTTAACCGCCGCAACTTGTTGCACATGCGTGTGACTGAAAGGGTGGGGGTCCCGTGTTGCGACTGAAGCTCTCTGGGCGAGATCGATCTGAGTGCCGATGTCGGTTCGCTCTCGAGCGTGTGATGGGTCGGCTTGTTCGCTGGATGGTGGGGTCACGACTCTTCGTTGATTACACGATCACAGACATTCCGTAGCCCATTCTTCGTGCTGCTGGGCCTCGGAACGTATTGGATCTGAGGTTTTTCTTGTATTTGCGGGTTCAGCTCTTGATGGATGGTGCCTCTTTCCGTTCGGAGGGAGACTCGAGTGACGTAGGCGGAGCTGTAGCCGGCTCTCGTCTGGAGAGGAACCGTCATGAACGTCCATCTGAGCGGCGAACCCTTTCAACGCGATCGCAAGAGCCCTTTCAAAACGCGCGCACGGGGGTGACGCTGGCGATGTCTTCCCTTAACTCGAACATTCCCCTGAACAGGGAAAACAGAGAGTTTGCGACTGGTTTGAAAGGGTTGCCATCCACGATCTAGACGGGAACGAATCCGCGTCACGACGCTCTCTCTGACATCTGAGAGGGCTATTCGGGAGTCCTACGGAGTCGAGCCCGTGTGGAGCAGCCGCATTCACAGAACGGGCTCGACCACCTCGATGAATTACACGC
>JBHICV010000213.1:0-3502 GCA_046759765.1 Acidimicrobiia bacterium
CTGCGCCAGGCCCGATGTGTCTCCTGTGGGACGACGTGGCCCATTGCGGATGTCGTCACCCGAGTGGAGGCCGGTGAGGAGGATCCAGACTGTCCCCACTGCGGAGGCATCGTCAAGTCGGCGACCGTCATGTTCGGAGAGCTGCTGCCGGCCTCGGAGATGGAGCGCGCCTACCGCATGGCCGCCTCGGCAGACGCGGTCTTAGCCGTGGGCAGTACCCTCTCCGTCTACCCGGCCGCCAACATCGCCCTCGAGACCGCCCAGCGAGGCGCTCCACTCGTCATCATCAACCTCGGAGCGACGGATCACGACTACCTGGCGAAGGTCAAGATCGAGGAATCGGCCGGGGTGGCTTTGCCCGCCTTGGTGGAGGCGCTCTCGTAAGTGTTTCGTGTCAATGGAGTGCGCGCTATGCGAACTGTCATGTCGCGCGACATCGTTTACAGGGTGTCGCGCGTCATAGTTAACAGTAGGGGTCGTTCTTGGGTTTGGGTCCTCTGGGTTTTCCGGTGGGCTGGTAGTAGCGGTTCGGGTCGATGGTGAGGCTGCGGATGAGCTGGTCGCCTGTGAAGACGGCTAGGTCGAGGCCTTGGCTGATGGCTTGGACCGGCTGGTGGGCCCACTCGATTCCCAGGCCGACAGAGTGGCCTAGTACCCGGATCACACCGTCGGCGGTGGCGGTGAGGGAATGCACCCGCGGTGCCGGAGCCTCGGACTGGGTTCCGGTTTGTGGTCCGGTGCAGGGATGAGTTTCGAATACTTCGCCGGGGGTTTTCCGTCTCAGTGACCGATGCGGCCGGTTGTGGTTGTAGAACACTCGGAAGTCTTCTAGCTGCTCCTGCAGCTCCTCCAGGCTGCTGGCCCGGGTTCGGGCGCGGAGCCATTTCTTGAGGGTCTGCTGGAACCGTTCCACCTTGCCGCAGGTCTGGGGATGACGAGGGGTGGAAGTGATCGGTTTGACCCCCAAGGCACGCAGGTTCTTCTCGAAGGCCACCTGGTGGCCTCGGATCTTGCCGGAGAAGGCCAGATCGTTGTCCGACAGCAGCAGGGCGGGTAGCCCACAGCCGGAAACCCCAGCTAGCAGCGTCTCAAACGCCGTCTGACAGGTTGTGGACGACACCGCTTGGGAAGCCACCGACAGCCGGGAATGGTCATCCTCAATATTGATGATTTCCACCTTCTGGCCGTCTCGGAGCTTCCAATCACAGGCGTCGATCTGCCAGCACTCGTTCACCAGCCCGAACTCGAAACTCTTATAGGAAGAACGGGGACGCTTCTTAGGCTCATCTTCAACCAGGCCTCTCCGTTTCAGAGTCCGGTAGATGGCCGACTCCGAAGGCAACCGTTTCATCCCGGAGCGTTGCAGATGCCAACGGATCGTCGCTGCCCCCGCATCGGCTCCCTGATCGGTCAGCTCCTTGCGGAGCCGTACCACCTCATCCTCCACCCCGGCTGGCATCTGCCCAGGAGAACTATGAGGCCGTCGGGACCTCGCTTCTAACCCGGCCAGACCCTCCGTCTCGTAACGGCGTCGCAGCTCATACAGCCACACCCTCGATATCCCCAACTCCCGGGCCAGCTCACTGACATTCGTCGTCTCTAACCCAGCCGCGACCGCTGCCTTCACCTTCACATCCATGGTCAACATCCTCCGTGCCATAGCCCAATACTCCAGGCCACGACACCCCGGTGTTAACCATGTCGCGCGACAACACTGTTAACTATCTCCCGAAACAGCACAGGCCGCTATGCGCGCACTCCATTGACAGGAAAGCAGAGTGACCGAGCTCCACCCCTTTCTGGCCCAGGAGCATCCGATTGCGTTCTCCCACCGGGGCGGCGCGGCGCTGTGGCCGGAGAACACCATGGAGGGGTTCCAGCAGTCCTACCAGCTGGGTTACCGGTTTTACGAGACCGACCTCCACCTGACACGAGACGACCAGATCGTGCTGGTTCACGACGACACGCTCGACCGGACCACCAACGGCTCAGGAACGGTCGGTGACTACACAGCGGCCGAGCTGCAGTCCCTCGATGCCGGCTACCGGTTCCAGCCGGAGGAGGACTATCCGTTTCGCGGCAACGGCCTGACGATCCCCACGCTGGTCGAGGTTCTGACGACCTGGCCCGACACCTTCTTCACCCTGGAGCTCAAGCACGGGGGCATGGCCAAGCCTCTCGCCGAGCTCATCAACCGACACGATCTCTGGGACCGGGTTCTCGTCGCCGGCTACAAGGATGGCTGGCTGAAGGAGTTCCGCACCGAGACCGGAGGTCGGGTCGCCACATCGACGTCCCGCGGCGAGATCGGGGCGTTCTGGCTCATGTCGCGCAACCACCGGGGGCTCCGGTTAGCCGGTATCGCGCTACAGGTTCCCATGTACTACGGTCCGATGACCGTCGTCGACCGGTCCTTCGTCGAGGCAGCCCATACGGTCGGCAAACAGGTCCACGCATGGACCATCGACGACGGCGCGGAGATGAGCCTGCTCCTCGACATGGGAGTCGATGGCATCATGACCAACCGTCCGGACACACTCAAGAAGCTGTTGATTGCTCGTGGCGCGGGAGGCCCGTGGAATGCCTGACTCGCCAAATCATCGTTCTTGTGACGCTCACCCGTACTGAGTCGGGCTCAGCGTCACAAGAAGGGTTGCAACCCGCGGGCGAAGTCCTCACAAGTTCCTTCGTCGAATCCCACGAGCCGCACCTCCCCGAGGGCGTCGCGGTGGAACCGGACCCAGGCGACGATCTCCGAAGCGATCACGGCGGTCGCCTCCGCCCGCGGATAGCCGAAGATCCCGGCCGAGATCGCCGGGAACGCCACACTCGAAGCGCCGGTCTCGTGGGCGGCATTCAAGGCGGCCTCCACGGCCGCCCTCAGCAGGCCTTCGTTGTCCTGACCCTCCTCGTATCGGGGTCCCACCGTATGGACGATCCAACGAGCCGGCATGGCCCCCGCGGAGGTCACCGCGGCCGAACCCGTGGCCACCGGGCCGTGCTCGTTCACCCAGGCGTCGGATTCCTGCTGGACGGCCTCGCCGCCGGCCCGGACGAGGGCGGCTGCCACGCCGCCGCCGTGCTTCAGCCACTCGTTGGCGGCGTTGACGACCGCGTCGACCGGCTGCTTGGTCAGGTCACCCTGAACTACCAGGACGCTGGTGCCTTCGACCTCGGCGGCGCTCGTCTCACTCACGCCGACCATGGTAGGTAGGGTGCCGGCGTGCTCTCCTGGTTCGTTGCCGTGCTGCTGCTGATCGACCTGGGCCCGGCGTTCCAGAACGCCAGCGCCTTCGGTGAGCCTGCGCCCAACGACATGCTGTTCGTTGACGTGCAAGTCGAGATCGCCGGCCAAGTCCAGGCTGCCTTCGCCCACGTGATCGACCCGGGAGATGAACAGCTGACCGTTGCGTTGATCAACCGCGGTGGGTCGTTCTGGGGTGGGGGAGCTGAGATCGAACGCGCCAACCTCGTGGTCGTCTTCGAGGCGATCCGACCGGAC
>JBHICV010000214.1:0-3474 GCA_046759765.1 Acidimicrobiia bacterium
TGAGGGCCTAGTGCCCTACTAATGGGCGTGAGGGTTCAAATCCCTCCTCCGACACGCGAAACCCCAGGTCAGAGGCCTGGGGTTTGCCCTGCGGGTGGATCGAGTCAGGTGCCAATTCACGCCGAGGTGCCCATTTAGGTGCCCGCAGCCTCTAGGAGCCGGCGAAGATGAGGCCTGCTACGGCCTCCGCCGCGTCCTTATCCACGTGCCGGGTGACGTGCTGATAGAGGTCGGCGGTAGTGGCTATCGAGGCGTGACCGAGACGCTTGGACACGACCTCGATCGGTACGCCTGCTTCGAGCGCCAGCGTCGCGTAGGTGTGCCGAAGCCCATGGAAGGAGCGGGGGCTCAGATCAGGTAGGCCGGCGCCGGCAGCCAAGCCACTAAAGGTCCGCGAAAGCCAAGAGGGTCGGATGGGAGATCCGTCCTGCCGAGCGAAGACGAGGCCTTGGTCGTCATACCTGTCTCCCTCCGCCAGGCGCTCTTCGAGCTGGCGCTTCCGATGATTCCGGAGCTCTCCAACAGTCTCGGTATCGAGGGCAATGCGCCGTCGGGAGTGGTCGGTCTTGGGGAGGGGCTTGAGCTTGGGGCGGTTTCCTACCTCCACCAAGGCTTGCACCACTGTGAGGTGTCCGTCCTCGAGGTCCAAACGATTCCACGACACGCCGAGGACCTCTGAGCGGCGTAGCCCCGTGGTGAGCACGAGCGCGTAGAGGGCGCGGAGACGGTTCTCGACGACGTAGGAGAGGAAAGCCTTCGCCTCCTCAGAGCTCCACGTCGGCCGCTCGGCAGCAGGCTTCCGGGCTCGCCTTGTGCTGGGGGGTTTGGCCCGACCAGCCGGGTTACGGCGGATCAGGTCGTGTTCCATCGCGTCCTCGAGCGCCCGATGCAGCATCACGTGAACGTTCCGCACCGTCTTGAGGGCCAAGCCGGTGCCATTCCGACGACCACTCCGCAGGAGAGTGGCATACAGCTGGTCCAAGTCGGTTGGAGCCAGGTCCTGGAGCGGGATGCCGCCGATGTACGGAACGACATAGGCGCGGATCTGGTGGCCGTACACCTCGAGGGTGTTCTCGGCGGCAACCATGGCGTGGCCCTGAAACCAGGCCCAGAGGTAGCTCGTCACGGTCGTTTGGGAGGGCTCGACGTAGGTCTGCTCCTCCAGGTCCGTGAGTAATCGCCTCAGCTCTCGGCGGGCGAGTTGGTAGTTGAGGCCCGACCGAACGATCCGCCGTCGCTTCCCGCTAGCTGGATCCCGACCCGCTTCGATGACCACGCGCCAGGCGTCGCCGCGCTTCTCGATATGACCACTGGGATTGTTCCTTCGGTACGACATACGGACTCCTTCGCAGCTGATTCTCCCGGGGTCCCAGCCGCCCGATGGCAGCGCTGAGAGTCCCTCTCCGCTAGGGATGCGATCTAGCACTCGGCGCGCCAGTGCCGCGCTGACTTCGCTTCTCACCTCCCTGCGATCCTCGAAGGTACAGGATCGGATCCGCATCCGCGCGCCGCTTGGCGTCCTCGAGCTGGTGCCGGATCCACTCCTCAACATCCGACGACCGGTACCGGAGATGTCGGCCGACTCGGAACGCTCGTGGGCCTGCTCCTCTATGGCGCCAGGCGTACAGGGTGGCTACGGGCACCTCAAGGTACGCCGCGAGTTCCCGGGCAGTAAGAAGGCGAACAAGGCCGTCCATGCCCGGAATGGTCGCGCCTAACCCTTTCAATCCGATCGCAAAGTCGATGCCGGATCCTGCTATGGAATCGAAAAGGCTCCTCCAACCACCGGGATTTCGCCTTGCACGGCACTGAGCTGAAAAGCGTTGTGGTCGAAGGGTTCTGACGATCTCCGCGACATCCATGCGACTGGTTTGAAAGGGTGTTTGCGACTGGTTTGAAAGGGTCAGCTCGTCTGATAGGAGGTCATGGAGCGCGTTCAGACGCACGGAAATGGCCCGCACGATGACAGGACCACGGTTCCAAGAGTCGCTGACCATCGTCGACTGAAGCTCTCCTCAGATGTTGACAGAGGCTGCGAATCAATCCCCGTAACAGCAAGCCAAGTTCATGGAGGAGACCTCGACCTAACGGTCTCTCACCGAAAGCTCACCTACGAGGACCAAACCGAGGAGGACCGATCCCAAGCAGCCACCAAGCATCGAACAGCTGTCACCTCGATCGACGATCACCTCCCCACTCAGATTCACCTCCAAACACACCGAACCCTTTCAAGCCATACGCATCTGCAACGAGTTGCTCCCGGAGGCCTGGGGTGTTGAGTTTGGCGAAGGCGGCGAAGGACTATTACCTGCAGAAGCTGGGGGAGCTGTCGCCGCGGGAGGACTATTACCTGCGGGGTGGCACCGCCACCGGCCACTGGCGGGGCAGCGGCGCCACGGAGATAGGTCTGGAGGGCAGCGTGTCGGCGGAGGGGCTGGTGCGTTTGTTCGATGGTGAGCATCCGGCTACTGGGGAGCGGCTGGGCCGGCAGCTGCGTAGGGATGGGGTGGCGGCCTGGGATCTGACCTTTTCGGCGGACAAGTCGGTGTCGCTGCTATGGGCCCTCGGCGACCCAGAGACCCGCCAGCAGGTGCTGGAAGCCTTCGACGAGGCCACCACGGAGGCGTTCGGATATCTGGAATCCGTCGCCTCGGCCACTCGAGGCGCTAGCAAGGCCCCGGTGCTGGACGACAACGGGAATCCGGTGCTGAACGAGGACGGGTCGCCGCGGTTTCGGGTGCAGACCTGGCCGATTCGGACTTCGGGCTATGTGGCGGCCTCGTTTACCGAGTTCACTTCCCGGGCTGATGATCCTCAGCTGCACACCCACGTGGTGGTGGCCAACAAGGTCAAAGGCACCGACGGGCTGTGGCGCACTTTGGACGGCCGGTTGTTGTATCGGCATCAGCTGGCCGCCGGCTACCTGCATGAGGCGGTGCTGCGCAGGGAGTTGACGGAGCGGCTGGGCGTGCGCTGGCAGCCGGTGCACAACGGGATGGCCGACATTGCAGGCTTCACCCGAACTCAGATCGGTGCCTTCTCGAAGAGACGGAACCAACTCGAGGGGTGGCGGGAGGAGCAGGGTCTGCCCGAGACCCCGGCGGCTCGGCAGGCGGCCGTGTTGGCCACCCGCAGCCCTAAACAGGACCATCCCCTCGAGGTCCTGGAGGCGGAGTGGCAACGGCGGGCAGCCGAGGTAGGTCTGACGCGCAGAGTCATCGGTCGGATGATGCACCGGAGCCGCCAGATCCGTTTGCCTGATCCTGCGCTTCTGGCCCAGCGTCTCGCATCCCGTGAGGGCCTCACGGAGAAGCAGTCGACGTTCGGTCGGGCCGAGGTGGTCAAGGAGATCGCCGCCTCCCTCCCTGGTGGGGCAACCCGAGCGGACATCGAGACCCTGGCCGATATGTTCCTGACTAGTCGAGAGATCATCCCGATCCTGGAAGTCGCCGAACCGGCCCCGCCTACCGAATC
>JBHICV010000215.1:0-3447 GCA_046759765.1 Acidimicrobiia bacterium
GAAGAAGCCCAGAAGAACAGGAAGACGACGTAACGTTGGTATCAGTCCGCCGAACAACTTCGGCCGCCGCCAACGCCAGCACCTTCGAGAGCGGAGAGACCCAGATGGAGGAGCTCGACTCGTTCAGCGTTCCCTCCGAGGATGGGAACGAGCGCAGTGTCATCGACCAGGTGGTTGAGTCGGTGGCGGGGCTCGGGTTGCCAGAAGACAAGGTCCAGAGGTTGGCCACCGCGGTCTCGGAGGCAGCCATGAACGCAATTGAGCATGGCAATAGGCGCCGGGCAGAGCTGCCGGTCGACGTGGAAGTCCTGGCGAGTCCTACAGCCGTGACGGTCAGAATCACGGATCACGGCGGAGGTCGAGAGATCCCGGAGCCCGAAACTCCCGACCTCGAGGCCAAGCTGGCGGGAGAGCAGAGTCCACGCGGCTGGGGCCTTTTCTTGATCGAGCACATGGTCGACGAGTTGCGAACAACCAGCGACGAAAACCACCACACGGTGGAGCTAGTGATGAACCTGGAAGAAGAGAAGTGATGCCAGGTACTCCATTCGAGGCCTCGGTGCGAACAGAAGACAATTCGACAGTGGTCGATCTGGTGGGCGACATCGATCGGTCCGCCGCGGCGGGGCTCGACGCAGCGTACGAGGAAGCGGCCGAGCGTTCCGGCCGCCTGATTCTCAACTTCACCAACGTCGACTACATCAACTCAACCGGAATCGCAGTGATCGTGGGGATGCTGGCGAAAGCCAGAGCCGCTGATCGGCCCGTGTCGGCATTCGGTCTCAGCGATCACTACCGGGAGATCTTTGCAATCACTCGGCTGTCAGACTTCATGGAAATCCACGACGACGAGCAAGCCGCCACCGCGGCTGTTTAGGAGGAAAGCATGCCCGAAGCACAGGTCACGATGGACGTCAGGGACGGCGGCGGCGGCGCCAAGATCATCGACATCAACGGCGAGATCACGGCCTTCGCCGAGGACGCCCTCGCCCAAGCCCACGAGGAGGCCTCGGATGGTGAGGTCAAGGCCGTGATCCTCAATTTCGAGGGGCTCGAGTACATGAATTCGGGTGGGATTGGGCTCTTGGTAACCACCCTCATCAGGGCTCAGCGAGCGGGCCACCAGCTCCTGGCGTTCGGGTTGAGCGACCACTATCGCCAGATCTTCTCGCTCACACGCCTCGATGACGCCATTCACATCTATTCGGACGAAGTAGCCGCAATCGCCGCAGTATGAGAGGAGAAGCCATGCCACAGCAGAGCGACGAGGAAAACTGGGCCCCGCCCGTCGAGGAGCTGCATGTCGGTGACATTTCGCCCGAGGCTCTGAACCTCAACGTCGAAGGGAGACAGCTGACAGGCCCGCTCCAGGGATTTGGTCAGATGTGGCAGAAGACCTACCGCGTGAAGATCGGTGACGTCAAGCCGGAGGAGGTCATCTCGACCTGGAAGGCCGAGTACGGCGAGTTCTGGCCCGCCACCAACCGGTTCTACGCACCGATTACGGGCATCAAGCCGGGCGAAGTCGGTGTTATCAACGCCAAGCAGGGACCCGTCAAGCTCTCGACGGGCGTATTCGTGCTTTATGTCGATGACACCTCCTTCTCGTACATGACTCCCCAAGGGCACCCATTTGCCGGGTGGATCACCTTCAGCGCCTTTGAAGAAGACGACGAGACTATTGCCCAGGTGCAGCTGCTGATGCGTGCCAACGACCCGTTGTACGAAGCCGGGTTCATGATGGGGGGCAGCCGCACCGAGGACAAGATGTGGCACCACACGTTGCGGGCGGTAGCTGAGTATTTCGGATCGGACGCGAACGTCGAGATGGAGAAGGCGAAGGTCGATCGGAAGCGTCAGTGGGAACGCTTCGGAAACGTCCGCTACAACTCGATGATCAGAACCTGGATCCGCAAGCCCGTCGGCTGGGGTAACGAAAAGGGCTAAGACCTGACAGGCCTCCGCCGGCGTAGATTGCTGCGCTCTGGGAGGTGGCGATGACCGAACGCAGACTGTGGGTACAAGGCTTCCAGGTTGCCATCTGGGTGACCGTTGCCGTCATCGTCGTCTTCAGCCCGCTCCTCCTCATCGGTCTGGGCTGGTTCCTCGAGACATACGAGGAAGTCGAAGGCGCCGCGCCCGTCTCGCACCGCGTCCACGAGATCTCCTTCGGGATTCTGTTCGCGCTGGCGCTCGTCGGTGCCTTGACCCAGCGCCGGGAGCCCGGCCAGAACATCGCCGGGATGCAACAGCTCGTAGTCGTCACGGTTGTGTTCACCGTGGTGATGTGGCGGGCCATCGATCGGTTCGAGTGGCTCTCAGTGGTTTACCTCCTTCCCGTTGTGGTGGCTGCGGTCTTGCACCCGCAACGAAAACGACTGCTATGGCCCCCACCCCGGCCGTTCGGAGCCGGACTTGCCATGACCGCGATCGCGCTGCTTCCGTTGGTGGACGCGGCTGGGCGCGAGTTAGAAAGGGCCGCCAATCAGGCGCAGGACCACACCACCCACTGGGGCGGCATGGCTGCGTTCTTTCTTACTCTGCTGTTCTTGAGCCTGGTGGCTTCGCTCCGCCCGCCCGGCCACCGAATCACCGCCGTCGGCATCGGCGGTGCCATCATTCTCTATGGCGTCGCTTCGCTGTTCTTTTCTTTCGATGCGTCCTCTCATCCTTCGGCCTGGGCAGTTCTGGCCATCGCGTGGGGCATAGGTTGGATCGCGCTGGCTGCTTGGTTCCCGGAGATACGGGAGCGTAAAGCCAGAGAGCCGAGTGCGATGCGGACCGCGCTGACCGCGCTCGGCGCCTTCATGGCGGTGATACTTGGGCTGGCCGTTTCGTTCATCTGGATGGGTGGCGACGCTCCCGCCAACATCCCTCACGCCATCGACGTCTCGGAGGCAAGACCCGCCACTTGCCAAAGCTGCCACGGAACGGGGAAGAACGGCGCCCCGGATGTGCCACACGACTTTCCCAGGGATGGTCAGACGACCTGCCTCGCCTGTCACGCTTATGACCCGGCTTTGCTAGAAGTGGTAGCCGATCGCGGTCAGTCGTTCGCGCTGCCCTTTGCCTCCGATCCGCTGACCGACGATCAACTGGAGGAGGTGAGCGGCAAGTGACCGAGCTCGGGACTCGACCTCGGACGGTTCAGCCCCCCGAAACTCAGCTTCCGCCCATGCTTTGGGCCTTTTGGCTCGTTACGGTCGGGCTGAGCGCCATTGTCGCGGTCGCCTCCTTCTATCAACTCTTGAGTTCCGGCGGCTTGGGTGAGCAGCCGCTCCTTCAGGGTCCTCTGGCAGTCAACCCGGGAATCGATGCCCAGCTCAGGATTCTCTTTCCCGAGAGCTTCATACGCGCCACCCAGTTGCTCATCCACTTCGCAGGGTTTGGACTGTTCGCTGCTACCGCGGTACTGCTCGTGGCTCGCCGAGCCACCTCCTGGGTTCC
>JBHICV010000216.1:0-3429 GCA_046759765.1 Acidimicrobiia bacterium
TGGGACCAGAGGGCGGCGACGAGGGCGGTCGGATCGTCGCCGAGGGCTCGCCGGAGCAGGTGGTAGAGCTACCCGAGAGCTATACGGGCAAATTCCTCAGAGAGGTTCTCTGAAGCTCTGGGCTCACTACGGCCTTTCGGGTCGCCATTGCCAGGAATCCGAGGGTCCAAAGCGGGGCGAAGACCCTGACCGCATTGTTTCCGCCTCCCCATATGACGGAGGAGGCCGCCGCGGCCACCCCGAGCCAGGGCAGGATCAGCCAGCGCAGAGCAGGCTCACGAGTCATCGCCAGACCGAGGATGGCCACTCCGACTGCCGCGATTCCTCCCACGGCGAGGACGGGCTGACCGTCCCAGGCTCCGAGCCACCCCGGAATGGACTGGACGAAGCCGACCAACGGCATCCCGAAGTTGTCTTTGGTGGAGAGGCCACCACCGACGGTGAGGGCCAGCCACAGCGTCCACAACCCGATGGCAGCAGTTGGGATCACGGCGACCGCCAGGGCAGGTCTGCGTTGCCTCGAGGACCAGAGCCACCCTGCGGTCCCCAAGGCGAAGAGGAGATAGGACTCCTTGGCAAGGGCAGCAGTTGCGAAGGCGACAATGGCCCATCCCCATCGCAGTCGAAATGCGGCGACGACGCCCCATAGGGCCAGCCCCATCGCCAGAGAATCTGCAGTGACGAGCTGGATCGACAGCCACAGACCCAGGCAACCGAGCACGCCGATCATCGCCCATACCCTTGCTTTCAGACGACGGGTAAGCACGAACAGAGCGGAGGCTGCCAGACCCATGCCGGCGATCTGCCACAGTGTGAGACTCCACACCGTCACCGCAGGTGGCAGCAGCCCGAAGCCGCCTGCGAGCCAGCCAGTCAACGGTCGGCGAAACCGATAGCTGCCGTCATCAGTGAGCTCCGGATAGCCTTTGAGGCCGAACGGATCTCGCGCGATCAGGTAGTAGTACTGACCGTCGTGCCCCAATCCTTCCGCGACCGGGACCGTTCCCAGGTCCGCTAACACGACCTCCAATGCAGGTGATTCCGCCCCAACTCTGAGAGTGGCAGCCGGATCGAAGCCGAGCGGCCACAGATGCAACAGCTGGGCGAGGGCACCTACCAGACAGCCAAGCGCGAACCAGCGAGCCGTGGCCCATTTGTCGGTCATGTCGAGCTGCGGATCCGAGCGCGGGAGGCAGAGAAAACGCCCAGCGAGAGTGTTCCAAAGACCCAGACCGGCGCGAACACTCGCAGAGCGTTGTTGCCGTGGTCCCATACCCAGGTCGAGGACAGCAGCCCGAGACCAATCCAGGGCAGCGTCAGCCACGCGTAAAGGGAGCCGCGGGCGAGGACAGCGTTCACCGCGCCGTACACCAGCCCGACGGCGGCGAGCAAACCGAAGACGACCCCTCTGGCTCCATCACGAGCCCACACCCCGATCGAGCTCAGCAAGCCGACCCCGGGCAGGGTGAGGGTTCCCCGCACTGACATCCCCTCGACCGGTCCGAGTGACCACGACCAGGCTCCGAGCAGCCCCGCCGGCACTGCCGCCACGATCACCGCTCGCTTTCGGTCACGCACCGACCACCAGAGCCATCCCGCCAGGCCGAGGGCGGACACCAGATACTGATCCTTGGTCAGGGCAGCCGCAGCCAGCGCGGCCGCGCCGGCCAGCCACCGATTCTTGAGACAGAGCAAGAGTCCGGTGAGGGTCAACCCCAGCGCCAGAACATCAGGAGTGAGCAGCTGGACGGAGAGCCACACACCGGGGTTGGCGAGAACTCCCGCGACCACCCAGGTAGGGAGGCGAAGTACGACCGCCAGTCCGGCCAAGCCCGCGGCGGCAAGACCGAGCCCTACCACAGCCCAGAGCTGAAGGCCCCAGACCGTAGCGCGAGGACCGAGAAGCCCGAAGCCACCCGCGAGGAGGGGAAAAAGGATCCGCCGGTACCGGTAGCCGGCGTGATCGAGCGACAGTCCGAGCTCGCGCCATGGGTCGCGGGCCACGAGGTACGACATCTGTCCGTCGTGTCCAAATCCTTCCACCAGATGGACTTCGCCCAGCTCGGCGGTGATCATTGGCCTGAGCAGAGAGTCGCTCCCGACTGCTAGTAGCGCAGTGTTGTCTCCGCCCAGCGAACGCATCTGGATGACCTGAAGGGCCACAGCCACGATCACTCCGATCACGAACCAGCCGACCAGGCTGCGCCAACTCACGAGTTCTCTGTTCGAGACGGCTACGTCCATGGGTCCCACCCGCGTCTATCGGTACGATCCGAGCCCTACATGAACGACCCGTGGGAGGACCTAGCCGAATGGTGGGTGTCGGAAGTGGCTTCCGATCCGTCCTACGACCGCGACGTGGTTCCGCTCCTCGAGAGCCTCCTCGAGGACCTAGCCGGGAGGCTCGTCCTCGACCTCGGATGTGGCGAGGGAAGGGTCATGCAGATCCTGCGCGGCTTGGGCGCTCGAGTCGTCGGATGCGACCTCAACACGGATCTGGCCCGGGTGGCGTCTGCTCAGGGCCCGGTCATCGTCGGTCGCCTGCCCGGCCTCGATTACCTCCGGGATGAGGTCTTCGACGTGGTCGTTTCAGTACTTGTACTCGAGCACCTTGACGACTGGCAGACGCTCCTCACGGAGGCGGGACGCGTCACAGCACCGGGAGGCAGCCTGCTGATCGTTCTGAACCACCCTCTTTTCACTGCCCCCGGTTCGGCTCCGATTGTGGATCCCGAAAACGGCGAGGTGCTCTGGCGCTGGGGCGAGTATCTGTCGGAAGGAGAGACCGCCGAACGGGCCGGCGATCGCTCCATCACCTTCTATCACCGTCCCTTGGCTCACCTGCTCAATGCGGCCGCAAAGGCCGGTTGGTGGCTTGAAGAGGCCGCCGAGCGCCCGGCGTCGCATCAGCGTCGTGCACCCACGCTCCGAGTCATGGAGCACCAGGATCAGATTCCCAGGCTGCTGGGGGTCAGGTGGCGTCGAGAACCCTTCAAGTAGACCGGCGAAAGCAACCGAAGCTGATGTCAGGTCCGCTAGACCGGACATCGTCAAGAGGAGCATCAATGCAGGCCACGAAACGGATCGGCGTCCGCGCCCTGGTCGTGGGTCTCTTTCTCGCCTACCTAGCAGTCCAAGTGGCCGTGCCGGCGTGGTTGCTCACGTCGGAAAGCGGTTCCCCTGTGCGGGGAGGCTGGCAGATGTTCTCGGCGCCCACGCCGGCGCCCGAGTTCATCGTCGTCGACTCCGACGGCAGCGAGGACCTCGTGATCCTGGAGCAATTCGTGGCGTTTCCGCGCGGTGACCTACCGCTCGAGTCCGCTCTGCCCGCGCATCTCTGCCTTGTGCTGCCGTCAGCGGAGGCGATCATCGTGAGTCAGGCGGCGCTCGTCGTATGTCCGTGATCGATCGCCTGTACGAAGCAATCAG
>JBHICV010000217.1:0-3426 GCA_046759765.1 Acidimicrobiia bacterium
GTTCCGTGCGCAGCCAGAAAGTGGACCCAGACCACCAGCCAAATAACGCCGCTCAGCGTGGCTGCCCAGCCGGCCCAAGCCAAGCCTCTCAAACTCGTCCACAGCTCGCGGTCCGTAACTTGCATGTCTCTTTAGCTAACCCGAGTAATAGTGACTCCACACCGTTCCGAAATCGTTACGTAACCTCGCCCACCCGCCCATATCGGCACATATGCGCTAGTGGGAGCCACCACTGCGCTGTAGCTGCCGAGTCGGCTGGTAGGGCCCTTGGCCTCTGGCCTGGGTGTCGAGGATCGGGTAGGTGTTCGAATCGGCACCTCTCTGGGAGCTCCCGCTTCGCCGGTTGGGCTCCGGGAGGGAATCGGCCCAGGGGGCAGCTGAGAAGACTTGGGTGTTGAGCTGATGCGAACGTACCCGGACCTGCCATGAGGCAGATGTTTCCCTTCCGGTTTCGGCTGGTACCGCTTGGGATCTTCCTCGTCTTCATGGCAGTCTTCGCGGTCAGGCGCATGTGGCCGACCCGACCCGGCGGTGCGCTGCCGCTGATCGGTGCGATCATCGCGGTGGGGCTCGTCGTCTTGGCAGTTGCCGTGTGGCAACGCCGGGCGCAGAAGCGGACTGACAAGACCCGCATCGGAGAGACACGGACCGTGATCGGTGGGCAACTCGACGCCATCGCCAGCGATATCCTCAAGCTGGAAGACGAAGTCCGGGCCGCCGGCAACGATGAAGCGCTGACCCAGTACCGGAACGCCACTGCCACCTACACCGCGGCCTTCGGCGAACTCGAGACCGCCGACACCGCTGCTGAACTCACCGACCTCGCCGCACGGCTTGACGTCGCCATCTGGCAACTCGACACAACCGAAGCCCTCCTCGACGGGAATCCACTACCTGCGAAACCGCATACCGAGCCGGCTCGGCCATCGGCCAGGCCCGGGTACCAGCGCCGGGCCGGACGGAGCAGTTGTATCGGAGTTTCCGACATCATCGCCGCGATGCTCGAGGAGGGTCCCATGCCGAGAAGGGCCCGGGGTCGCGGCCCAAGGCGTGGAAGGCGGATGGGTCCGATGCGGATGGGTCCGACGGGCATGATGGGCGACGACCGCCAGCTGAACCGCCAACGCGACAAAGGCTCCCTGGAGGTGCTGCGGGGGCGCTACGCGGCGGGCGAACTCACCGACGAGGAGTTCGATGCCAAGAGCCGCAGACTCAAGGGTCGGTAGACATGAGGCGTCTCATCATCTTCGATCGGCCAATCTGTCGCAATAGCGAGTGAGACGCGCACCCGCCCATATCGACACATATGCGCTAGTGGGATCAAGGTTCTGGGTGTTCGGTAGGGTGCGGCGGACCTATCGAGGATGGCGCGAGTGGCCGAGCAAGCGGCGCTAACCGGACCCGAGCTGAGGCATGAGGGCGTTCCCGTAAAGAGCGTGGCTGAGGGCGAGATGGTGTTGGGGCATGCCGACGATAAGCCTGTCGTGCTGGCACGCACCGGAGGCGATGTGTTCGCAGTCAGCGGTCGTTGCACCCACTACGGCGGTCCGGTGGGCGAGGGCCTCTTCGATGGCGAGCTGCTGCGGTGTCCATGGCACCACGCCTGCTTCGACCTTCGTACAGGGCGGGCCGTGCGGGCTCCGGCACTGAATGCGTTGCCCTGTTTCGCGGTCGAGGAGCGGGAGGGGCGTCTCTACGTTGGAGAGCCGATTGAGTCCAAGTGGACCCCGCCGCCCATTGATAACCGGCCCGACGCGGTTGTGGTGATAGGTGCGGGCGCAGCCGCTGCAGCAGCGGTGGAGACGTTGCGAGACGAGGGATACCGCGGGCCGGTCACGATGATCAGTGACGAGGAAACGGTGCCCACCGATCGTCCCAACCTCTCCAAGGACTACCTCGCCGGGGCGGCCCCCGAGGAGTGGATGCCGCTCCGGTCGGAGACCTTCTACGAGGAACACAGTATCGATCTGCGGCTTGGAACGCGGGTTACTTATATCGACGCTGCCGGCCGATCCGTGCGGCTGGACGATGGCTCAATGATGAGATATGGGGCGCTGCTGCTGGCCACGGGAGCGGATCCCATCCGCCTCGACCTTCCCGGAGGGGATCTGCCCCATGTCCACTACCTTCGCACGCTGGCGGACAGCCGAGCGATCATCGCCGGTGCGAAAGAGGCGACGTCGGCAGTAGTGCTGGGTGCCAGCTTCATTGGCTTGGAGGTGGCGGCATCACTGCACCAACGGGAAATCGCTGTCCATGTGGTTGCACCCGAGCACGTCTTGATGGAGCCAGTGCTGGGGCGTGAAGTGGGAGAGTTCATCCAGTCGCTCCACCAGAAGAAAGGAGTGCGATTTCACCTCGGGCACACCGCAAAGTCGATCGGGGACACGAACGTGGTTCTCGACAGCGGAGCTGAGGTCCCCGCTGACCTGGTCGTGATCGGGGTAGGAGTCCGTCCCAACATTGGGCTCGCAGACGCAGCAGGGCTAGAAGTCGACAACGGTGTCGTGGTCGACGAGTACCTACGGACCAGCGACCCGGCCATCTGGGCAGCCGGTGACATTGCCCGATACCCGGACCGGCGCCTTGACCACCACATCCGGGTTGAACATTGGGTTGTAGCCGAGCGTCAAGGACAAGCAGCAGCGCGCAACATCCTTGGCCGTGGCACCCCATTCACCGAGGTGCCGTTCTTCTGGAGCGAGCACTACGACGTGCGCATCAACTACGTCGGCCACACCGAAGACTGGGACACGCTCGACATGTCCGGCCACATCGCCGACCGTGACGCAACGATCGGCTACCGCGAGGGTCAGCGGATCATGGCAGTAGCTTCCATAAACCGAGACAAAGACAACCTCGACGCCGAACTGGCCATGGAACAGGACGACGAACACACCCTCAGACGCCTGATCGGGGAATAACCCCCGGATCGCTCCCACCACCGACTCGTCAGTCGTTCGTCAGCGGCACGCCCGCCCATATCGGCACATATGCGCTACCTCAGGTAGCTGTCCAAGAGCCGACCATATTGGCGGATATGGGCCGGTGCCGCCTGGCAATTCTGCTGTTCGTGGGCGCTGGCATGTGCAGGCGGCTGCGGGCTGGGCGACTGTGACGCACGTCGTGGCCGGGTAGCGGCTGCATCAGGCCTGTGGGTCGGCTCGGGCTTGTTTCCTACGGTCCTGTTCCCTGTGGGAGTACCGTTCAGCTGGGGACAGCCTCTCAGGGGGAACAGTGATCGAAGCTTACGTTCTCGTCCAGACCGAGCTCGCGAAACAACCACAGGTAGCCGCCGAGGTCAGCCGTATCCCCGGCGCTGGTACCGCCACAGTGGTTATGGGCCCCTACGACGTGATCGTGCGCGTGGAGGCCGCAGATGTCGATTCTCTCGGGAAGCTCGTGGTTACCAAAGTCCAGGCCGTC
>JBHICV010000218.1:0-3371 GCA_046759765.1 Acidimicrobiia bacterium
CCTGGTCGGAGTGGGGCAACGACCTCGAACTGCCGATCGAGACCTAGCTGATCTCATCCAAGCTGACAGGCCCAGATCCGGAGTCAAAGGCTCCCGCCCGATCCCGATCCAGGTCGCCGAGTGCCCGCAACCCTGCTTTGTCCAGGCTATGGACAACGCGAGATCGCGCCACATCTTATCCTTGATGGGTTCCCTTTCGCGGAGTGGCAGAGGATGTTTATCCAGACCGAGAGCACACCAAACCCAGCCAACCTGAAATGCTTTCCCGGCCGGGAAGTGATGGCTGCCGGGACGGCGGATTTTCCAAATAGGGAGGCGGCGGAGCGCGCCCCTTTGGCGCAGCGTCTCTTCGAGGTCGAAGGCGTCACCGCCGTGTTTCTTGGGCCCGACTTCATTACGGTGACGAAAGCACCGGAGATCGACTGGTACGTGCTGAAGCCAGCGGTGCTTGGCGCCATCATGGATCATTTTACTTCTGGGGAGCCGGTCATCCTCGATGCTGGGCCGCCGGGAGCACCGACGTCGGACGAAACGGACCACGAGCTGGTGGCGCAAATCAAAGAGCTGATTGATACCCGCATCCGGCCAGCGGCGGCGCAGAGCGGCGGTGATGTCGTCTTTCGCGGCCTCGAGAACGGGGTTGTCCTCCTCGAAATGTCCGGAGGTGCGTTCGGCTTGAAGGACGGGATCGAACAGATGCTACGGCATTACGTGCCTGAGGTTGTGGCGGTTGAAGATTATCGGGACGCGATGCCCAAGCCCGGTCTGAACACGGTGGATGCCAGGGCGATCCAAAGCCTCCTCGATCAAAGGATCAATCCCGCGGTGGCAGCTCACGGGGGTCACATCTCTCTCGTGGATGTCCAGGACGATACCGCGTACATCCGCCTGGAAGGCGGCTGCCAAGGCTGCGGAATGGCGGATGTGACCCTGAAACAGGGTGTAGAGTCCGAAATCAAGCGAGTGGCCCCGACCATCACGACCGTGCTCGACGTGACCGACCACGCCGGCGGAGCGAACCCGTATTATCAGCCAGGAAAAGGCGGCGTGAGCCCGTTCTAGGGGTAGGCAAAGCAGCTTTCACCGATGGCGCGTGTGCTCCTGCTGATCCCCACGACCTCCTACCGCGTCAGTGATTTCCTAACGGCGGCCCATCGGCTCGGTGTGGAGGTTGCTGTCGCCTCTGACCGCCGCCAGGTCTTGGAGAAATACTCGAAAGGACGAACCGTTACGGTCGATTTCAGCAACCATGGGAGGGGTGTGCAGCAGATCGCTGAATATGCTCGTAAGAGCCCACTTGCAGCGATAGTACCAGTCGATGAAGAGACAATTCTACTGGCGGCGGAGGCGTCCAACGCTCTAGGGTTGCCCCACAATTCCATCGCCTCTGTCGAGGCGGCACACAACAAATACCGCTTCAGAACCCTCCTGGCGGAAGCCGGGTTCCCATCGCCCCGGTTCGAATTGCTTTCGATACGTCATGACCCTAACCGAGCTGCCGGTCGAGCGATCTATCCCTGCGTGCTCAAGCCACTGGCCCTATCGGCAAGTCGGGGCGTAATCCGGGCCAATGACCCGGAGGCATTCGTGGACGCCTTCCATCGGATCGTTCAGATCCTCAACCAGACGCAGAGAGCCGGTGACGGATCGAGCGCCGATCACATCTTGGTGGAAGGCTATATCCCTGGAGTCGAAGTGGCGCTCGAGGGGTTGTTGGATGGTGGGCGACTAAACGTCCTTGCGGTGTTTGACAAGCCTGACCCACTCGAAGGGCCGTTTTTTGAAGAGACGATTTACGTAACCCCGTCGCGCCTGTCCGACGGTACACAGGAGACCATCGCTGCCACCGTGGCAGAGGCGGTCGCAGTCCTTGGGCTGTCCGACGGGCCAATTCACGCCGAGCTCCGAATCAACGATCGAGGAGCCTGGATCGTCGAGATCGCCGCCAGGTCGATCGGTGGGCTCTGCGCGCGAATCCTGCGGTTTGGCGCGGGGATTGGGCTCGAGGAACTGATCCTGAGGCATGCGCTGCAGCTGCCGATTGCGGCGATGGAGCGGGAACGCCGTGCCGCGGGGGTCATGATGATCCCAATTCCACGAGCGGGCATACTCCGCAGTGTGGATGGCCTCGAGAAGGCTCGGTCGGTCGCGGGTGTTCATGATGTTACGATCAGCATACCCCTCGGTCACGAGGTGATCCCTCTTCCGGAAGGATATAGGTACCTGGGTTTTATATTCGCCAAGGGGAACAACCCCGGCATAGTCGAAGACACCTTGCGGGAGGCTCATCGGCGGCTCGCGTTCGGGATCGAGCCGGCCCAGTAGCCGGGGGACCGAGCTCAGGCGCGATTGTTTTGTGGGGTCGGCCTCGACAATGGGCACCCCCAATCGATCCCGGCTCCATGAGCGGACGCTCGGCTCTGTCGCCAGCGTACATGGATTCCTCGCCAGTTAGCCGCTAGGCTTCCCGGCAGGGAGGTCTCTGATGGAGCGTCGCCTTGCCGCCATCCTCGCGGCTGACGTGGTCGGATATTCGCGACTGATCCATGCCGACGAGGAAGGCACGCTCGCGGCTTTGATGGGTCATCGCGAAGAGCTGATCGATCCCAACATCGCCGAACATGGGGGCCGCATCGTCAAGACGACCGGGGATGGCCTGCTCGTCGAGTTTCCCAGCGTCGTGGAAGCGGTGCGGTGTGCCGTGGAGGTGCAACAGGGAATGGCCGGGCGCAACGCCGGACTGCCGGACGACGAGCGCGTCGTCTTCCGCGTCGGCGTCAATCTCGGCGATGTGATCGCCGAGGAGGACGACCTCTATGGTGACGGCGTCAACGTCGCGGCGCGGTTGGAAGGTCTGGCGCCGCCGGGAGGCATTTGCATCTCGCGGGCGGCGCGCGATCAGGTGCGGGACAGACTGGAGTACGAGTTCCACGATCTCGGTGAGGTGGAGGTCAAGAACATCCCGAGGCCCGTCCGCGTGTTCCAAGTCGCGCTCGGCGACATGGCCGTGGCGTGGGCCCCGGCGGCTTCCAGCGCTGGGCCCGTGGAACCGGCCGACGCCGACAAGCCGTCGATCGTCGTCCTCCCCTTCGACAATATGAGCCGGGATCCGGAGCAGGAGTATTTCAGCGACGGGATCACGGAGGACATCATCACCGATATTTCCAAGATCTCCGGTCTGTTCGTCATCGCCCGGAACTCGGCCTTCGTCTACAAGGACAAGACGTTCAACGTTCCCGACGTATGTCGCGAGCTCGGCGTCAAGTTCGCTCTCGAAGGCAGCATTCGCAAGGCCGGGAACCGAGTTCGCATCACGGCCCAGCTGATCGATGGATCGAGCGGCGGACATCTCTGGGCCGAGCGCTACGACC
>JBHICV010000219.1:0-3370 GCA_046759765.1 Acidimicrobiia bacterium
GCGGCTCGGGGTCCTTGACGAGGATCTGGAGGAGCCGTCGTTGCAACGGTCCTGCCTCCTTCTTGGCCAGAACCGCCTCCCGGCCGATGAAGCCACCGGGCTTGTCGAGGTCAACGGCAAAGCCGAGCCCCGCCTCGAGCACATGGTCCGTGTTGTCGATGTCGTGGCCGTAGTCGCGGTAGGCTTTCTCCATCCGCAGACTGCCGAGCGCCCTCAGACCGGCGTGCCGGAGACCGACCGTCTGCCCTGCCTCCACCAAACGCTCATAGACGTGGGTTGCTTGCTCGGCCGGGACGTACAGCTCGTAGCCGAGCTCGCCCAGATACGTGATCCGAATGCAGAGCACGCGGGCAAACCCGATATCGATCTCGCGAGCGGTGCGGAAGGGGAATGCCTCGTTCGACATATCAGCCGAGGTAACGGCCTGCACCAGCTCCCGTGACCGGGGGCCTTGGATGTTGATTTGCCCGTACCCGTTGGTCACGTCTGTGACGGTTGCGTGCATGTCCTCGGTGATGTTGCGTCGCATCCACGTCTCCGCGTGGCGATGGGCCGTGTCGGTGGCCACGACCCAGAAGCGCTCGTCATCGAGCTTGGTGACCGTGAGGTCGGCCTCCAAGGTCCCGGCCTCGTTGAGCCACTGGGTGTAGGTGATGACTCCTGGTTCGCCGTCGACGTGATTGGCCGAGATCCGTTCGAGCATGCGGCCCGCGTCACGACCCTGAACCAGGAACTTCGACATGAACGACATGTCCATGAGGATCACGCCGCTGCGGGCCGCCTCATGCTCAGCCTGCCAATACGGGAACCAGTTCTGGCGACCCCACGACAGGCGCTCGACCCTTGGTTCGACCCCGGGAGGTGCATACCAGTCGGGGCTTTCCCATCCGCTTACGTCCTTGAAGTAGGCGCCCCGCTCGACGAGCCGATCGTGCACCGGTGAGACTTTCGCTCCCCGAGCCGTCTGCATTGACCGGGTCGGGTAGTGGGGTTGGAAAACCATGCCGAGCGACTCGACCGTCCTTGTACGGCGGTACTCGGGAGTGGCCTGATAAGGATGGAGGCGGTCGATGTTGAATCCGCTGACGTCGACGTCGGGCCGGCCGTTGATGATCCAGTGCGCCAGTATCCGCCCCAGCCCGCCGCCGATGATGATGCCGACCGAGTTGAGCCCCGCGGCAACGAAGTAATTCCTCAGCTCTGGGGCCTCACCGACGATCGGCTGCAGGTCGGGAGTGAAGCTCTCCGGACCGCAGAAGAACTTCTTCACTCCGGTTTCGGTCGAGATTGGCACTCTTCCCATGGCCTTCTCGACGTAGGGGGCCATGCGCTCCCAATCAGGGGATAGCTCCCCGAACGAGAAGTCCTCGGGCACACCGCCGACCTGCCATGGGGCGCAGACCGGCTCAAAGAGCCCGATCATCAGGCCACCAACTTCTTCGCGGTAGTACCCGTAGGAGGCCGGATCTTCGATCACGGGCAGCGTCCCCGTGAGGCCCGGGATCTGCTCCGTTATGAGGTAGTAGTGCTCAGCCGCCTGCAGCGGAATGCTGACCCCGGCCATCTCGCCGAGCTGGCGGGCCCACATGCCGGCGCAATTGACTACGTATTCGGCCTCGATGTCGCCCTGTTCGGTCCGCACGCCGGTTACTGAACCGCGGTGCTTCAGAAATCCAGTTACTGGCATGCCCTCAACGATCCGAACGCCCGCCCTGCGGGCACCCATCGCCAGTGACATCGTGACGTCAACGGGATTGGCCCGGCCGTCCTCTTCCACGAGGAAGCCCGCTAGGACGTCGTCGGTCCGAGCCAGCGGGAACAGCTCGGCAACCTCCGGAGCCGAGATCTCGTGGACATCAACGCCGCAGTAGAGGTTGAAGGCGGCCACCCGGCGGTATTCCTCCAGGCGATCGGGATCGGTGGCGAGCTCGATGAACCCCACCGGTTCGAAGCCCGTAGCCAGGCCGGTTTCGGCCTCGAGCCGCCGGTAGAGGTCGCGGGTGTAGATGCGCATCCCGGTCGAGGTCCCCGAGGTGGACCCGAAGGTGACCACCATCCCGGCCGCGTGCCAAGTGCTTCCGGATGTGAGGCGGTCTCGCTCCAGTAAGACCACATCGGACCATCCCATCTGGGCCAAGTGATAGGCGACGCTGCACCCGATGATCCCGCCGCCCACGACAATGACTTGAGCGCGGTCCGGCAGGGGAGCTTGGGCGTGTGGACGTACTGTTGTCTCAGGTGCGCTCATGACTCAACTCAACTAGCGGAAGCGAGTGTTGTCGAGGGAATGAAGCGGCCAGATGCCCGAGTGCGAGTATTTTGGGACACTCGAAGCTCAGACAGGAAGGCCATGATCGTTTTAGGCGAGCGGCGACAGTTCTGGTTACTTGCCTTGGGCGTGGCGGCTGCGATCGTCCTGGCTGCGTGCGGAGGCGAGGAAGCCGTCACAACACCGACTCCTGCCCAGGTCACCACCACCCAAGCACCGGCGACTACGGAAGCGTCCACGACCACCGAAGCCGCAGTAACTACCACGGAGCCCGCTCCGACCACAACCACGGCAGTCGCCGAAGAGATCGCGGCGACGCCGGTGGGGGCGGTCCTACAGCCGTACCCTCCAGACGAGGCCGGCGGCGCGAATCTGTTCCCGCCCGGATCGGTGGAAGCGAACTGGTATCAGTGGCCTGACGAAGGTCTCTACGTCGTGCTCTACCGAGGCTTGAGCATTGCCGACACCGGGCCGCTGTGCGCGGGCAACTCGATGTTCAGCGCGGGATTCAGGCATGTAACCAACTCACCGATCATCGGCACCGCCGACGAGCTGTGCGTTGACGCGGCGAAGATTGCCGAAGCGCCCTCCGGAGTTCGGCAGTGTGACACACTGGTCTACTACGTGACCGAGATCCCCACCGACGTCGAGGGCGATCTGTTCGGAACCATGGAGATCAATGACGGAACCGGATTCCGCGGCCAAACCAGCACCGTGGCGACCGATCTGGCCAGCACTCCTGTGTTCACCCCTGACCTCGCGGCCTACTCCCTGCCCGCCTCAGGAGTAGACGACGCCCACACGGTGGCCTGCGGCTAGCAACGCGTTCCTGTCAATCTCAGCCGCGTATAGCGCGGTTCAGATTGACAGGAAACAGCACAATGAGACGTCGTAGGTTGACTCGCACAGTGACGAGCCAATGACCCCAATCCTTGACCAACCTCTCGACGTGATCGCGGCGGCGCTACAGGAAGGTGGGACGACCGCGGAGGAGCTGACAACGCGGGCGATTGAACGTCATGAAGCTGTTGGTCTGCAACTCAAGGCCTATCAGACCTGGGATCCGGAGAAGGCCTTAGCCGAAGCACGGGCGGCGGATCA
>JBHICV010000220.1:0-3352 GCA_046759765.1 Acidimicrobiia bacterium
AGCAAGTCTGTCCACGCCTCGTTCGGATCGTTCGGATGTACCGCGATTACCGGTGAGGGGATCCCTCGACCCGGTACGGACCCGGCCCCTAGCAGCGATTCTCCTTCGATGATTTCGGCCTCTAGACCTGCCGATACGCCGTTCGATCTGCGGACCAGCTCGTTGTAAGGAAGGGCGGCCATAGCCCAGAACGGGATTTCGGCTCCTCGTCCGTCTGCGTAGAGCTCGACGGTGGCGGAGAGTGCGGCGAGAGTGGCTGCATCGGCGCGCAACGCTCTCGCAATCGGATGGACGGCGAGCTCTTCGATCAAAGCCCGTTTTCCCGTGATGATGCCCGCCTGGGGACCCCCGAGAAGTTTGTCGCCCGAGAACAATATGAGGTCTGCGCCTGCCTTGAGCGACTGGCGAACGCCCGGCTCACCGTCTAGCCAGACGGGAGGCGGACCAGGCAGCCAAGGAGCTTCCTCGTCCAAGAGCCCCGAACCAATGTCGAAGACGACTGGCAGCTCGAGGCGAGTACCGAGAGCTACCAGCTCCGCCAATGCTGTGTCCTCGGAGAATCCCTCGATGCGGTAATTCGACGGGTGGACCTTCAAGAGCAGAGCAGTGTCAGGAGTCGCTGCTCTCTCGTAGTCGCCGATGCGAGTCCGGTTGGTCGTACCGATTTCGCTCAGAATGGCTCCCGTTGTTGCCATCAGCTCGGGCAGGCGGTAGGAGCCTCCGATCTCGATCAGCTCGCCCCTCGACACCGGGACGGTCTTTCCGGGGGCCAGGGCGGCCAGGGTGAGGAAGAGCCCTCCCGCATTGTTGTTGACGACGAGGGCGGCTTGCGCGCCGATCAAGCCCTCCAATAGGCGGTGGACAAAGGCGGCCCTGTGTCCCCTCCTCCCCTGGGAGACGTCGAACTCCAGATTGCTGTATGTCTCGGATACGCGACTCGCTGCTTCTACGGCTTCGGGGTGCAGAGGTGCCCGCCCCAGGTTCGTGTGGAGGAGCACACCGGTCGCGTTGACGAGCTGACCTAACCGCTGCCGCATGGCCAGACGCAGGGCGTTACGGGCGTCCGAGATGACATCTGCCTCTTCGCCGGCTTGGGCACGGGAGCGCGCCTCATCGGTGACCAGGCGCGCAATTTCGGCAACAAGACTGCGAGGTGCTCCCTCGTCGCTCAAGGCACGAATGACGGCGTCGACGCTCGGAGGCCGTGCGGTGGCCATCTTTGGAAGCCTACCGGTCCCGGTATCCTGCTCCTGTGCCGTTCTTCCTCGCCTTCCTGGCCATCGCAGTAATCGAAGTCGCACTGTTTGCCGCGGCCTGGACCGCGATAGGTCCGCTCTGGACGATCGGTCTGGCGCTGGCCACGGGCGTCGTCGGCTCGTGGCTGGTTTGGCACCAGGGCTTGGGAATTCTCGACGACGTCCGAGCCTCGCTCAACGCGGGCCGTTTCCCCGGACGCGAGCTCGCTCACGGTGCTCTTGTCTTGGTCGGTGGGGCGCTTCTCCTTACCCCCGGCTTTCTGACGGACTTCGTAGGACTCTCACTCATGGCCTGGCCCGTTCGGGATTTCATTCGCCGTAGCGCCGAGCGTCGGCTGCGGAGCCGCCTATACGTGTGATACGTCCTGCGGCGACTCTGTGCGCACTGCGGGCATCCGAAGGCCGAATGGAAGTGCTTATGGTTCGGAGGGCTGCGGACGCCTCCTTCGTCGCAGGCGGATTCGTCTTTCCCGGCGGCGCGCTTGAAGACTGTGACCGCAGTCCGCTGGCCTCGGGGCTCGTGGAGGGCGTCTCTTCGGCCGAGATGTTGCCTTGGGTTGCGGCGGCCCTCAGGGAGGCCTTTGAAGAGACAGGCCTACTCATGTCAGTGGAGCCAGCCGGCTCCGCTGCCTCTGCGTTGCGCCCACTCCGTGGCTGGGACTTCTACCAGGCACTCGCGGCTGAGAGCATGTGCCTCGATGGCGGCAGTGTCGCCTATCTCTCTAACTGGGTGGGCCCACCAACGGTGGCTCGGCGTTTCGACACGCGCTTCTTCGTGACCGAGGTTTCCGCCCCGGACCTGACTCCGGACGGTGCCGAGGTCACTGAGGCCCTCTGGGTGGAGCCGGAGGTTGCGCTCAGGAGGGGGGATGATGGGACGTGGTCCATGCTCTTTCCGACTCGCAGCCACCTGGAGCTGCTATCTCGGTTCAAGCGCCCGGCGGAGGTAGTGGATTACGCCCGGTCCCGGCCAGTCGTGCCAATAGAACCGACACGAGGCCCCAATGGGGGGGTGCGGCTGCCTATAGATGACGAACAAGGATCGCAACCCTGATGCGGGTGGTGAGGATCCTGGCGCCCAATCCGGGTGTCTTCACCGGGCCGGGTACCAACACCTACCTGCTGGTTTCCGAAGATGAAGGTCTGATCGTGGATCCCGGTCCTGTGATCCAGGCGCACCGTGAGGCCATCGAAGCTGAGCTGGTGGATCTCCAACCCCGCGGAGTGCTGGTAACCCACACTCATCCGGACCACGCTCCTCTGGCCAATCCCCTCGGCTCGGGTCTAGGGGTCCCGGTATATGGCTACGAGGCGGGCTCGTCCTTCGACCCGGATCGAACTCTTCGTGACGGAGAGCGAATTCCGGTGGGCACGGAGGAGCTGAAGGTTCTCCATACGCCTGGCCACAGCGAAGACCACCTTTGCTTCTCCGTCGGTGAGGCGTTGTTCTCCGGTGATCACATCATGGGCGGCTCGACCGTGGTCGTGGAGGACATGACGTCCTATTTGCAGTCGCTCGACCGGCTCTCACAGGAGTCGCTGGCGGTGATCTATCCCGGTCATGGCGATGAGATGGCGGATGCGCAGGCCGTAATCCGCTCTTACATCGAGCATCGGCTGACTCGTGAGCAGCAGGTGCTGACGGCTGTCCGGTCTGGAGCATCGACCGTTCCTGCGATCGTCTCCCAGGTCTATGCAGATATTGAGGAGAGCCTTCATCCACTGGCGGCAATATCGGTGCGAGCCCACCTTCAGAAGCTGGCCAGCGAGGGCCTCGTCTCCCTGTCGGCGGAAGGGGAGGCCCTACCACTGCCAACAGAAGAGGGTCCTCTTGGGGGTTGAGGACCCTCTCCGTCGATGCCGGTAAGGGGATCGCCTCCCAGCGCCCTACCGATGGCAACGCCCCCTCAGTATTGAACTGGGTGCCGGGGTTGTCGTGGGCTGTTTCGCATGCGCCGGAAGTAACTAGTCATGGCGGCACAGCAAAACAGGCCCCCGGAGGAGGAGGGGCCTGTTCGCACGAATGCATCCCGGTCTGCGCACTTGGTACGTTCGGGATCTGTATCGGCGGCTCACCGGCTGCCTGAATGGCGGTT
>JBHICV010000221.1:0-3302 GCA_046759765.1 Acidimicrobiia bacterium
GCATACCTGAGGCGGTCGAAGCCGCCCGCGGTCGTCTGATCTGGGTCATGAACCTGGTGACCCAGGACGCCGAATCTCTTGATCTCCGAGGTCCGGACCACGTGAGCGAGCTACACCGCCTGACCGGCCTTCAACGCACGGGGACGATCGCGCTGCACGAAGGGATCTTCGAAGTACCGGAGGGGCTGGCTCCGGTGACGCTGGACGAGCCGGACGCGGCCGGTTTCGGTTGGGATCTCGTGACAGCAGACCTGGTCGACCGCCAGGCGGCATGGCCGCAGCATCACACGATCAGATTGGGACAAGCGCTGGCTGGCCTCCTCTGATGCAGCGGCTGCCGACGCTGGACGAGGTCGTCGTGACCTCGAAGCGGGTCCTACTGCGGGCGGACCTCAATGTCCCCTTAGCGGACGGAGGAGTGGCAGATGACTATCGGATCCGGGCGACTCTTCCCACCATCAATCGTCTGCGGGCTGATGGGGCGATCACAATCGTCTGCAGCCATCTCGGCCGCCCGAAGGGCCCCGATCCGAGGCTGAGGATGAACCCCGTGGCGCACTCACTCAGTGAACTGGCCGGCTTCCCGGTTCGCAAGCTCGACCGAGTGGTCGGTCCCGAGGTCGAAGCAGAAGTGATGAAGGCGACGGCCGGGGAGGTCCTCCTTTTGGAAAACACGAGGTTCGAGCCAGGAGAGACAGTCAACGATTCCGCGCTTAGCCAGGCATTAGCTCGGCTGGGTGAGCTCTTTGTCCTCGATGCATTCGGCTCCGCTCACCGTGCTCACTCCTCGACGGTTGGGGTTGCCTCCCATCTTCGGTCAGCGGCCGGGCCGCTGCTCCTGGCCGAGGTGGAGGCGTTTGAACGCCTTCTGACCAACCCCCCACGGCCCTTTGTCGTTCTGCTGGGAGGGGCCAAGGTATCGGGCAAGTTGGGGCTCGTTCGCAACCTCCTGCCGAACGTCGACGCCATGCTGATCGGAGGAGGGATGTGTTTCACCCTGTTGGCCGCCGAAGGTTATGACGTCGGGGCGTCGTTGCTGGAGCACGAGATGATTGCAAGCTCGCGGCAGATTCTCGACTCGGCTCACGGGATCCGTATGAACCTTCCGATCGATCTCGTCGTAGGGGAGGAGTTCGTCGAGAACACTGCCGCGCAGGTAGCTCCGGTGGAGAGGATGCCGGCCGGAGGAGTCGCCCTCGACATCGGTCCCGAAACGATCGAGCGGTTCGTCGCGGCAGTGAGCGGCTCAGGCAGCGTGTACTGGAACGGTCCGATGGGAGTGTTCGAGTGGGAGGCCTTTCGTGCCGGGACCAAGGCAGTGGCCGAGGCCATAGGGGCCCACGATGGGTTCTCGGTCGTCGGAGGAGGGGACACAGTGGCGGCGCTCCGGATGTTCGGCGTCGACGAACGGGTATCGCATATGTCGACCGGCGGCGGAGCAGGATTGGAGCTTCTCGAGGGACGTACCCTGCCCGGCATCGAAGCGCTGGAGAAGTGGGCCGATGGACAGTAAGCCCCTCATCGCCGGCAACTGGAAGATGCACAAGACCCATCTGGAGGCAATCCAGATCGTCCAGAAGCTCCACTATCGACTGGACAGCAGGGACTTCGATCGAGTCGAGGTCGCTTTGGCTCCGCCTTTTACAGCCCTCCGATCAGTACAGACGATCATTGACGCCGATCACATGCTGTTTCGACTAGCGGCGCAGAACTGCGACTGGAGGGAAGAAGGCGCGGTGACCGGGGAGGTCTCCGCGCCAATGCTCGCCAAATTGTCCGTGGATTTTGTAATCGTTGGCCACTCGGAGCGGCGGCAGCTCTTTGAGGAGACCGACGACATCGTGAACCGCAAGACCAAAGCTGTCCTAGGGGCAGGAATGAGTCCGATAGTGGCTGTGGGAGAGACGCTCTCGCAGCGGGAGGCGGAGGAGACGGAGCAGGTCTTACGCGGGCAAATTCGCGGGTCTTTACGCGGACTCGGCGAAGGGGCTTCGGCCTCGCTGGTGGTTGCCTACGAGCCGATCTGGGCGATTGGAACGGGGCACACGGCCACACCCGAACAGGCAGCTGAGGCGATTGAGTACATAAGGGGACTGCTGGCGGGCCTGTTCGGGGAGGAGGCCGAAGGAATCCGCATCCTCTATGGGGGGTCGGTGAACCCTGGCAACATCGCCGCCCTGATGGCGAAGAAATCCATCGACGGAGCCCTGGTCGGCGGCGCTTCCTTGGACCCCGACGAGTTCGCGTCGATCGTCCGATACTGGGCTTAGAGCCACAGTTCACGTTTGATTCAAGACCGATGATGGTCTGTCTCTTGGCGAGTCTTTCCTGAAGCTCAAGGCAGAGTCGCAGCACATCGATAACCAAGAGTGACTAGCCGTTGGGTGTTAGGGCTCGTGGCCCTGATTCTCGTGTCATTGCACTCTCAGTTTCTGTGGAGGACCGCCACGGGCGAAATCGCCCAGGTGCCTGCCACCGATTTCAGGCGGGACCTCGAGGGGGCCCTTGCCATCGAGCGCGGCGAAGTGCCATATCAGCGGCTCGGAGAGATCAATCCCGAGCAGTTCGCAGAGACGAGTGCCGCCGACTGGTGGGTGGCTCATTCTCCGGCGGCGCTGGCGCATGCCCGGGTCCTATTGGCCGTGGTGGGGTATGAGGGGGCCAACACGCTCATGCGTGTTCTCAGCCTGTTCGGCGGCTTCGGTCTCGCCGGCGCTCTGGCCTATCTGCTCAGGGACCGCAAAGGTCTGGCGCTGACGGTTGGCGCGGCTGTTCTTCTGTCGAGGCCTCTCGGGCTGGACGTGCGATGGGGTCAGGCGCTGAGCCTGGTCGGGCTGGGCCTTCTGGGAGTGCTGCTACTAGTGAGGTCAGAACGGGTCGGATGGGCGAAGGTACTGCTCGGCCTCCTTGCCGCGTGGAAGGTGTGGCCAATCGTGTTCGCTCTGTTCCTCCCGAGACGCGGTTCCCGACTTCCAGACTTCGTACACGTTGCCGCGATCGCCACCTTCATCAACCTGGCGGTGCTGCCATACGTCGGCGGGGCGTCCTCCCTGTGGAGCTGGGTCGGGGTCGCGCTGCCGGGAAATCTGGCCCGCTCGCTTCCCGAAAGCATCAGTGTGGCTGGTTTGATCGGGATGCCTCCTCCTGCCGCCACGTTGCTTTTTCTGTTCGGACTAGCGGTCGGCCTGTGGGTCGGCAGTCGGTTGGAAGTCGAATGGCAGCCCGTGACGGGCGCGCTCGCCTACTTCGTATTTGCCCCTCTCGTGTGGGACTTCTACTGGATGCTCGGATTCGCCGCCTTG
>JBHICV010000222.1:0-3299 GCA_046759765.1 Acidimicrobiia bacterium
ACCACTACCAGCGCTGGTGGACGCACGAACTGGGTCTGCCATGGGAGCCCGAGAGCCGGCAGTTGTACGAAAGACTCTCGCCCTTCAACGAGGTCGAGAACGTCGTAACACCCACCCTCATTCTGGGTGGCGAGAAAGACTGGAACGTGCCCATCATCAACTCGGAGCAGCTCTTTCTGGCGCTCAAGATGCTGGGGGTACCCACCGAGCTCGTGGTCTACCCGGACGAGTCTCACGGCATCGACACCCCGTCGCACGCCAAGGACCTCTACGAGCGCTACCTGGCCTGGTTCGGTCGGTATCTCAAGGGAGAGACCACGGCCAGGGCCAACTGAAGATTGCCGCGGCCGTTGCGGCGGGCTGAATCGGGCTACAGCGAGACGCGCAGATCCGGAGGTGGATCACGGCATGAACCGACCCTTCGCGACATTTTCCGTTCTCATCAGCTTCGTCACCCTCACTTCGGCGCAGACAGCGGCAGCGAGTCAGGCCAAGAAGAAGGCCGTCGCCAGCATCGATCGCCAGGCTTCCCAGATGACCCGGATGGCCGATCAGGTCTGGGCGTTCGCCGAGACGGCTCTGCGGGAGACCCGTTCCGCCGCTCTCCTCGCCGACTACGCCGAAGCCCAGGGATTCGAGGTCGAGCGCGGGGTCGCGCAGATGCCCACCGCCTTCGTGGCGAGCTACGGCAGCGGCCCGCCGGTCATCGGCATCATGGGCGAGTACGACGCGCTGCCGGGACTCTCGCAGAAGCCTCAGCCCCGCCAGGAGGCCTTCGAGGAAGGGGCCCCGGGACATGGCTGCGGGCACAACCTGTTCGGCCCTGCGAGCCTGGCCGCAGCCGTCGCCGTCAAGGAGCTGATCGCCGCGGGTGATCTCCAGGGTACGGTGCGGTTCTACGGCACACCCGCCGAGGAGGATGTCGGAGGCAAGCTCTACATGATTCGAGCGGGCCTGTTCGACGATGTGGATGTGGCCCTGGCCTGGCATCCGGACGACGAGATCTCCGCCGACACCGAGGGCAGCCAGGCGCTGGTGGATTTCGTGGTGGAGTTCCGGGGAAGGACGGCCCACGCCGCCCTCGACCCCTGGAACGCTCGCAGCGCCCTCGACGGAGTCGAGATCTTCACCCACGCGATCAATCTGATGCGCGAGCACGTGCGACCCACCGTTCGGATGCATTACGTGGTGGCCGAGGGAGGCAACGTCCCCAACGTCGTTCCCGACTACGCCAAGCTCTGGTGCTGGGTCCGAGATAGCGAGCATACGGGTGTCGATGGCCTGCTGGAGCGGGTGCGAGCTGCCGCCGCGGGAGCGGCTCTTGCCTCCGGTACCGAGAGCACCTTCACGATCCAGACCGGGGACTACGAGATGCTGGTCAACATGGAGGGGGCCAAGCTCATCCATGACAACCTCACATGGTTGGGGCCGTTGGAGTTCAGCGAGAAGGAACAGGAGTTCGCGCGAGAGATCCAGCGCGTTACCGGGGTCGAGCCCGTGGGCCTGAAGGGTGAGATCGAGCCCCTGGATCTGGAGCCCGGACCACCCGAGGGCGGCTCCTCCGATGTGGCCGACGTCAGCTGGAAGGTCCCCACCCTCCATCTGTCGGTGACCACCGCAGCGTACGAGGCACCCTGGCATGCGTGGCCGGTCGTAGCCGCTGGCGGAATGTCCATCGGACACAAGGGAATGGTCTACGCTGCGAAGGCGCTCGCAGCCACGATGGTGGACCTCTACGAGAATCCGGAGCAGCTGGCTGCCGTCGTGCAGGAGTTCGAGAAGAAGACCGACGGCTTCGAGGTCGAGCTCTACATCCCGGTTGGGCCGCCACCGGTTCCGACGGACTGAGGTGACGTGGTCTCGAGGATGGCTCACTTCGCACTGCGTGCATGCAGGAGGCTCCCATCGCTCGTCCTTGGCTGCTCCGTGCTGCTGTGGGGCTGCGCGAAGGCTCCCACGAAGCCCTCGATCGGCGTCGATGCGCTGCTTTCCGAGGCTCGAACCGAGACGGCGCCCGGCGCGGCCCTGATCGTCATCCGCTTCCTGGTCGGCGTCTCTCAGGCGCCGATCTTCCCCGTCATGACCGGTGGAATGATCTCGAACTGGTTTCCGGTCTCGGCATGGGGGTTGCCCAACGGCCTGTCGAGTACGGGACTGACCCTGGGAGCCGCCGCCACCGGTCCCGTGATCGTCTGGTTGATGGCGAGTGTCGGCTGGCGGGGATCCTTCGTCGCGACCGCCCCGGTGGCATTCCTGCTCGCCGGTGTCTGGTGGTGGTACACGAGGGATCATCCCGGGCAGCACCGGAGGGTCGCCCAGAGCGAGCTCGATCTGATCGAGGCTGGCCGGCCGTCTCCGGAGGCGGCAGCAAGAGAGAAGGGTATCTGGAAGGCGGCGCTCAAGAACCGGGAGATCCTCCTGCTCACGGCGAGCTACTTCTGCATGAACTATGTCTTCTATCTCTTCTTCAACTGGTTCTTCTACTATCTCGTCGAGGTTCGCGGTTTCGAAGCTCAGCAAGCGGCCTCGCTGACCGCAGCCCAGTGGATCATCGGTGCCGTGGGAGCGACGCTCGGCGGTCTGCTGTGCGATCGGACGATGCGACGCTTCGGGCTGAGGCGAGGCGCGCGCGTCTTGCCGGTCGTCGGACTCGTGGTCTCGGCAGGGCTTCTCGCGGCCGGCGCCTGGGCGACGAATCCCGTCGTCGCCGTCGTCCTCCTGGCCGGTTGCTTCGGCTTCAACCAGATCACCGAGGCGAGCTTCTGGGCCACGACGATCGCCGTAGCCGGCAGGCACGCGTCCTCCGCCGCAGGCGTCTTGAACACGGGTGGCAATCTGGTGGGCTTCGTTGGCGCACTGCTGGTGCCGGTGACCGCGGACGCTCTGGGATGGTCGTGGGCTATCGCGAGCGGCGCCCTGGTGGCACTGGTCGGAGCCGCGCTGTGGCTCTGGATCCGGGGTGACCGACCAATGGCTGTCGCCGGGAGTCTCCCACCGGAGTAGGTTCGTCGAATAGCAGCTGGCCGAAGGCCTCGAACTCCTCGTCCACCAGCGCGCCGGTGTCGTCGTCGCTGTCCCACACCACCAGGTACTCGTCGGCAGTGCCGTCCTAGACCACGTCCGGGGGGAAGGCTTGGAAGCTGGAGTTTCCGTCGGGGCCCATGTCGCTGATGCGGAAGTCGTTGGCACCGATCTCGGACGCGACGTCCTGAGCGGATGCGCCGAGAGGAGAGAAGAGGACAAGAGTTGCGAAGGTTCCGGCGCACGCGGCCCGCCGGCTCGCCGAGGCCCATGAAGAT
>JBHICV010000223.1:0-3296 GCA_046759765.1 Acidimicrobiia bacterium
CGGTCTGCGGACGGTCGCCGCGAGCAGATCATCGCCGCCAACGTGGATAAACTGGCCGCCGTATTCTCGGTCGCCGAGCCCGAGCCGGACTACGAGCTGCTCGACCGCTTTCTGTTGCTCGCGGAGTCGAACGAGATTCCGGTTTTCCTCGTCGTCAACAAGCTCGACCTGTCGTGCTTGGAATCGGCAAGTGAAGGTTTCGGAATTTACGAGGCCGCCGGTTATGAGGTGGTGTACACGAGCGCCGTCCAGGGTCTGGGCGTCGACAGCCTGTGCGAGCGACTAGCGGATCACATCACCTTGTTCGTCGGGCCGTCGGGCGTTGGGAAGTCTAGCCTGCTCAACGCGGCGCAGCCCGGCCTCGGGATCCGGGTCGGCGAGGTCAGCCGCGCGCTGCAGGCGGGGAGACACACGACCGTGGCGGCCTCGCTGCACCCACTCGACGTAGGCGGTTACGTCGTCGACACGCCGGGGCTCAGGCAGCTCCGGTTTTGGGAGGTTGAGCATCGCGATCTGGGCTGGTGCTTCCCGGAGTTTCGGGCGCACATGGGTGAGTGCCGATTTCCCGATTGTGCGCACGATAAGGAGCCGGATTGTGCGATACGCCAGGCGGTGGACGCCGGGAGCATCGCGCCATCACGTTACAAGAGCTACCTGACGATTCGCCGGGAAAGCGAGGCTGCACAGAGCTACTGAATGGTGTCCCGGACGTCGCGCAGGGCTTGCAGCACGGGTATCGAATCCAGCTTCTCCGGGTCGAGCTCCTCCCAGAGCACCTTCGGGAGGTTGAATGGTTAGTGACGGGACGCCGGGTGGACCGTCTCGCTCCATGTCGCGCAACCCTCTGCAGGATGGGGTGGGGACTCTCGAGCGGACTGCGAAGCCGGGAAGGCCGCCGCCGCCCAGCACTGTACGCCTCGTCATCACCGCGGCGGAGCACTCTAGGAGCAGAAGGTGGCGACCGAGTCAACCCTCGAGAGGATAGCGCTGGAACTGAAGCGCCGCACCCCGCGCCGGGCCGGGCCTGGTTCGTTCGATGAGGAAGCGGCGGTCAGCCTGATACTGAGGCCGGCGGGTTTCGGGTTCCAGTTTCTCGCCATCAGACGTGCGGAGAGCGAGCGCGACCCCTGGTCCGGCCATATGGCGCTCCCCGGTGGTCGGCGTGACCCGGCAGACGCGAGCCTCTGGGCCACGGCGATTCGGGAGACGCGCGAGGAGGTGGGCCTCGACCTAGCGTCGGCCGGCCGGCTGCTCGGGGAGCTCAACGTCGTTCAGCCGACGAGTCGGCAGATTCCGTCCATCGCGATCACGCCGTTCGTCGTGGCGGTATCGCGCGATTCGACGCCGATAGAGGGCCCCGAGGTAGAGCGCGCGATTTGGGTCCCGGTGGACGCGCTTTTCGAGCAGAGATACCAGAGCAATCTCAGGCTGGCCCAGGTGCCCGACAGGGAGTTCGCGGCTATCGATTATGAAGGGTATGTGATCTGGGGGCTGACGCTATCGATTCTCGGTCAGCTAGTGGAAGTTCTCAGTCGGGTCGGCTATGCGGACCGGGACCAGGCGTGAGGACGCGCCACTTCAGTCAGCGCGTGCTCTCGACCCAGTCGGCGATGAAGATGTTGGTTTCCCCGGGCTCCGCCTGGTTTCGGTTGGAGGCCCAGACCAGCTTGCTTCCGTCGGCGTTGAACATGGGGAAAGCGTCGAAATCGGGGTGGAACGTGAGCCGTTCGAGGCCGGTACCGTCGATGCTGACCGCGTAGAGGTCGAAGTTTCTGCCCGCCGGATCGTGCATGTTGGACGCGAAGATCACGCGCTCGCCGTCGGGGAAGAAATAGGGAGCGAAGTTGGCGGCCTGGTTGTTCGTAAGCTGCCGGACATTGGAGCCGTCGGCATCCATCACGAAGATCTGAGTTCCAAAAGGCCGAACCAGGCCCTGGCCTAGCAACCGTCGGTAGTCGGATTTCTGTTCTGCCGTCTGCGGGTAAACGGCCCGGTAGACGATACGGCGCCCGTCGTAGGAGAAGAACGCCCCGCCGTCGTAGCCCAACTGGCTGGTCAAGCGTCGAACGTTCGAGCCGTCGGCGTCCATCACGTAGATGTCCAGGTCGCCGTCGCGTACCGATGTGAAGACGATCTGGCTTCCGTCACGAGAGATCGTAGACTCGGCATCGTAGCCGGGTGTAGATGTAAGCTGGGTGAGGTTCGAGCCATCGCTGTCGGCGGTGAAAACGTCATAGGACGGGTAGACCGCCCAGACGTATCCCTGAGAGAAATCCGGCCGCGGTGGACAGATCGGGTCGACGTGATGCGTGGAGGAGTAGAGGATTCGCTTGCCCACGGGGTAGAAGTACGAGCACGTCGTCCGGCCTTTCCCTGTGCTGACGCGCCTGAGCTCCTCACCGGAGACGGTCATGGTGAAGATCTGGTCGCACTCGTACTCGTCGCGAGTGGACTGGAAGATCAGATAGCGATCGTCGGCGGAGAAGTAAGCTTCCGCGTTCTGACCTCCGAAGGTGAGCTGCCTCAGATTTTGCAGGTGGACTTCGTTCAGTTCTCCGAGGTCTGGCGGTCTTTCGGCACCAGGTGTGCAGGCGAGGCCTCCGGCGATCGTTGAGCCGATTATCAGGGCGGTGTAGGTGAGGCGGCTCACGGATCGGCGGGGCCTAGAGTCTCCTTGATGACCTTCTCGATCTCGGGAACGAGGTCTTCCCAGGATGCTGAGGGTGACTTCGTGACGGTGACGAAGTCCTCGGCGAGCAGCAGGGATTCGACCCCCTCGATGGTGAAGAGCACTGTGGCGAGCGGGTCGTCGACGGCTGATGCGGCATCGAAGTAGGGGTTGCTGCCTCCGCCCTCAACCAAGGTGCGGTCCACGGTGAACTTGGCGGCGTCGGGGTTTGGGGTTCCCTGAACGGTCACTGTCGGTTCCGGCATCACATCTCCTCCGGCGACCAGGACCGGCGATCGTTCCCCGGCCTGGCTTGAGAGGCGGGAACTTAATCAGTCAGAGGCGAGCGAGACAATCCTCGAGAACACCCAGGGCGAAGTCCAATTGTTCCTTGGTGATGGTCAGCGGAGGGGTAAGAGATATGACGTTCCCCGCCCGGCCGCTGGCCAGCAGTATGACGCCCTGCTTGAGAGCAGCCACAGCGATCTGTCTGGCCGAGTCCGCGTCGGGCTCCATTGGGTGGTCAGGTCTGACCAGCTCGACCCCCAAGAGGAGGCCGCGGCCGCGGATGTCACCGATCACGGGGAACCGATCCTTCATCTTGCCAAGCCGACGGAGCGTGTGCTCG
>JBHICV010000224.1:0-3289 GCA_046759765.1 Acidimicrobiia bacterium
CTTCGCCACGACGCGCCTTGCCTGCTCCTCGTTGACCTCGATGACGCCCTTGAGCAGCGCAAAGTCGTAGCCGCTGGCATCAGCGATGGCGACCAGGGCACGGGTGTCCTTGGGGAGGCATGAGCCTCCGTAGCCCGGACCGGGATCGAGGAAGTGAAACCCGATGCGCCGGTCGTATCCCATTCCGAGGAGCACGTCCCTGATGTCTGCCCCAACCGCCTCACAGAGGTTGGCCATGGCGTTGGCAAACGTGATTCGGGTGGCTAGATAGGCGTTGGATCCGTACTTGATCATCTCGCTGGATATCGGATCGGTCACCACCACCGGGGCGTCGAGGGCCTTGTACAGCTCAATCATCACCTCGACGGCCCCTTTGTCTTCGGTTCCCAAAACGATCCGATCAGGGTGTAGGAAATCCGCCACGGCGTGTCCCTCCCGGAGGAACTCGGGGTTGCTCAGGACCGTTGCCTTGGCGCCCAAGCCGTCGAGCTCCTCTTGGAACCTCCTTGTTGATCCCACAGGGACGGTCGACTTCATCACCACCAGCGCGCCCTCCGAAAGGTGCGGACCGATCTCGGAGATGACGCTCTCCATGGTCGTCAGGTCGGCTTCGCCGTTGGCACCTTGCGGGGTGGGGACAGCGATGAACACAACATCTGCCCCGTCCACTGCCTCAGCGTTGGACGCGTGGAAACTCAACGAACCGGCCTCGAGCCCGTCACGAACGAGGCGGTCGAGATCCGGCTCGAAAATCGGCACGTAGCCGCCCTGGAGCTGGCGCACTCTCTCGGCAGACGCCTCGCCGACTCGAACGGAATGGCCCAGCGTCGCCAGCCCGGCGCCTGTCACCAAACCGACGTGTCCAGCTCCAATGACGGCCACATCGATACGCTCCCCAGTCTTAGACCCTTGCTTGCGGTTACGCGATGCCGCGCCTGTGTCCTCAGCGACAGAGATGCCCTTTTGCTGAGTTGCTCGAATGCTCCCCACGTGCCTCGTCCCGCCAACGGCTATGCGCCACGAAATCGAAAATCGACTCTAGTCACTGAGAGGCGCCGTAGCTACTCTGAGTTTTCGCGTTACTGACAGAGTTCTTGGACACCCTGAGTGGGCGGAATCGACCCCGGACCGCAGGAAACCCCGGGCGGTTCATCGCTACCATCAACACACAGAGTGCGTTCCTTTGAGTGGGAAGTGACGGCAGGGGGAATTGTGGCTGAGGCGAAAGGGCGGGCCGGGGATGACCCCGAGCTATAACGAGCTGGTCGGATCCCGGCTCCGATCGATTCGCAAGCAGCGCGGGCTGTCGCTACAGGGCGTACAGCGTCTCTCCCAAGGGGAGTTCAAGGCAGCCGTCGTCGGGTCCTACGAGCGGGGGGAACGCACCCTCTCCCTGCCCCGCCTCCAGCGCCTCGCCGCCTTTCTCCAGGTCCCCATCACTCAGTTCCTCCCCCAAGACGACCCCGAGGAAACCACCATCACCTCCCTGCCCAGCGGTGGGGTGACCATCGACCTCAACCAGCTCGAGAACCTCACCGGTCCGGAAGCCGACCTCTTCGACCGCTTTCTCCGGTCGATCCAGATGATGCGTCAGGACTTCAAAGGCCGGGTGCTCACCATCCGTCGTGACGACCTGCGCCTGCTGGCCCTGCTGCTCGAGCAGAGTGAGGAGATGTCCAGTCAGCGTCTGGATGACGGAAGACGTCAACCTTTGTGAGACAGGTTGATCAGGTGTTTGCTGTGTCGGGGGTGTCCTCCCTGGGCTGTTTGATCCACGCCGGGCCGGGGAGCGGCGGCGGGCCGGGTGGTCTACGCACGAACCGTTCGGGGTGGCCGGCGCAGGCGGCCCCGAGGATGGTTGCTCGTCGGACCTGGATCGCTTCGGCTGGGCCGTAGTGGACCTCGGCGGGGGCGCGGAACCCGATCCCCGAGTGGCTGCGCTGGTCGTTGTACCAGTCGAAGAACCGGATACAGAAAGCGTGGGCGTCTCCTAATGAGCTGAACCGTGCGGGAAACTCGAGCCAGTACTTGAGCGTCTTGAGCTGGGCTTCGCTGTAGGGTTGTCGTTGGAGACGCCTTCGCCACCGCCGCGGAATGGGTCGACCGGCTCGCCACCGCCCACGCCGGAGACCGTCTCCACGACGAGCTCCGCCGGCTCGGCCGCTACCCCCTCCTGGTCATCGACGAAGTCGGATACATCCCCTTCGAAGCCGAAGCCGCCAACCTCTTCTTCCAGCTCATCTCGTCCCGCTACGAGCGAGCCTCGGTCATCGTCACCTCCAACAAGCCGTTCGGACGCTGGGGCGAAGTCTTCGGCGACCCGGTGGTAGCCGCCGCCATGATCGACCGGCTCGTCCACCACGCGAAGTCGTCTCCCTCAAAGGAGACAGCTACCGGCTCAAAGACCGCGACCTCGGGAGCGTGCCAACCGACAACACGGAGTGACCAACCACCCGGCCGGGGGGTCAATTTTCAGGCGGTGTTGACACTTCGGCTGCCGAGGGGGACGTTCACGCCGTACAGCCCAGGCACGAAGACGTACTTCATCTTCTTCACCAAGGGCCGTCAAAGGCGCCATCTCACGCGCTGCATCCACCACTTCCTGGCAGCTCGGCGCAACGTTGTCGTGCCCCTCGTCCTATTTCTCCGCTGAAGGCGCAGCACGGGTTTGTAGAGCCCGTAGTGCTTCAGACGGGAAAGGGTCAAGTTCCGGAAGTTGAAACTGCCGGGCAGGCTCTGTTGGTAAGTCCCAACATCTGCCTCCAGCGATGGGCCATACTCTCGCCGATAGGATTCGAACAGTTCCTGCTTCACCCAGTCGAACAGTTGAATGTCCGCCTGCTGGGCTTCGACCAGCAGCTGCCGCGTGCTCTCTGTTGAGAGCAGACGGTCCTTGATAGCGTTGTTGCGCGCCACGTTTACGCGCTTGTAGGAGATGTCCAGCTCGTTGACTCGGAGGCCTTTCAACAAGACCATCGATTCATCAAAATACTCAGACAAGCCGACGAACATGTCCTTCTCTTTGATCAGGCGTATGGCTTCATTGACATCATCTCCACCGCTGATCTGTTTCGTATGGCGGTTCCGTACCCAATCTTGCTGAATCCAGTCTTCAAAGACGAGGTCCTTCTTGCCCGATATCTGCACCTTGTATTGAAAGCGAGATGCGCACGCCTTGATAGGATCGCGCATGAGTGTGAGATACTCGAGACCGGTGTCGACCTCCGCCAAGTCCGTATAACCCGTGACACGATGTCCGGCAACGCTCCTCAACTTGGGATAGAGCGTT
>JBHICV010000225.1:0-3251 GCA_046759765.1 Acidimicrobiia bacterium
ACATTCCGGTGGTCGATACCAAGGGCTGGCGGCTCAGCGTCGGTGGAAGGGTGCGCCGCGAGCTTTCGGTGACCCTCGACGACATCCGCTTACGACCGAGGCGCAGTCTCGCCGTCACCATGGAATGCGCCGGCAATGGACGGGCCCTGCTCACACCCCGTCCCATCAGCCAGCCCTGGCTGCTGGAGGCAGTCAGCACGGCGGAGTGGACGGGCACGCCTCTGCGCCATCTGCTCGAAGAAGCAGCTCTCCTCGACGGTGCTGTCGAGGTGCTGTTCACAGGACTCGACCGGGGCATCGAGGGTGGGGTCGAGCAGACCTACCAGCGAAGCCTTCCCGTCGAAGAGGCGATGCGCGAGGAGGTGCTGCTCGCCTATGAGATCAACGGCCAGCCCCTTCCGCCCCAGCACGGCTTCCCGCTCCGCCTCGTGGTCCCGGGCTGGTACGGCATGACCAACGTGAAGTGGCTGGACGCGATCACTGTGCTCGAGCGGCCGTTCGATGGGCACCAGCAGGCGGTCGCCTACCGGTTCCGCTCGACAGACGACGACGTCGTCGGCGTCCCGGTGACCCGGATGGCGCCCCGAGCGCTGATGGTGCCTCCGGGGATCCCCGATTTCATGACTCGGCGACGCTTCATCGAGATGGCCTCGGTCACGATCCAAGGTCGCGCCTGGTCAGGCTCGGCGCAGGTCACCCGGGTCGAGTTCAGCGCGGATCGTGGAGCGACGTGGAGCGACACCGAGCTCGGTAAGCAGGTCTCGCCGTGGGCCTGGTGCCCATGGTCGTATACCTGGGAGCCGCCCGGGCCCGGGGAGTACGACCTGGCCTGTCGAGCCACGGACGGTGCCGGAAACGAGCAACCCCTTGACCCGCCTTGGAACGTCGGCGGCTACGCCAACAACTCCCCCCAGTCGATACCCGTCACCGTGCGGGAAGCCTGAGCGGGCTCGTCCACCGTCCTCTTGGTCAGGCGGTGGGCCCGAGTGACCGAGCGATCATGAGCGCCCGGTCGAGATCCACCGATGCCTCGATGCGGTACGTGACGCCATCCTCTTCCCATAGCAAGGTGTTGGCGGCGAGTCGGGTGGAGTCCGTGAGGACTGTGCCGTCGGGGTCGAGATAGGCGATGCGGTGCGGCTCCCCGCTGATCCAGAAGCCCTCGTTGCCTCTTACCACCACTGGGTCCAGCGTCGTGCCCGTCGAGGCCACCTTGAGCAGCGCATCGCTGTCGAGCCGGGCTCGGAACTGGGTGAGAAGCGCCCCGACCTCGGTTCCCTCGGAAGTCTCCGACAGCTCACCATCCGCGGCGTAGACCAAGTAGACGAGCCCCCCCTGCGGCAAGGTCGCGAGGCGCACCTCATCGGGATCTCCCAGGTCGGCTGGGACGAGAATCGGAAACTCGACCTGTGCCTGTGCCTCGGCCAGCGTGGTCCGCTCACCCAAATCGACATCGGTGGGACCGACCTCGGGGAACCGCTCGTCGTCCAGGCTGATGCGCACTCCCTCGATACCCAAGAGATCCGCGACGGCCTCTCTGACCGGTGCTAAGGCAAGCCCCACCGCCACGGCGATGATCAAGGCCGCCGCAGCGGCGAGGCCAACGCCGAGGCGACGCCGAAGGAAGCCGCGGCCCGCTGATTCCTCCTCGAGCAGGGCACGGACCCGAGCGGCCAGCTCTGGCGCCTCCGGATCGGCGATGTGTTCGGCGAGATCCTTGAGTCGCCGCTCCAGATTCCGTTCATCCACGATGGCCCTGCCCTTCGCTTGGCGGTTCGGCCAGGCCCACATCACGGCGAAGACGGCTCAGCGCTCGTGACAATCGGGACTTGACGGTCCCTTGGGGGATGCTCAACACGGTGGCCGCTTCGGCCTCAGACAGTCCCAGAAAATAGGAACAAGCCACCACGACCCGCAGCTTCTCGGGGAGCCGATTCACTGCCCCGAGCAGCAGCTCCCGCTCCTCCGAGGCCAAGACCGCCGACTCTGGAGACGGGGCCGCGTCTCCAGAGCCACGGTGCTCTCTCAGCGTCATCTCGCGGCGACTGCGCCGGCTCTGTGAGCGTCGCCGGTTCTTGGCCTCGTTGGCCACGATGCGCAGCAGCCACGGTCGGAAGGGTGCGCCCTCGCGGAAGCGATCGAGGGACGAGTAGGCCTTCACCAACGCCTCCTGGGTAGTGTCGGCGGCTTCAGGTGCCGATCCAGTGATGACATAGGCCAGCCGGTGCGCCGCCTGCTGGTGTATCCGGACCAGCGATTCGAACGCATCCAGATCACCTTCCTTGGCCCGTCGGGCGAGCTCCTCGTCTCCCAGTGGTCGGCCCTCCACTTGGTGGTCTTTCAGACGGCATCATGGCGGACGGTCCCCTCGGCAGCCTGGCGTTCCTGACCGACGACCGTCAGACTGTGAGGGGTCGCCTGCGAGCTCTCACGAGAACCGCCACCACGACTGTCAGCGCGATAGCGATGGCCGCCACGGTCAACGAGATACCGCTGGCGAAGCCGGCGATTCCTCCGTCCTCGGCTCCGAGCGAGAAGCCGATGGACTCCAGGGCAGCGCTCAGGTCGGTGTCGGCGCGAAACCAGCCGCCGAAGGTCCGGTTGACTTCGCTAGTCGGGTCTCCGCCGAGTCGCTGTCCGGGTGCGACATAGGTGACCGGCCCGTCCTCGGCCAGCGGATAGATGTCCTGGCGAACGGGTTCCGCGAAGCCGAGATCCCACAGCAGCGACAACCTGGGACCGAGGTCACCCGACGGAGGATCGGCCATGAGAATGCCGGGGTCGGTACGGAAGATCGCCGAGTACACATGGGCGCTCTCGGCGAGGTTTTGGAGGGCGCTCTCTGCCGTGTCCGTGAGTGTCTGGACGGTGCCGTCCTCGGCTTCCACGGTCACCTCGATGGCCCCTTTGGCGAGTGCCGACGACGGGATGGCGACCAGCACGGCAGCCAATCCGACCGACACGGTGAGACGCAAAGCTCTCATGGCAACCTCCTCATCACCCTTCCATACACCGCAGGGTCACCCAGGGTTCCGTGTTTCTCCCCGACCTTCAGGTGAGTCAGGCGATCCCAGCACTCACGTTCCGGGTCCAGGGCCATGCTCCCGGCTTGTTGGGTCGGCCCGGAGAGCTTCGAGATGATCCGTGAGATGGTCCAGCGTGGTGCGGGCGGTCTGAGCGTGGCGACCTTCGATCCTGTGGTCGCTGAAACGAGCTTCGACGAACAGATCGGTGAGGGTGGCGAGCTCCCT
>JBHICV010000226.1:0-3202 GCA_046759765.1 Acidimicrobiia bacterium
GAAGGCGAGCGGTTTGACGGAGTGGTTATCCTCGTTGAACGGTCAGCGAAAGTGTGAGGTGTGCTTAGCTCGTTGAAATGCAACAAATAGGTGGTCGCTGAGTTGTGAGCGGCAAAGGGGACACACGCCGATCGTATGAACGAGCGCCGAGGCGACGGGGGTGCTACGAATCCTGCGAGTCGGAATGAAAGTTGTGTCGAGGAGGAGCTGCCGCTCTCAATACGGCCTTTCTCAACGATGGGGCTTTCGTCTTTCTGCCCAAGAACACTTTGATCGAGGATCCAATCCACCTCCTTTTTCTCTCCACGGCCGGCGCGGAGGCGGGCGTCTCGCATCCTCGGAATCTCATTCTCGCCGAGGCCGGGAGCCAGGCAAGGATCGTCGAGAGCTATGCCGGAGCCGACGGGGACGTCTATTTCACCAATGCGGTCACCGAGGTCGTGATGGGGGAAAGCGCCAATGTCGATCACTATAAGCTCCAGCGCGAGAGCCGGCAGGCGTTCCACTTCGCCACCTAGCAGTTCCATCAGGAGCGGAGCGCGGCCGTCTCCACGCACTCCATCTCCCTGGGGGGTGGGTTGGTTCGAAACGACATCAATGCCGTACTGGATGGCGACGGCGGGGACCTCATCCTCAATGGGCTCTACGTGGTGGAGGGTAGGCAACACGTGGATCACCATACCGTGATCGACCATGCCAAGCCCCACTGTACGAGTCGGGAGCTGTACAAAGGCATCTTGAGCGAACAATCCCGTGCCGTCTTCAACGGCCGCATCATCGTACGCCCGGACGCCCAGAAGACCGACGCCAAGCAGACCAACAAGAACCTTCTGCTCTCCGACGAGGCGCTGGTCAATACCAATCCCCAGCTCGAGATCAACGCCGACGACGTCAAGTGTGCCCACGGGGCGACGATCGGTCAGCTAGACGCCGATGTTCTCTTCTACCTTCGCTCCCGGGGCATCGATCTCGAGACGGCGCGACATCTCTTAACTTACGGATTCATGAGTGATATCAGCGGGCGGATCCAGATCGGTGCGATCCGCTCCGAGCTGGAAAGAGTCCTCTTTGCCAGCTTGCCACCCGGTAAGTAAAGACAGGTAAGGAATCGTGTCATGAGTGTTACCAGCGATTCGTCGGTCACCCATCCGGTCGCGGCGAGAAAGCCCTACGACGTCTACCGCATCCGGGAGGACTTCCCGATTCTGAAACAGCAGGTTCGAGGCAAGCCCCTCGTCTACTTGGACAGCGCCGCCAGCTCACAGAAGCCGAAAAGAGTCCTTGACGCCATCACCCGGCTCTACTCGGAGGATTATTCGAACGTCCATCGCGGCGTACACGAGCTCAGCCAGCGGTCGACCAAGGCCTACGAAGACGCCCGGCTGAAGGTCCGGCGTTTCATCAACGCCGCCAGCGAGAGGGAGATTATCTTCGTCCGCGGCACCACCGAGGCCATCAATCTGGTAGCCCATACATTTGGACGAGAAGAAGTCCGGGCCGGAGACGAGGTGCTCATCACGACCATGGAGCACCATTCCAACATCGTTCCTTGGCAGATTCTCTGCGAGGAAAAGGGTGCTCATCTGCGGGTCGCTCCTATCAATGACCGGGGCGAGCTGATCATGGAGGAGCTCGAGAAGCTCCTGAGCCCCAAGACCAAGTTGGTGGCGATGGCTCATGTATCGAACGCGCTGGGGACCATCAACCCGGTGCGTGAGGTCATCGGCATGGCGCACGCGCAGAACATCCCCGTTCTTCTCGATGCCGCCCAGGCGGTACCGCACCTGCCGATCGACGTGAGGGAGCTGGACGTTGATTTCTTCGCTTTCTCGAGCCATAAGATGTTCGGGCCTTCCGGAGTGGGCGTTCTCTACGGAAAAGAGGCGCTTCTAGACGCGATGCCTCCCTACCAGGGCGGGGGAGACATGATCAGCTCCGTCACCTTCGAGAAGACGACCTACAACCGGCTTCCCTACAAGTTCGAGGCGGGAACGCCGAATATTGCGGACGTCGTGGGCTTGGGTGTAGCCATCGACTACCTCGACGAGATCGGGATGGATGCCATCGGTCCTTACGAGCACGAGCTGCTGACCTATGGTACTGAGGCGCTTTCGGAAATCCCCGGGCTCACCATCGTGGGACAGGCCAGAGAAAAGGCCGCCGTCCTTTCGTTCGCCTTGAAGGGAATTCATCCTCACGACGTCGGCACGATCCTGGACCAGGACGGGATTGCCGTGCGGACCGGGCACCACTGCGCGCAGCCGGTCATGGAGAGGTTCGGACTTCCTGCCACCGCGCGTGCATCGCTGGCCCTCTACAATACGAAGGAGGAGATCGATCTCCTGGTCGAGGGAATCCACAAGGTCATCGAGGTGTTTCATTGATGGAGGGACTTCGTGAGCTCTATCAGGAAGTCATCCTGGACCACAGCAAGAAGCCTCGGAACTTTCGCGAGATAGACAACGCCGAGCACAAGGCCAAGGGTCACAACCCGCTGTGCGGCGACAAGATTAGCGTCTTCGTGACCCTGAAAGAGGGAAAGATCCAGGACATCGGCTTCCAGGGAGCCGGTTGTGCCATCTCGACGGCATCGGCTTCCATGATGACGGAAAGCCTGAAAGGGAAGACGATGGCGGAGGCGGAGGCTCTCTTCGGGCGCTTCCATGACCTGGTTACCGGGAAGCTCGAGTCGGGGGAGGGGACCGACGAGCTCGGGAAGCTGGCGGTCTTCGCCGGGGTTCAGGAGTTTCCGATTCGCGTCAAGTGCGCGACACTGGCCTGGCACACTTTGCGTGCCGCGGTCGAGAACCGCAAAGAGGCAGTATCGACGGAGTAACGAACATGACCGACACGAACGATCGTAAGCCGACGAGCCCGGCCAGCGAGGGCGCCGGAGCGCAGGACCTCAAGAGCAAAGTCATCGAGGTCCTGGAGACCTGCTACGACCCCGAGATCCCGGTGAATATCTACGAATTGGGACTCATCTACGACATCGACGTCGCGCCGTCGGGGGCGGTGGCCATTCGCATGACTCTGACCTCGCCCGCCTGCCCGGTGGCCGGCTCGCTCCCTCCAGAAGTAGAGTCCAAGGTGGGCAACATCGAGGGCGTGAGCTCCGCCAAGGTGGACGTCGTCTGGGAACCTCCCTGGACGCCGGAGAAGATGAGCGAGGCGGCCCGACTTCAGCTCGGGATGTTCTGAA
>JBHICV010000227.1:0-3174 GCA_046759765.1 Acidimicrobiia bacterium
TCCCGCGCGGCACGCCACCAGCACCGGATTTCGCGGATTCGTGCGACAGCCTCCCCCACAAGGGATTCCGGCCCGTAGCGAGGCTCTCTTCTCGGTGCCCCCGGCAGGATTCGAACCTGCGACACCCGGTTTAGGAAACCGGGTTTAACGGGCGAGAAATCCCTTTAGTAAGGGCATTTTGGCCTTCAGGAGTCCGCGAGGAATCCGCGGAAGATCCTGGAAGGGTCTGATCAGAGTCGTTCGAGATCCGGCCTCCGGCCACGCTACGTAGTCGCAGCGACCGTGCCTCGTGAGGAAGCCGCCTCGAATCAAGGCGTTGCCACCCTCGTTGCGTCTCACTCATAGAAGAAACAATCGTTCCATTTGTGAGTGGTAGTGGTTATGCTGTCGAGGTGGACTTCGTTCGTCCCATCGAGGCCATCATCCCCGGCGTGCGGGGTCGGGTTCTCGCCGTCCTGGCGCAGACGACTGCCGACCTCAACCTCCGGACTATCGCACGTCTCTCCGACGTGAGCTTGGCTCAGGCATCGCGCGTGCTGCCTGGCCTCGTCGAGCTGGGACTCGTCGAGCGCCGAGAGGCGGCCCCTTCATCGCTGTTCCGGCTCGTTCGCGAGCACGTTGTTGCGCGCCCGTTGCTCGAACTGGCACGAGCCCGGGACACGATGGTCGAGGAGATGGGGCGGGCGGCTGGCGACCTTCCGGTGGTGCCGGTAAGCGTGATCGTCTTCGGTTCGTTCGCTCGGGGCGAGGCGGACGAGGAGAGCGACATCGACGCCGTCTTTGTTCGAGCAGCGGACGCCAACGAAGCCGACGAGTCGTGGTCGGCGTCAGTCGAACAGTGGAGAGGCGCCGTGCGTCGGGCAAGCGGCAACCGTGTCGAGGTGCTCGAGGTCGGGTCCGACGAGGTAGCGGCTCGGCTCGGAAGCAGGCGGCAAGTCTGGCGCGAGATCCGGCGTGACGGACTGGTCGTGCACGGACTGAACCTCGACCAACTCGAGAAGCGCGTCGATGCCTAGGAAGGTGCGGACGAGAACCGTGAGCGCCGCCCAGGTGCGCGCCTACGTAGCCAAGGCCGAGGAGTACGTCGCCGCCGCATCGAGCGAACTTGAGGCTGGACGTGCCATCGCCGCAACGAGCCTGGCGATCCACGCCGCGATCAATGCCGCCGACGCCGTGTGCGGCGCACGGCTCGGCAGGCGGGCAGCGGGTCAGGACCACGACCAGGTGCTCGTGCTTCTCCGAGAAGCGGGCAAGGACGGTGCCGACCTCGAGCAGGAGCTTCGACGGCTGCTGCCAATGAAGACAAAGGCGGAGTACGAGCCCGACGACATCCCGGTCTCGGCGGCATCCAAGGCTGTCGAGCGCGCTCAGAGATGTGTGACTGCCGCTCGGCGCGTCACCCCGTCCGGGAAGTGACAGAACCGCACCTGCCGCTAGGAGACGGAAGAAACTATGACTCAGGCCGACGCCGGCGAGGGCATCGAGAAGGTCCAGGAGATGGTGGAGGCCGCCCGCCGGCTGCTCGAATCGGGAGAGCTGTCACCCTTCGGCTGAGACCGCCGGCGCTACGGAACCGGAGCCACGTACCATCATGCCTGTCACTTCTCCTCGTGGTTTGACTGCACCATCAGCAACCGCGTCTCGGTACGCGGAGTCCAGGTGGTCGGCCAGCTTCTCGAACTCAGAGGGGAAGAGGTGGCCGTAGCGATCGAGGCTCACTTGGACGCTGGAATGGCCGAGGTGCTCGGAGATGGCCTTGGGACCGGCTCCCTGGGAGATGAGCAGGCTGGCAGCGGTGTGCCGCAGGTCGTGAATGCGTACCTGCTCACCCAATCCCGCCGCGGCGAGCGCTGGTCGCCAGATTCGACGGTGGAAGTTGCTGTGGCGGACGGGTGCGCCCTGGGGTGAGGTGAAGACCAAGGCATCCGCGTCTGCGTTGACCTCGCTCGCCAGGTGCCACGCCAGGCGATCCTTGAGGAAGGCCGGCAGGACCACCGTACGCCGCTGATAGGTCTTGGTCGGGCCCCAGTGGATTCGGCCACCCACATCCGCGACCGAGTCAACGACCTCGATTCGCGAGCGCAACAGATCGCAGCGGGCGCGGCGCAGCGCTGCTGCCTCACCCCACCGCAGACCCCCGTACCCGAGCAACAGGACCAGAGTTCCGTAAGGAGGCCTGGCGGCGTCGGCGAGGGCATTGAGCTCGCCCGCGGATAGGAAGTGCATCTGCGTTCTCGGCAGACGGGGCAGATCGAGGCTCTCTACCGGGTTCCTTGCCAGATAGCCGGTTCGCATGGCCATCTTGCACATCGCTCCGAGAAGGTGAGCGGACTGGCGTACGCGAGACGCCGAAAGGCCCCTTCCTTGCAGTGTCCCGGCCCACTCGACGACGGTCATCGGGTCGATGCGGTTGATCGGTGCGTCACCGAAGGCCGGCAGGATCTGGTTCCTGAGAAGGCTCCGGTAGCCCTCGAGGGTCTTCGGCTTGAGGTGCCTCTTGGTGAAGAGGTACCGCTCGGCCCACTCGGCCAACGTGACCCTGCCGAGTTGCGGGTCGACCCACTCCCCGGCGTTCTTTTTCGCCTCGATGTGGTGGAGATAGCGCTCGGCGTCGACTCGGCGAACGAGGTTGCGGGCCCGCTCTCGACCGGATGGATCCCGATATCGAACTTGCCAACGATCCCCTTGGAGCCTCTTGAGGTGTGCCATTGTGTCTCCTCCTTCTCCTATGGGCTGCTAGCCGAAGACTACGTACTGTCTCTGACAGAGCTCTGGCTGGAGGCAGGCATCGATCGACTTGATCCGCGTTGGCGGTTGAGCCACTGCCCACGTCGCGGCGTCGGTAGCGGAGGTGCCGGCCGACCCGGAAGCCGGGAGGGCCCTCGCCCCGGTACCTCCAGGCGTAGATGGTGGCAATGGGCACGTGGAGAAACTCGGCGAGGTCCTTCGCGGAGAGCAACGGCTCGAGCGGGTGCATCCCCCGATCATGGGACGCCACCCTTTCATTTCGTTCTCATTTCGTTGCCATTCCGGCTGCTTCCCCTTGCCCAGAGCCAAGTTCTAGGGGGTGGCGTCCGGCCCTGGCGAACCGGACATGGGACCTGCGACTGGCCGATAACAGGCCTGTTGCGCGCATCTTGAGAGGCTTTCTGACACTCGACTGAGAGGGTGGTC
>JBHICV010000228.1:0-3167 GCA_046759765.1 Acidimicrobiia bacterium
CTGGTGCGACGCTCAATCCGCAAGGACTACGGGCGACTCAAAGCGCTACTGGAGTCCTAGAAGGCCTCACAAGGGCACCTGTCGAGCGCACGTGCATCGGTTCGGCCGGAAAGGAGTTCGCCCATGCCGTAATCGAGGCCATCGGCGGCCCTGAGTACGTTCGGGCCCGTTAGCCGGTGTTGCGCAGGCCGGCGGCGAGGCCGTTGACCGTGAGGAGCAGGGCCCGCTGCAGCGTTGGGTCACCTGTGTCGGCTTCCCGTGACCTGGAGAGCAAAGCCGCCTGCAGGTAGCTGATCGGATCGAGATAGATGTCGCGGACTTCGAGGGTGCGTTTGAGAACGGGATTGTGACCGAGGAGCTGGATTCCGGTGATCCTTGTGATCTCCTCCACCGTCCGATCGTGCTCCGCCTCGATGACGGCAAAAACGTCGCGATGTTCCTCGGGCACCAGCTCCACGTAGCGGGCGGCCACCGTCAGATCGGTCTTTGCCAGCGTCATCTCGACGTTGGAGACGAAGGCACGGAAGTACGGCCATATGGCGTACATCTCGTCGAATACTTCGCTGCCTTCGCTGTCACGAGCGGCGACCAATCCTGCACCCACCCCGAACCAGCCGGGAACGATGTGGCGAGACTGGGTCCATCCGAAGACCCACGGGATGGCGCGCAGGCCTTCGAGGCCAACGTCATCGGACCCCGGCCGGCGCGCAGGCCGTGAGCCGATGTTCATCGCTGCCAGCTCCTCGACCGGGGTGGCGGAAAGGAAGTACGGCACAAGGTGAGGCGACTCGATCAGTCCGCGGTACTCCCGGTAGGCGGCGCCGCTCAGCGCATCCATCGCCTCGTACCAGCGGCCGAGAACCTCTGCAGGTTGCCTTGGCTCGCGGTGGAGCAACGACGCCTCCAGCGTGGATGCCACTGCCAGCTCGAGGTTGGCCCGAGCGAGATGGGGGAGGGCGTATTTGTCGGAGAGCACCTCGCCCTGTTCGGTGATCTTGATATATCCGTCCACCGTCCCCCATGGCTGCGCCAGGATCGCCTCGCCGGTCGGTCCGCCCCCGCGCCCGATCGTGCCTCCCCTTCCGTGAAAGATCCGCAGCGCCACACCATGACCGAGCGCTGCGTTCCTCAGCTCACGGGAAGCCTTGTAAAGCTCCCACTGGGACGTGGCGATGCCGGCGTGCTTGTTCGAGTCCGAGTAGCCGAGCATGACCTCCTGGACGTCTCCCCGCAGCGCAACGATGGCGCGGTATGGCTTGATTGCCAGCAGTTGATCGAGGATGTCTCCGGCGCGGCGAACCTCATCGATCGTTTCGAAGAGCGGCACGAAGCCGATGCGAGCGATGCCCGCGTCGGGATCGACAAGCGCCGCTAGGTGGGCCAACACGACCGCGGCGAGTACGTCGTCGGGCCCCCTGGTCTCCGAGATGACGTAGCTCTCGATTGCGCCGTCGTAGCGGTCGAGAGCTCGACGCGCGGTGTGGAAGGTATCCAGCGTGTGTTGCGCAGCAACGCTCAACTGGCCGTTTCCCGGATCCAACGAAGTATTGCCGTCGATGGTTTTGGTCAGCAGGCGGAGGCGCTCTAGCGGGTCCAGTGTCTGGAAGTCGGAGTGACCCGAGAGCCGATACAGCTCAGTGAGCGCTTCATGATGGCGAGCCGCGTGCTCGCGTAGATCCATGGTGGCGAGGTGAAAGCCGAAAGCGGCGACGCGGTGCATGAGCCTGGCAACCATTCCCTCGGCGATGAGCAGGCCATGGTTCTCCTCGAGTGACCGAGCCATAACGGCTAGGTCGTCGAGCAGCTGGTCGGGAGAGAGGTAGTCGAGGCCGGGACGGTGAGCGCGGCCCGCCATGACCTCTCTTGTGTTGTGGAGCCGCTGGTGGATGTAGGCGCACTTCTGTCGATAGGGCTCTCCGGCAGACAGACGGGAGAAGCGCTCGTGCACGGCCGGAAGGACGTTCCCGTCGGCCACCAACGATGCTTGCAGCTGGGCGCTGGCCGGCATGATGCGCTCGGAGGGACTCAACTCGGCGGCGAGGTCTTCCACTGCGCTGATGAGGTTCCGCAGCGCGTGTTCATGCTGCCGCTGAAGAACGTTGAGTGTCGTGGCGGGAGTCACATTGGGGTTGCCATCGCGGTCGCCACCCACCCAGGTTCCGAACGTCAGCGGGCCTGCCCGAAGGTCGAGAGTTGCTCCCATGCTCCGAAGCTGATGCCCCAGCTCGTCGTACACGTCGGGCACAGCCTCATCGAAGAGTTGGTCCAGGTAGTAGAGGACCGAGGTGGCCTCGTCCTCTGGAGTGGGCCGTTCGGCGCGCAGCTCGTCGGTCTGCCATATGAGATCGACCAGCTCTGCTACCCGTCGTTCCAGCCTCGCGCGGTCAGAACCACTGAGGTCGCTGTCTCGCCGTTGCCGCAACAGATCGGCGATGCGGACGGTCTTGGTTTGGATGGAACGTCGCGCCGCTTCCGTTGGATGGGCGGTGAATACCGGTCGCACCTCGAGCCTGGCCACGACGTCGTCGCGTACCGCCGGCGAGACGTCGGCGGCTTTGATCCGATCCACCGCAGCTGCAAGGTGGCCGGTGGTGTCGGCACCGTGAAGGCGGTGCTGCTGCTCGGCCACGTTTGCCAGGTAGAAGTATGCCGAGAACGCCCTGACCAGCTGGATGGTGGTGTCGAGGTCGAGTCGGTCGAGAAGGTCGCTGAGTCGGGCGGAAGCATCTCTTGTCTCATCGGCGTCATCGGACCGAATCCGTTTGGTCAGCGCCCGCACGTCCTCCACGAGGTCGAGCAGCTCCGTACCGTGCTGGCGCACCAGTGTCTCGCCGAGGAGGTTGCCGAGGAATCGGATGTCGCTCCTCAGCGGGGCGTCCGAGTTTGTCAAGGTCACTATCGGCGAGCGTAGCCCGGTCCTTGCCTCCCGTTTGAAGGCCGGGGAGCACCGAGCACGGCCTCAGTCGGAAGCGTCGTTGAGAGGGGTGGATACGCTCTGAGGGGGAACCTGTCGGATGCGTCTGTGGGGGCGTCGGACGTTGCGTTTGCAAGGCGCGGGTAGCAGGGTTGCGGATGTCGAGTCTTGCGTGGTGGGATTTCTGGGACGTGGATGTCGGGAGCTCGTCGGTTGTGTGAGAGCTGAGTTCGTCTACGAAGTCTCGAGCTTT
>JBHICV010000229.1:0-3131 GCA_046759765.1 Acidimicrobiia bacterium
CATAGATGGGTTCTGGCCAGACGAACAACAGGAGACATCCTAACGAGGTGATGACGAGCGCGATCACGCACGGAAGGGGAGCCTCCCTGATGGCCGTTGCTGCTTCCGGTTGTGGGGGATTTTTGAAAAACGCGCGCACGGGAATAGGCAACAAGTAGGCCACATTGAGGAGTGCGCTTATGAGCAAGATCGCGAGCAGGAGAACTTGCCCCGCCTCCAGGGTTCCAAGGGCGAGGTACCACTTGCTCCACATGCCCCCCATCGGGGGCAATCCAATCACACTAAGACTGCCAATGAGGAAGGCAACCATGGTGATCGGCATGGTCTTCCCTAACCCATCCATTTGGCTAACCTCGGTCTTATGAGTAGCCACCGCGACGGCTCCCGCGCAGAAGAAGAGCGTGATCTTGCCGAAGGCATGCATGGTGATGTGCATGCCGCTTCCGACAACACCCCAAGCGTTCGCCAGCAAGGCGCCGAGGATGACATAGGAGAGCTGACTGATGGTGGAATAGGCAAGCCTGGCCTTCAGGTTGTCTTGTCTCATGGCAACCAAGGAGCCGACCAGAATCGTGATTCCGGCGAGATACATGAGCCACTGACGCGCGCCGAGATTCGAGAGGACATCGAAGCCAAAGAGATACACTGACACCTTTAGAATTGTGAAGACCCCAGCCTTCACCACCGCGACGGCATGGAGGAGGGCGCTGACCGGCGTTGGCGCCACCATCGCAGCGGGAAGCCAGCGATGAAACGGCATCAGCGCCGCTTTGCCGATGCCCAGGACGTACAAGGCAAAGAGGAGTCCCATGACGGGCGGTGACGCCTTCCCTTGCAGCAGACCGCCAAGGGTGAAGTCGAGTGTGCCGGCCAGCACCCATGTCCAGATAATGGCCAGCAGTTGGAGCCCGATCGAGGTGCCAAGTAAGAACCCCAAATAGACTCTGCCTGCACGTCTCGCCCCCTTCGTGCCGAGATGCGTGACTAGAGGGTAGGTCGAAAGCGTCAGCACTTCGTAGAACACGAACAGCGTCACCATGTTGGCGGCGAAGGCCACACCCATGGTGCTTGCGAGCGCGATGGCAAAGTACAGGTAAAAGCGGGTCTGATGTCGATCGTGGTGCCCACGCATGTACCCGATCGAATAGATCGAAGTGACGATCCATAAAAAGCTGGCAGTCAATCCGAAGAGCAGACCGAGTGGTTCAACCTCGAGCGCGATGGAGAGATCCGGCAGCGGTGTCGCGAGGACGGCCGCGGGCCTCACGCCGCTCAGGACCGCTGGCAGGAGCGAAACCACCAGGCTGAACAGCAGCACAGCGGTGATGAGCGTGACCGTCTCCCTGACGTTGGGATGCCGGTGTGACAATCCGATCAGGATGGCGCCGACGAGGGGGACAAGAGGCGCGAGCAGGACGATCGTGTCGGGAGTCACGGTGTGGTACCTAAGAGATAGTCAGCTGCCTGGCCTGCCACACCGATGCTGAGAGAAGTATCAAAGCCGAAATAGATCGTGAGACCGATCGGCGCCCACGTTGGAATGAGCATGCTGAGCGGGGCCTCTTGGACTGCGGCCTTATCCTTGCGCAACGGCCGGAAATAGGCGGCCTCGATCACCCGCCAGATGTAGATGACTGCAAGTAGAGAGCCAATCAAGACAACCGCAGCCACAGGCCACCATCCATGCTCAATCGCTGCAAGGACCAAGTACCATTTACTGATAAAGCCCACGGTCAACGGGATGCCGATCAGACTCAAGCCGCCCACCACGAAGGCCGCCATGGTCCAAGGCATCTGTTTCCCGATCCCTTCGAGGTCGCTGATGCGGGCGGAGCCCGCTCGAAGCACGAGGCACCCCATGACGAGGAACAGCCCACCCTTCGTCATGGCGTGATTGAACAGGTGAACGATACCCGCTGTCAGTCCTGTGACCGAGGCAAAGCTGATCCCCAAGACGATATAACCGATCTGGGCCACGCTGGAGTAGGCCAGCAGGCGTTTAACATCGTTCTGGAAGATCGCCACGCTGGATGCGGCCAATACCCCCAGGACTGCCAGGGCCATCAGGATTTCGCCGAACGGCAGACTTTCAAAAATCATCGTGGCGCCGAAGACCGTGAAGAAAAATCGGAGGAGGATATAGACCGCGACCTTCGTCGCCGTGGCGGCGAGAAAGGCAGTGACGACTGACGGGGCGTAGGCGTAAGCATTGGGGAGCCACAGGTGCAACGGGAACAGCGCCAACTTCAAGCCGGCCCCGACCGTGAGAAAGGCGAAGGCAGCGCGAACCGTCCTGGTATCGGCCACCGGCGGGACCCGGTTCGCCAGGTCGGCCATGTTGAGCGTGCCGGTCATCATATAGAGGAGCCCCACGCCAATCAGGATAAAGGTGGCGCCGATCGTTCCCATGACAAGGTATCGGTAGGCGGCGGTGAGCGCCCGTCGGTCCTTCCCCAGACTGATCAAGATATAGGACGACAGCGATGAGATCTCCAGGAACACAAAGAGGTTGAAGGCGTCGCCGGTGATCGTGATTCCCAGCAGACCGGCAAGGCAGAGGAGGTACGCGGTGTAGAAGAGCGGGATTCGGTCGGTTGGGATTTCCCGCCTGACGCTGGTCCGGGCGAATGGCAGGACAACCGCACCGATGCCAGCGACAATCAGAAGGAGGAACCCATTGAGGACGTCGATGCGATATTCTATCCCCCAGGGCGCGGCCCAATTGCCCATGGCGTAGGAGATCGTGCCGGAGGCCAGAACCTGGTCGAGCAACGCGGCGGCGATGCCCAGCGTGCTCCAGCTCACCAGCAGCGCGAAGCCCCAGACGAGCCCGCTGTGGTGCAATAGCAGACAGGCCGGGGCGGCTATCAGGGGAACGACGACTTGTAAGGCAGGCAGGTGGGCGGCGATCACGGCTCCTCGTCCTGATCGAGAATCTCGTCTTCCTCCACGGTGTCGTAAGCTTCCCGGATGCGAACTACCAGAGCCAACCCAAGCGCGCTGGTGGCCACACCGACCACGATCGCCGTGAGAATCAGGACATGAGGAAGCGGGTTGGAATAGAGGGTCAGGCCTTCGGCGATGATCGGGGCGGTACCCCCTTCAACCTTGCTCATGCTGATATAGAGGAT
>JBHICV010000230.1:0-3104 GCA_046759765.1 Acidimicrobiia bacterium
GGATCGGGATGCAGGTACTCGAGGCCGTAGTCGTCGAGATGCAGCTCGTTGTCGCGGAGCGTCGGGCTGGCCTGAATCAAGTTGTGGGCGGTGGAGCAGGTGTCGTGGAGGAACCCGGGAAGGGTGAGTTCATCGGTGGCGGTGTTTCCGCCAATCTGCTGCTGAGCTTCCAGCACCAGGACTCGTAATCCGGCTTTGGCCAGATAAGCGGAGGCCACCAGGCTGTTGTGCCCCGCTCCGGCTACGACGATGTCGTAGGTGTCACTCATCGGTGGCGGTGAGCTTCACGAAGACGTAGAACTGACAGGCGGAGGCGCGGTCGACCCCCTCACCACCAGCGCCGGCGTCAGCCTGATTGCCTCCGAACTCCGGTTCGGGTCCGTCAGGACTTCGAGCATCAGCTGGGCGGCGCGCCATCCGATCTCGTAGTGGGGAACTCGCACGGTGGTCAATGGTGGATCGAGCCGGTCGGCGAATCGCATGTCGTTGTATCCGGTGACGGAAATGTCGGAACCGACCGCCATCCCGGCGGCCGTCATCGCGTCGTAGCAACCAACCGCGATAAGGTCGTTCGCGGCAACGACGGCCGTGAAGTCCCTCTCGCGGGTCAACAGCTCCCTGGCGGCGGCGGCGCCGGCCTCTTCGGTGAATCGATCCGCGAACGCGATCAGGTCGGATCCCGGCTGCACTCCCCAGGCCTCGGTCCAGGACAGGAAGCTCTGATACCGCTCCAGCCCGGTCGATACGAATTGCGGGCCGGCAACGTGAGCGATCCTCTGGTGACCGAGCTCTATGAGGTGGCTGACGATGCTGTGCATGCCTGCGCTGTCATCGGCCGTTACAGATGACACCGATTCGTCGTCGGTGGTTCGGTTCACCAGTACGACGGGCGTGCCCCTCTCACGGATCTCCGCGATCAAAGGATCGTTGCGTAGGGCAGTGGCGAGCACCAGTCCGTCGACGCGGCGGCTGAGCATTGCCAGCACCGCAGAGCGTTCCTTGGCCATGTCGTTGTCCGTGTTGGCGAGAAGCAGCGTGTATCCGGAGTCTCCCAGGTAGTCCTCGACGGCTCTGACAATTGGCGGGAACAGCGGATTCATGAGATCGGGGAGCAGCATCCCGATCGTGAACGTCGTATTCGTCTTGAGTCCTCGAGCAAGCGAGTTCGCCTGGTACCCGAGCTCATCGGCAGCTTGCAGGATCCTGGTTTTCGTTTGCAGATTGACGAGCGCTTCAGTGCTCGGATTCAGTGCCCGCGACGCAGTCGATGGGTGAACCCCCGCCCGCGCCGCCACCTCTCGCAGCGTAGGAGCACGGCTTTTCATTGCACTCGATTGTAGGTCGCTGCCTTGAGCCCCCTGCCCGGGACGGGTCGAGCGTTGTGGAACCGATTCCGGCACGTGGGTTCAAGTGCGGGCCTGGCGGATCGCCTCCCATATACGACTGGGTCGTAGTGGCATGGCGATCTCGGTGACGCCGAACGGCGTCAGAGCATCCAGGACGGCGTTCACCACCGCCGGCGGCGCGCCGATGCACCCTGCCTCCCCCGTTCCCTTGACGCCCAGTGGGTTCGATGGTGCCGGCGACACCAGGCGATCCGTCTCGAAGGGTGGAACGTCGGCAGCGGCGGGAAGCTTGTAGTCGAGAAGTGAGGCGGTGGAGAGCTGGCCGTCGTCGGAGTACTCGATGCCCTCGAGGAGGGCCTGTCCCAAGCCCTGGGTCAGAGAGCCGTGAACCTGCCCTTCGACGATCATCGGATTCAGAACGTTCCCACAGTCGTCGACGGCTATGAAGCGAAGCAGCTTCGGGGTTCCCGTCTCGAGCTCGATCTCCACGACAGCGACGTGCGCTCCGTAGGGAAAGGTCTGTTTGCCGGGGACGAACATCTCCTCGGAACTGAGGTCTATGTGGTTGTCCCGCGCATAGGCCGCCACCTGGGCCAGTGACAACTCGGAGCCGGGCACGCCCGAGACCGAGAATTGGCCGGCCGACAGTATGAGATCGGTGGGTGCGACCTCCAGCATCTCAGAAGCCGTGTCCCTTGCCTGGTCGCGGACCTCGACCGCCATGCGCCAGGCGGCGGAGGCTCCGGCCTGCGCAGAGCGGCTCCCGAAGGTTCCGAATCCATCGGAGACCTCGGCCGTGTCGCCGGCGACTACTTCGATCTGCGCGAGGTCGACCGAGAAGACGTCTGCCACGACCTGGGCCCAAACCGTCTCGTGTCCTTGGCCGGACGAAGTCGATCCGGTGCGAACCGAGATCGATCCCGATTCCAGGAGGGAGACCTTGGCGTACTCACCAGAATCGACCGGTCCTCCGGCGCGCTCGATAAACGCCCCGATGCCGAGCCCAATCGGATTGGCTCCTCGCTCGAGTCGTTCGCGTTGCTCGCGCCGAACTTCGCTCTCACCGACGAGCTCGAGCGCTCGTGCGAGAGCGGCTGCGTAGTCGCCGCTGTCGTACAGCACCCCCGACGGCGCCTCGTAGGGAAGTTGGTCCTTGCCGATGAAATTGCGTGCGCGAACGACCGCCGGATCGATGCCGGCGGCCCGGGCGAAGGCGTCCACCGCTCTCTCGATCGAGAAGGCAGCCTCCGGCCTGCCGGCGCCACGGTATGAGCCTGTCGGCGCCCGGTTGGTGACGACGGTAGTGATCTCGACGCGGACATCTTCGATGTCGTAGAGGCCGGAAACCGTCAGATGGGAGAGGGTCGGAATGAGCGCCCCGTTGTGGGGATAGGCGCCGGCGTCGCCGAGTATCTCGACCTTTGCTCGCCGGATGCGGCCCGTCTCGTCGCCCGCGAGTTCGACCCGGTGGAACTGTCCCCTCCCATGGGTTCCCGAGAGGAAATGCTCCCGGCGTCTCTCCACCCACATGACCGGCCGCCCGATGCTGCGCGATGCTGCGGCTGTGATGAGGTATTCCGGGAAGAACATCCCCTTCAGTCCGAACGCGCCGCCGACGTCCGGCACGACGACGCGGACACCCTCGATCCCCAGCATCGTCTCGAGCTGATCCTTGAGACGATGTGGCGCTTGGTGGCTACAGGTGATCTTGAGGGCGCCGTCCTCCGGCTCGCAAAGGATCGCAAGTCCTTCTATTGG
>JBHICV010000231.1:0-3090 GCA_046759765.1 Acidimicrobiia bacterium
GTCTGGCCTTCGTTGTTGTCCTCGCTGTTCATGTCTTCGAGGCTACCGAGAGGAAAGTTTGCCCGCTGTCGTCATGTGCAGCCACGCGTCAGAATCTCCGTTGTCGGAATTCAGGAGCGTGATTCAGGGCGCTCGCAGCCACTGAGCTAGCCCATATGTGCCTATATGGGCGGCTGTATTCGTTGGGGAATTGCCGCTGTTGGGGAAAGAGTCCGCTCTCCTCAGGTTTCGGCCGGGTCCTTCGCAGTTCCGGGACGAGCACGGGGAGCGGCTGCTGGGGAGGGGAGAGCCGAGACAGAAGGCACGTCTGGTAGTGCAGGAGGGACGCGTAGCCGCTGGAGTGGGATCAGGCAGTGCGGCCTCGAGGCCCGCACCAGGTAACCCACCGTCGTTATAGGCCCCCGGGGTCGCCGTCGCGCCGCGGGTTGGTGAAGCGGAGCCCGACGTTCTCCAAAGGTCCGAACAAGTATTCGCCCTCGGGCTCGATTCCTTGTTCTACCCATCGCGTGAGGTCGGCCATCGCTGTCTCGATCTCGGCGGGGCTGACCTCGCAGTGGCCAGGGGCGCGTATGGCTCGTTGCACGAGGTGGCTGCCGTCGCCGGCCGCTTCAGCCAGCCTGCGGAAACTCTGCATGGCGGTGATCGGTATCAGTCCGTCTCCCGTCGTGTGAAGCATGATTAGCGGCACGGATACTTCGCCTGTCAAGCGCGAAGGGTCGCTCTCCCGGGGTTCTCGATCGATTCGTACCACTCGCGCGTTCAACTCGTCCGCGGTCATTTCCAAAGCCGGGACCCAAGGATATGAGAAGCCGATGTTGGTGAACTCGCCTGATGCCACAGTCCAGCTGGCGGCATCGAAGTTGGAGTCGAAGAACTCGGAGAAGCCTTCATGCCGGAACGGTCGCGGGCCTCCCGTGATGGCTGTCATCAGTTCCTCAAACCGCCACCAGGCGGCCGGGTTCATCCTGAGGGTGGGAATGATCCTGTTCCTGGTCAAGACCTCCAGGGAGGGAGCAGCGTCGAACTCGATCTGGCTGACACCGGCCCCGTATGCGGCCAGCGCCAGGTAGTGACCGAAGAAATCCCCGTCCTCCTGACCCACCACGCTGCACACGGCCAGTGCGCCATCAAAGCGGGCAGGAAAGAGCTGCTGAGAGAGGAGAGTGACCCCTCCTCCCATGGAAGAGCCGGCGATGTAGGTGAACTCCGGCTCGCCGAACTCCTCGATGAAGAAGTCGTGCAGGTTCGCCGCATCCTCGGCGAATCGCATTGGATCAAACCCGTTGGTGCTGAACGAGGTGGCGGCCCAGGCATACCCGTTGCGGATCAGGTACTCGCTCATGGGAGGCGGAGATACGCTCAGACCCAGCGCGTATGCCTTGAAGCCGTTCCCCCAGATGAAGAGACTGCCGTTCCAGTCGTCGGGCACTTCGATCTGATAGAGAGCGCCTTCCAGCTCACCCCAGAACCCGCGGGCTCCGTCCATCGGAGCGAAGGATTGGACGGTACGGAGATACAGGTACGGCGAGTCGAGCGCCACTTGGCTTTGCTCGTCGAGGTCATAAGTCACGGCGGTGATCGTTCCGACATCGGTTCTGACTTCGACGGTGCCGGTCAGCGTCGGACCATGCGTTTCCAGGACAAAAGCTCCGCTCAGTACACCATCACCCACAACCCGATCGGTGATCTCCAGAACCCACCCGTTCGCAATGGCCTGCATGGTGGCGGCCACCGCCTCAGTCGGACCCTCAGCGGGGGACCAGGTCAGGGGCCTAAGTGAGTACGAGACATCGTCGCCGAAAACAGAGAAAAGCGTCGACATGTCTCCGGCATTGAAAGCCTCAACGTAGGCGTCAACCACGACCTGCGGGACCGTCGCCGGCAGCCGGGTGCCGGCTACATCCGCTCCCGACGTGCAGGACGAGACCGCCAAGACCAACACAACGGCAAAACAGAGGCGTCGCATTAGATCAGCCTCTCTGCATTTCCTCGATGCTCTCCTCATCGAGCGTGATCGTCATCCGAGAGATCTTCCCCTCCTCGACCACGACCTCGATCGTGGCCGTGTAGAGGTGCCCTGGCACCTCGAGAGAGTGAGCTCCCCGGACCGTGTTGGCTTCGACCACCGGATCGGAGAGCGTGATCAACCGTTCACCCGGGCTGGTGATCTCCGCAAGTTGCTCGGCCAGCACCTCGTCCTTCCCCACGTACGGTCCAAAGGCGATCCCGGGGAAGGAGAGCACGATGTCGTCCGCGAACAGATCGGCCAGCGCAGCTCCATCCCTGGCGTTGTACGCCTCGTAGTAACGAGCGGCCACGACCATGGGGCTGCTACCCGAGGCGACGCTCGAGGAATCACCGAGCAGCCCCGAAAGCGCCGCTACTCCACCCATCACAATGAGGAGGGCCGCCGCTGCCGCGACTCCAATGACCCAGCCGCGCCGGGGACGTGCCTTCTCTTCCTGGCGAACGGTGGTCACGGCCTGGGTCTCGATCTCCCCCTCGATCACCTCGTCTGCCTCGAAGGTGGGAAGGGTCGAGTCCAAGAAGGATGCGTAGCTATGGATCTGCCGCTCAAGATCGGTGCTCATTTCTCTGTCCTCATAGTCCGCCTCAACTTGGCCATTCCCCGCTCGAGATGCTTCTGCACCGTGGGCACCGATGTGCCCGACCACTCCGCGACCTCTTTGTGGGTCCAGCGATAGCCATGAATCAGCAGCACCGCGAGTCGCTGCCTTTCGGACAGTCGGGCCAGCGCCGCCGGCAACCCGGGCTCGATCCAACGGGCCTCGTCACGGGCCTCGGGAAGAGCCGGGAACTTGACCTGTCGCCTTTGACTGGCCCGAGCCTTGTTCCGACCGACCCCCCACAGGTAGCCGCCCGGGTTGTCCATAGCCTGAATCCGCTCCCAGTGCTCCCAACCATGAGCCAGTGCCTCAGCTGTCGCCTCCAGCCCGATCTCACGCCCGAATGCCGCGACCAGAGCATGTTTCAGGCCCGGCTCCGTATCTTTCACGAAAAGAGTGAAAGACTCGATGAGGGTTTCAGTGGCCATCCGCATTCCCCGCGCGGCACTCATATATATATTGC
>JBHICV010000232.1:0-3089 GCA_046759765.1 Acidimicrobiia bacterium
GGAAGCTCAAACTGGCAAATCAAGACGCGACAGGCCTGGGGGATGGAGAAACCGGCTGTGGAGGAGCCGGCAGCGAGAGCCAGCGCCAGATTGGTGACCAGGAGGGATTTGCCCACTTTGGGTTCGCCACCGACAAAAAGAATCCCCTGCTGAGGCAAAAGGCTGGGCTCGACCAGAGCGGGTTTTGGCGGGGGCGGGTGGACGAGCAGTTGTCGCAAAGAAACGACGCCGGCCGGGCAAGCCTCGGGTTCACTCACGGGGTGTTCACAGCGTCTGCTGGGCGGCTTCGAGCAGGATCGGCTCATCGACGAGCGAAGCCTTTTGTTCAGCGGCGATTTTCAACGCCGCCCGGGCGACGGCATTGACTCGGCGGAGAATGCCTTTGGTGGCCTGATAGAGTCCCTGGCGAGCGGTCTCGTCAAACAAGGGTTCTCGGACACCGGCGGCTTTGAGTTGGTGACTCACATATTGATCGAGCTCGTCCCGGGACAGCCCCTCGAGGTGATAGTGAACGCTGATTCTTTGTCGGAGCGATTCATGCAGTTGAAGCGAAAGGCTCCGTCGGAGTAAGGGTTGACCGAGCAGGAGCAGGCTCAGATAGGGGCAAGAATCCATCTCGAAGTTCAGCAACAAGGGAAGCTGTTGTAGAGCGGCATGAGACAAAAGCTGGGCTTCATCGAGCACCAGAAGGGGGTGGAGCTTTTTGGAAAGATTGAGCCGGACGACGGCTTCTTCGATCTGGCGGGCGAGATCGCCCCGTCGATGAGCCGGCTGCAGATCCAACTCGAAGGCCAGTTGCCGCAGCAGGTCGAGTGCGGAGCCGGAGCTGTAATGGATGTAGAGGATCTTGTAAAGGTTGGGATTGAGGGCGGAGGTGAACATTCGGGCGGCGGTGGATTTTCCGGAGCCGACTTCACCGGTCAGTAGTCCCACGGCTCGGTGTTCGACGAGAAACTGTAGTCGGGTTTGGAGCTGACTCCAGCCCTGGGAGGCGAACAGTTGTTTGGGGTCTGGGTCGAGGGGAAAAGGATTTTTTTTGAAACCGAAGTAGGCTTCGAACATGTCGCGACTCCTTGAAAAAAAACATCAGAGGTTGGTCCGCACCGGGCGAGCGGTCGCCTGGAACTGTCCCTCGAAGTAAACGTCGACCTGCGAGATATCGTTGGGGTCGAACCGGACTTCGATGGTTTGCCCTGCCAGATGCCCGGGAGCTTCGTAGAACCGCTTGTGGAGAAGGAAAGTGCAGTCTCGACGCACACGGCGGTTGAGGCGATAAAAGAACACGCGACGCCAGTCGGTGTGAGGAGGCAATTGACGAATATGCTCGATATCTTGCTGCCACCGACGCAAGGGAGTGGTTTGAACGCCACTGTGAGTGGCGAGGTGGTAGACGGATTCGAGCCAGTGATGCAGTCGGGAGTTGAGCTCCTCGAGGCGAAGCGGTGAGTTTGTCTCGAGCGGGGCGAGAAACTGCTGTCGCACGGTCCTAAAGAAGCGTTCTATTTTTCCGCGACCCTGAGGTTGATAGGGAGGGGTGTGGATCACCAGCATGCCGAGCGAAGCGGCAATGCGGCTGAGTTGGTGCGAGCGGTACACCTTGGCGTTATCGACATATAAGCGAATCGGGACACCTCGAGCGGCAATCGCCTGGCGGAGACAATCGAGCAGAGCGTCGAGTCCCTGGTGCGGATAGAACTGGGCATGGGGGACGAGCCGGCTGGCATCATCCAGCACGGCATAGAGGAAACACTGAAGCCTTCCTCCTCCCTCTCGCTGCACATAGGGTCCGTAGAGCATGTCGGACTGCCAGAGCTGGTTCGCGTAGAGAGCTTCGAACTTCCTGTATGTCGTGGAGCGGAGCAGCTGCCGCTCGGTCAGTCCGTGCTTTTTGAGGAATCGATACAACGAGGTGGGCGACACCGGTGCCACCCCTTCCGGGGAGGCATCGGTGAGCTGCTTCAACACGGCGGTGCCGCTCAGATGAGGATTGTGTCGTTTGAGCCGTTCGATGTGTTGGGCTAACTCGGCGTTGATGGCCCGAGTGCGGCCGCGGTCGCAACGGGGTTTGGGAGCTAAAGCCTCGATGCCGTCGAGCCGGTAGCGCACAGCCCAATCCAGCAAGGTATCCACGGAGATGGATCTCCGGTTGGAAAAAGGAAAGTCGTACTCATGCTGTGCGATTTGTCGAGCTCTCCGGGTCAGCTCTCCTCGAGGTAAAGGCTCGATGACCAAGGGGGCAATGAGACCGTAACGGAAAAGGGCGATTTTTTCTGATTTCGAATCCATGTCCCGTTCCTCCTGAGCCCCAAGCGTAGCGAGTCCGAAACGGGTGAGGAATACAAGAGCTGTGTGTTTTTGCTCAGGCGGGAGCCGAGCCCGCTCGGAACGAGACGCCAACACCGTCGGGAGCGAGAAAATCGGGCCAACCCAACAGGTGAATGCGCAATTGGGAGAAAACGAATCGGTGTGCTTCGACCCAGCCCACCGTTTCCAGCATCTGAACGGCTCGGACGACGAAGCGACGAGCGTCGGTCGGCGCCGTCAGGGCGGCCAGGGCGGCCGATAAGATTTCGGCTTGCGCGGCGAATCGGCGGGCCCATTGCTGGCCCCGCTGGTAGGGCATCTCAGGCTGAGCCGCCGCTTCGGCTGACGCGCACCACGATTGGCCCTCCAGGAATCGGGCCCTGAGAAACCGACCGACCACCGGGACACTGAATCGCAGATACGGCAAGGCCAACTCCGGTAAAAGCGACACGGTGCGCCAGCAACATAGGCAAAGGTAACGTCGGATGGCGATGATTCCATCAAAGACCCTATCGCTGAGGGTTCGGTAGTAAAAACCGTGTGCCCTCAATTTCTGCTTTGCCTGGCAAAGCGGACAGTGACCGGGACGAAAGGCATCGGGATCGCCGAGTTGTTCCTTGTATTCCTGGATCGAACCGGAGAAGGGGTGTAGGATTTGCATTGGACCTGCCAATTGGGTCTGGGGAGGGGCCATAGGATCGCCTACCAACGAACGCTGTGGACCCCTCCTACTCACACCCCGTCATTCTCACAAAAACCGATGGATAGGGATACTCGAGGGATAA
>JBHICV010000233.1:0-3077 GCA_046759765.1 Acidimicrobiia bacterium
ACTACGGGCGCGTCCTCAAGGTTGTCCCGGAACCCGTAGAGGATCCCCATCGTCCCGACGGCCAAGATGTCGTCGCCTTCCGTGTCGAGGACGATCTGGGGCAGGTCCTCGGTCGCCTGGCCGATGACCACCTGACCTCTCAGCGTCAGATCGAAGGTGGTGAAGTGGCAGCCGCACGGTCCCAGGACGGCATGCGTGGGATTGAACTTGCCTTTGAGCGGGCAGCCCATGTGCGTGCAGTCGGTCCCGAAGGCCACGATATCGAGATCGGGGCCTACCCCGCCTGCAGCAGTCCGGTCGAGACGGAACAGCGAAGCCGGTGATAACTCGGTGGGATACGCGAAGTCGACCACGTCGCCGACTCGAAGCTGAGAGAGGGATGCCACCCGTAGGCGCGGGTAGAGCGTCACCTGGGCTGGTACCAGAGTCGTTGTCCCAGGACCTGTCGTTGGCGCCGAGACGCCTTCTTGGTCGCGGCTCAGCAGTGCGATGGGCAGGATGACACCCGCCGCCGCGATCGCACCGGAAGCGGCGCCTAGGGCAAGGAACTCCCTACGAGTCATGGCCATCTCAACGTCCTGGGTCGTGCGTGGGTGCAGAGGATCGGGCCAGCCAGGACTATACCGTAGGGTCCAAGGTCGCTCTTCGGTTGCCGGACGCCCCTGGCGAGAGATACCAGTAGCCTGTTCAATCTCCTCCATGGTGGATCAAAGTGTTCTAGAGATGGCGGAGCCCGAGGCCGAGCAGGAGGGCATCGGCAGGCTGGGTTTCTGGTCGCTGGGCGCGGCGGCGGGCTTCTTTCTCACCTTTTGGGTGGGGCTCATTGTTCTCCTGAGCATGTCGGGACCCGACACGAGCGGCGCGGCCGTCACGCCAGGCTCCGGCGGAGACTCACCCCCCTCTTCCACCGACGCGGTAACGGTGACCGCCACCGAGTTCGCACTCGATCCCGTACCCCCTCAGTTGGCGAGCGGTGAGCTGACCTTCGTACTCCGAAACGAGGGAGCCGTGTTCCACAACCTCGAGATTCTGACTCAGGGCGGTGAGCTGGTCTCGAACTTTCTCCTGGAGGCTGACAGCAATGAGGAGGACACCGGGTCTACCACGCTTCCTGCCGGTGGGTACCTGCTGATCTGCTCAGTGCCCGGTCACCGGGAGGCCGGCATGGAGGCGACTCTGACAATCACGGGTTGAGTCAACAGCTGCTGCCCGGGGCCGTACCCCTTTACTGTGGTCTGTCGGTTACTTCGGTGGCAGGTGACGAATGTGTAAGCGCCACGAATACCAACAGGCCGAAGCCGGCCACCGGCTTTCATCCTTCAAGTGCGATTCGTGCGGCCATCTCCTTATCCACGATCGGGACCAAGGACTCCACGACCCCTTCACCCCGATAGACCTGAGGATCGCCGATGTTTGGATGCGCGCCCTGGTATCCGGCGGGGGCGGCCTCCTCGGTTCCGTCTAGGGATCGCACCCAGTCCAGGTGGATAGCCGGATGGTCGGCGACGGGCATCCTCTCTACTGAGTGAGTTACAGCACTGAGTGAGTTACAGCTTGGTGCAGCCGAAACCGATGAAACCTAAGTGCTCGGAGATGAATTCTCCTCGGTCCTGCTCGGAGCCCAGGCCGGCGCCGAGTGGGCATGGACCCGCCTATATCAGGACCTCTCGCCCCAACTGCTCGGCTATCTCCGGTCACGAGGGGGCAACGAACCGGAGGATCTCCTCGGCGATCTGTGGTTGCAGGTAGCTCGCAACATCGCGGGGTTTTCAGGAGATGAGCGTGACTTCCGAGCGTGGATCTTCACCGTCGCTTACCACCGCTTAGTCGATGAGCGTCGTTATCGCGGCAGGCGGCCCAGTCTGCCCATGGCTGAGGTTCCAGTGGACGCTGTAACGCCCGAATATGCCGAAAGCCACGCTCTCGAGTCCATTGCCGCCGAGGAGATCAAGCATCTTCTCGAGCAGCTGACGCAACAGCAGCGCGACGTGCTCACGCTGCGGATCTTGGCTGGCATGACGATCCCCGAGATAAGCAAGGCCATGGGAAAGAAGGTCGGTGCGGTTAAGCAGCTCCAGAGACGCGCCGTCAGAGCGCTGGTAAGGCTTTCTGAGGAAGAGGGCATACCCCTCGAGGCACTTCGGTCGGTTACGAGGGTGGCATGAAGCCCAGAGTGAAGCCCGTGTTCGCATCGGATATTGATATCGACGCGCTCCTCGCTTCACTGATGGAGGAGTGGCCGCTCCTCCTATCCGAGCCAGTGCCTCCCAAAGTGGCTCGGGCCCATATAGCGAAGGCGGCCGCCGCCACGGCGCTTAGCGTCCCTCGTTCGGCGGTGGCCCCTTCCGCTCGGCCACCCCTGCGAGCTCGGTGGCGAAGAAGGTTCGTCTTGGCGACCGTCACATCGACTTTCGTGGGTCAATTGCTGATCGGAACGGCCGCAGTCGCCGCCGTCGGAGCAGGAGCGGCCGCCGCCGGAGTGTTGCCCTCGCCGCTCCAGTCGGCTGTTTCGGAGCTGGCCGGCGAAGTCGGTCTTGTTCTTCCGTCCGGCACCGAATCGGCCACGCCCGCCGATCCTGGTGAGCCCGGACAAGGCGCAACGCCGGCTTCGCCTGCCGTTCCGCCTGGTCGGACGGATACGACAGCTGATCCACAGCAGTCTGGTCTTGTCCGGCAGCCCGTAACGCCGCCTGGGCTCGGCGAGTTCGCTGACCTTCGGGAGGCTGTGGAGGCCATCCGGGCAGATCGATTCGCGGGCAACGGCCCGGAGGCGACTTCGGGTCCGCCTGAGACTCTGTCGGGTCCGCCTGAGACTCTGTCGGGTGCGCCTGAGACTGTGCCGGGTCCGCCTGAGACTGTGCCGGGTCCGCCCTGATGGCGTTCACCGACGCAGCTAGCCATCTACGCCGCCGCGCCGGACCGGAGGGAGATGTGCTAGCCATGAGGCTCGGTCCGATAGCTTTTTGACGGTGAGTCGAGAGCAAATTGCCGGCTGGCTCATTGCTCTGGCCGGATTGGTCGTGCTGGTCGTGTCCGCCTTTGCCGATCAGCTCGGAATGGGCGACGAAGCCTTCACC
>JBHICV010000234.1:0-3065 GCA_046759765.1 Acidimicrobiia bacterium
GTTACCCGTATCGGTCCTAGGCTCCCCCGGCAGACGTAATCGGTCCCGCCACCGGCCTCTGGATCTGAGCTTGGGCTTTGGGTCGGGCAGTCGACGACGCACTCGGTCGTACACCTTCTTCTGAAGGGCCAACAGAGCCTTTTGGCGCTCGAAACCACTAGCTTTCCCGGCGATCCCACCAGCTTCCTCCTGGACTTCAGGAGCACACCATTCCTCTTCAATGAGCCCCATAAAGTCGATTTCGCCCTTCTGGTAACGCTCAACAGCCCTCCGCTTTCGCTCTGAGCGGTTAGCCTTAGCCTTTACGATCAGGCCTGTGAGGGCATGGGGCCGAAATGCCCCGAGCCGTGAAAAGGTCTGCATATGCTTCAGGGTCTGCCAGGCCTGACTGAACGAGGCGTGCAGAAGGTTGTCACTGACCATTGGGCCGAAGATTCGAACCTCGACCCTCAACCAAGGAGTGTAGGTATCCTCGCCGTCGTACCACGTCAAGCCCGCCTCGTAGGGGAGCCGGGGGAGAGACTTGTTGGCCGGCACCCACCTGCCGGTGCCTTGGCCACGGCTGTCCATCTCCTCAACTGCAATCCTCCTTCTGATTCGTTCGAAATCAGTGCTCCCGTCTTCGCGGAAGTAGTCGCAGTAGAAACAGTCCTCCCAGTACTCCAGAAGGTTCGGTGGCAAGTTCAGACGGCGTAGTTCAGCTTCAGCCGTCGGTCGCACTCGATTGCTGTAGTGGGCTTCGATCCAGGCGACAGCCCTTTCCACCGGCCAGCGCGGATCATAATCCAATTCCTTCCTGCTCTTGCTGATCGACTCGTGCCACTCGGGCCAGAGATGAAGTGCTCGCTCGAAGGTCTCCCGTTCCATGTGTGTCCTCTCCTGCCAAATTATAGGCAACTTTTACGACTAGTGCTTCCCCCCCTTCGAATCGTAGTCGCGTGTGTTATACACGAAGTTGGGGCCTTGAGGAAGGCTGCTGACGGTGACCGAAGGGAATCTGTTGGAAGCCCAACGCCAAGAGCTAGACAGGGAGACCGGAGGAGAGAGGCATCTCAGACCGGCACATGGACTATGGGGAGCAAGGACAGGAAGCTGGCGCCGGTAGTGTAGGGGTAGCACGGCCCGAAGGCCCTCGGGTAAGGGGCGGTTCGACTCCGACCTCGGCGCTCTATCAACTGAAGGTCAGATCTCTGCCGCTTCGCATAGCAAAGGCGCTTCTCGAGAGGCATCACTACCTGAAGTCGATGCCGGGAGGAACGCAGCTAGCCCTTGGAGTCTTCGTGGGCGCACTACTGCAGGGTGTGCTGACGCTCGGCGTGGGACCGCCGCTGGTATTCAGGCTTGTCGATGGCGCCGGCCCCCGCGACTGCGCGACGCTTTCGCGCTTCTGGCTGTCGGAGGCACTTCCCCTAAACTCCGAGAGCAGGGTCCTCGGCGTAGTCCTGCGCGCATTGAGGCGACACACTTCACTCAAGTTCCTGGTCTCCTACGCGGACCCGGCCATGGGGCACCGTGGGGGAATATATCAGGCCACAGGCTGGCTCTACACTGGACTGTCTGAGGCGTCGACTTTGATTGACCTTGGTGACGGAGTGGCCCGGCATTCTCGGACGGTGGGCCACGCGTTTGGCACCCACTCGATCAGGCACTTTGAGGCACACGACGTTCCGGTGCGGACCGTCCAACAGGAGCCGAAGCACCGGTACGTGTACTTCATCGACTCGTCGTGGCGAGAGCGCCTAACCGCGCCGGTGTTGCCCTACCCGAAGGAAGGCGGGGCGCTATGAGAATCGTTGAGATAGCCGTCAGCCAGCTAGTAGCGGCGCGGTGGAACCCGAACCACATGGACGCCCGGATGCTGGCACGACTGCAGGAGAGTATCTCTCGGTTTGGCGTCGTCGAGAATCTGGTGGCTAGACCCACAGGAAATGGACTTTACGAGGTGCTCTCCGGCAACCAGCGGCTACAGATCCTGCGAGAGCTCGGTCACCAGATCATTCCGTGTCTGGTTGTGGACCTGGACGATACCCAGGCTCGACTCCTTGCCCAAGCTCTAAACCGGATAGAGGGCGAAGACGACTTGGGCCTCAAGGCGGAACTAGTGCGCAACGTGCTGAAAGCGGTTCCGCAGACCGATCTCCTTTCGCTGCTACCCGAGACGAAAGATAGCCTAGAGGCCCTGGTGAGCCTCGGCGAGGCCGACCTGACTGAGCATCTTCGCAATTGGGAGAGAACCCGAGGGGCGAGGCTGCACACACTCCAGCTCCGTCTGACCGACACTCAACTCCGTATCGTGCAGCGAGCCCTGGAGATGGCGATGTGCTCACAGACCGCGATGGATGCAGATGGCCAAAACAGGAGGAGCAGGGCGATCACGGACATCTGCAGAGCCTATCTGAGCAAGGCGGAGAGAACCAGATGAAGGAGGGCAACGCCTATAGGCGCACCTATAGGGACTCTGAGGTCCCCTGCATCATATGCTGCGAACCTCTCGCCGTTGCCCTGGCGAGGGGACGGAAGTCAGGCAAGCCCTCGGTTATGCTCATCTGCCCCAACGACGGACGGCACTTCCGCGCATTTATCAACGACCGGGACTACGTGCGCCGCGTTGTGGATCTCCTGGAGGAGCGGCGGTGAGGGTTGCGCTTTACGCACGGGTGTCGACCTCCGATAAGGATCAGGACCCGGAAACCCAACTGATCCCGCTTCGGCAGTTCGTTGGCCGCCAGGATGCGTTGGAGGTGCGCAAGGAGTACGTCGATCACGCCCCCGCGACCGACATGGTCCGTCGGACGGCCTGGCACGAACTCCTGGACGAAGCCGGCAAGCGGCAGTTCGACCTGGTGGTGGTCTGGCGGATGGATCGCGCGTTCCGGTCGGTGCTGGACGCGGCCACGACGCTGGAGCGGCTGAGAGCCTGGGGCGTCGGACTCCGCTCATACTCGGAGCCCTGGCTAGACACTACCAGCCCCTTCGGCGAGGCGCTCTACTACATCACGGTGGCATATGCCCAGTTGGAGCGTGGGATCCTCCGGGAGCGGGTTAAGGCTGGAATGGACCGAGCT
>JBHICV010000235.1:0-2995 GCA_046759765.1 Acidimicrobiia bacterium
GCCTCGCCGACCGTCTTCATCTCCATGAACAAACGCAAGTAGTCAGGCCCGCCGGCCTTGGCGTTCGAGCCCGACATGTTGAAGCCCCCGAAGGGCTGGCGCCACACCAGCGCTCCTGTGATCTTCCGGTTGACGTAAAGGTTGCCGACATGGAAGTCGCGGCGAGCCCTCTCGATCCGGTCGCCGTCCTCAGAGAAGATCCCTCCCGTGAGGGCATATTCGGTTCCGTTGGCGATTTCGAGGGCATTATCGAAGTCCCGAGCCGAGATCACCGAAAGGACCGGCCCGAATATCTCATGCTGGGCCAGGCGTGAGTCCGGATCGACTCCGGCAAAGATGGTCGGCTCTATGTAGTAGCCGGCATCCCATGGGCGCCTTCCCCCGATAACGAGGTCCGCCTGCTCCTTGCCCTTCTCAATCTCAGACCAGATGGCGTCATACTGGGTCTTCGAGATCACCGCGTTCACCGCGTAGTTGTCCTCGGCTGGACCCACCTCGAGAGCCGCCGCTTTCTCGACCACCCGATCGAGAAGCTCGTCCTGCACCTCCTCGACGACGATCAACCTCGAGCACGCAGAGCACTTCTGGCCCTGGAAGCCGAAAGCCGACGTCACTACTCCCGTGGCCGCAGCATCGAGGTCCGCGGTCTCGTCGACCACGATCGCGTCCTTGCCGCCCATCTCCATGTAGGCCCGCTTCAACCAGCGCTGACCGGCGTGAACCTTGGCGGCGCGTTCGGAGATTCGGAGGCCAACTTCCTTGGAGCCTGTGAAGTTGACGAATCGGGTCGAGGGGTGATCGACCAGCGTGTCGCCAATGACCGCTCCACCCCCCGGTACCAGGTTCACGACTCCCGGCGGGAATCCGGCCTCTTGGACCGCGTCCATGAAGGCACCGGCAATCAGCGGGGTGTTCGAGGCGGGCTTCAACACGACTGTGTTTCCGGCGGCCACCGGGCCGATGGTCAGGCCGGTCAGGATCGCCAGCGGGAAATTCCAAGGCGGGATCGCTACGCCGGCTCCGATCGGGATGAGAAACGATGTGTCGGTGTCGGTCGGCTGGTAGGGCTGAGCCAGGTCTATCGCCTGGCTGGCGTAGTACTCGCAGAAGTCGATCGCCTCGGCCGTGTCGGCGTCCGCCTCAATCCAGTTCTTGCCTGCTTCGAGGGTCATCAGAGAGGAGAAGTGGTGCTTGTAGGTCCGGAGCACGCCGGCCAGTCGAAGCACATATGCGGCACGATCGTGGGCATCGAGCCTGGACCACTCTCCGAATGCCTGCCACCCGGCCTCGAGGGCGGCTTCGGCATGCCGCGGCTCGGCCGCGGCCGAAGTGCCGATGACCTCGTTCGGCGCGCAGGGGTTGATACTCCGGATCTCCTCTGCCGTCTCGACCTCCTCACCGCCGATCACCAGCTTCATGTGTTGGTCGAGCTGGCCGCGATGATCGGCGATGGCTTCCCGATAGGCCTTCTCCTGATCGGAGTCCGTGAAGTCGGTCAAAGGCTCGTTGGCAAACTCGTTCGGCATTGGGTCTCCTGGGCTTCTTAGGACCGATATTACGTCGCCGGCGGCCACCTCGGATCGGGGGGAAGCCAGCAGCTAGGAATCAGTTCCATACCACTCGAAGTGGCCGGGATCCGGTTTGAGCCAGTCCTTGCCGGAGGTGATGCCGGCCTCGGTCATCGCATCGATGAGCCGGGGTTCGGTAGGAGAGCCCGGCCCGTTTACGGGGTTCCCGAAGTTGATGTCGGCGGCCACTCCCCAGGCGTGGCGTGAAAGGTCGCGTCGTCCGGCGATGAAGCGGGGATTCCAACAGCCGAGGAAAGCGCCCGAGTCGATCACGTGTGCCAGACCCGCGGCCTCCAACTGGGTCATCACTCGCTCCAACATGTCGGCGAAGTCGCGGTGACAGGAAGCCGTACCGAGGAGCGAGAGCTCCCGGGTGACGATGTTCGAGTCGACCCAGACCGGGTCTATCTCAATGCGGGTACCGTCACCAGGGCGGAGAGCGAACTCGCCGAACCGCAGTTTGATATCGACCTGGGAGCGAACGGCATCGGCATGGCGGAAGACCGTGGTGCCGTCCTCGGATCGCACTCGGACTGGCTCTGCGACGACCTCGACCAAGGCGCGCTCGAGATCCTCTCGAGTTCCCGCATAGCGGACGATCGCGTACCGAGGAACGTTTGCGCCCAAGTCAGCCCCACCCGGGCTCGTGGTAACAAGCTCGGCGGCGCCTACCCATCGGTCGGCCACGACTCCGACGACCCGGAGCTCGATCCCTTCTGCCAAGCCAATTGTGGCTCCGCTACCCAGACGCCGCAGCTCGGCCGAGGACTCAGTCAGCAGCACCTCATCGGAGGACATTCCGGCCAGCAGGTCCGCGACGTCCGGAGGGACGAAAGGACGATGAGCCTCTGGGTCGATCCATTGCAGCTCGACCGGATACCAGAATCCCTCCGGCGCCTGGTCGACCGGCTTCCCGTCCGACTCCCTCGTCTCGGTGATGGGAGCGTTACCCGCCCAAACAACAGAAACCGCGTCCACGCCAGGCAGCTCCTCGAGGATCTCTTCGAAGCCGTCCGGAAGGCGGGCGGACGTCCACACGAGAAACCAGCTCCCTCGGGCGACCGTGGTAGAGGGTTGACTAGCAACGACCGAGGTCACCGACTCGATCGCCTGCATAGTCACGGAGGTGGTGCCTTCAAAAGAGCTGTCGCCCTTGCATGCCGCCGCCAGCACTGCGAGATGAGCGATCAAAAGAACTCGACTCCGAATCCGTCGACCTCCCGTCATAGAACGCCGGTCGGGCCGCCGATCAGCCCGTCGCTAGTCTCCCTTAAGTCCATTCTCGTGACGCCTACTGGTCGTATAGACACTTAAACGTCATAAGAACGGTGAGAGAGAGGAGCGCATGCAGAAGGCCTACACGCGGTTAACTGATCCTCTGGTCCGGGAAAACGGATCACTGCGGAAAGCAGGCTGGGACGAGGCTC
>JBHICV010000236.1:0-2993 GCA_046759765.1 Acidimicrobiia bacterium
TTTCGGCGATGGCTCGGGTGATGGCTTGGCGGATCCACCAGGTGGCGTAGGTAGAGAACTTGAAGCCCTTGCGCCAGTCGAACTTCTCAACCGCGCGGATCAGACCAAGGTTGCCTTCCTGGATCAGATCGAGGAGCTCCACACCTGAGGCGCTCGTGTATTTGCGAGCGTTGGCCACGACCAGCCTCAAGTTGGCCGCCAAGAACTCTTCCTTGGCGTGGCGGCCAGCTCGGGCCCGGCCTTGTAGCTTCCCGCGGTCGGACGGCGAGTAGCTGTCCCTTGAGGCGAGGAGTTCTTCGGCTTCGAGGCCGGCTTCTATGGTCTGGGCGAGCCGGGTCTCATCGTCGGCAGTGAGTAGGTCGTATCGGGAGATCTCCTCCAGGTACTGGCCTACCAGGTCGCTGGGTGGACGTTCATCGTCGGTGTTCTCCAGTCGGCGTGGTCCTCGGTCCGAGTGGAGCCGAGTAGGAACAGTGCTCTTCACCGCGCTTTACCAGCTGGGGTCAGGGTTCGAGGAAGATGCATTCGCCGGGACATTCCTCGGCGGATTCGATCGTGATGTCTTCCTGACCGACAGGCACTACGGCCAGGCCTTGTGAGCCTTGTGGGTTTCCTTCCGCCTCGGCGAAGATCTTGTCACCCTCGCGCACGTAGGCGAGCCCGTCGTCCAGGAGTACGAATACGTCCGGGGCAATCTCCTCACAGAGCCCGTCTCCGGTGCAAAGATCTTGATCTATCCAAACCCTCATCTCTCACCCGCTTTATGCCGCCGTATGGCCGAATATCCATCCCCGCTAATTCAGAGCTGGTCAGGCCGCCGAGTTGGTCTCACCTCACCCCACAATTTACACTATAGTCGTAGTATTAATTGGTTATCGGAGTGACGGGCATCAAAGGTCTGAGACGGCAGCTATGACTTCCAAGGTTGATATCGATCTCGGGGCATACGAGCTCGGCTGGCATGACGACGTCGATTACGTCTTCAAGCCCAAGAAGGGCCTCTCGGAGGAGATCATCCGCGAGATGTCGCTGATGAAGGGCGAGCCCGACTGGATGCTCCAATTCCGGCTAAAGGCCTATCAGCGGTTCATGCGCAAGCCGATCCCGACCTGGGGAGGCGGCGGCAAGCTCACCGAGATCGACTTCGACAACATCTACTACTACATCAAGCCGACTGAGTCCCAGGCCAAGGACTGGGACATGGTCCCCGACTCCATCAAGGACACCTACGAGAAGCTCGGGATCCCGGAGGCCGAGCGCAAGTTCCTGGCGGGCGTTACAGCTCAGTACGAGAGCGAGGTGGTGTACCACCGGAACCGGGAGGATCTGGAGGAGATGGGCGTCCTCTTCATGGACACCGACACCGCCGTCCGGGAGCATCCGGATCTGGTCAAGGAGTACTTCGGGACGGTGATCCCGCCCAACGACAACAAGTTCGCCGCCCTCAACTCGGCGGTTTGGAGCGGCGGGTCGTTCATCTACGTGCCGCCGGGCGTGCACGTCTCCCAGCCGCTCCAGGCTTATTTCCGGATCAACTCCGAGAACATGGGCCAATTCGAGCGGACTCTGATCATCGTCGACGAGGACGCCTACGTGCACTACGTCGAAGGATGCAGCGCCCCCGTTTACACCACCGACTCGCTCCACTCGGCGGTGGTCGAGATCATCGTCAAGCCCGGGGCACGTTGCCGCTACACGACCATCCAGAACTGGTCAACCAACGTCTTCAACCTGGTCACCAAGCGGGCCGCGGCCTACCGCGACGCCACCATGGAGTGGATCGACGGCAATGTCGGATCACGACTGACCATGAAGTACCCAGCCGTCTGGCTGATGGAACCCGGCGCCCACGGCGAAGTCCTCTCCATCGCCTACGCCGGTGAGGGAATGCACCAGGACGCCGGCGCCAAGATGGTCCACGCGGCTCCGAGGACCACCTCGACGATCGTTTCCAAATCGATCTCCCGGGCGGGAGGGCGAGCAGGGTATCGAGGTCTCGTGCGGGTCGAGCCGGGCGCCGAAGAAACCCGGTCCTTCGTCCGCTGCGATGCACTCATACTCGATGACGAGTCGCGGTCCGACACCTATCCGTACATGGAAATCGAGGAGTCTGATGCCCAGATCGGCCATGAGGCCACCGTCTCCAAGGTCGGTGAGGACCAGCTCTTCTACCTGATGAGTCGGGGTCTGTCCGAGGACGAAGCGACCTCGATGATCGTGGCCGGCTTCATCGAGCCGATCGTCCGCGAGCTTCCCATGGAGTACGCAGTCGAGCTGAACCGGCTGGTGGAGCTAAACATGGCCGAAGCCGGAGCAGTCGGCTGAAGACAGCGATGGGAGTGATCGAGCGGTTCGGCGTCCCCAAGCCGGTCAGCTGGCTGCTCAACTGGTCGCGAAAGTACTCCCTCTGGGTCTTTCAGTTCGGCCTCGCCTGCTGCGCCATTGAGATGATGGCGGCCTCCAGTCCCCGCTATGACTTCATGCGCTTCGGGGTGATCCCTTTCCCCGCTTCGCCCCGCCAGGCCGACCTGATGGTGGTGGCCGGAACCGTAACCGACAAGATGGCGCCGGCGATCCGTCGTCTCTACGACCAGATGCCCGATCCCAAGTACGTGATCTCGATGGGATCGTGCAGCAACTGCGGGGGTCCTTACTGGGACTCATATTCGGTGACCAAAGGCGTTGACCAGGTGATACCAGTCGATGTCTACGTGCCCGGATGCCCTCCCCGCCCCGAAGCGTTGCTCGATGGCATCGTGCTGCTGCAGAGGAAAATCCAAGGTGAAGACGTTCGCGAGAAGTGGTCACAGCCACAGCTGGAACCGGTGTGACGAAAAATTGATCGGAAGCTAAGGACAAGCGATGAGAGATTCGAACCGCGAGCCAAAGCGATCAGAGCGAAAAGCCCTGGACTGTTGGATCCACGGAGTCGCTCATCTGGTCGCAGAGTTTGGTGAGAAGGAGGCCCTAAACCTTATGGCTCCGGTGGTTGT
>JBHICV010000237.1:0-2972 GCA_046759765.1 Acidimicrobiia bacterium
AGGGGACCCACCGGGGCCTCTTCCTCGACGAGGTCATCCAACGCCTTGTCGGCCACCTCAGGCGGGATCAGGTCCTGATTGGTCAACCATTCGATGGCGCGCCCCCGCATCCTCCGGTCGTGAAAGGCGAACCATTCCTGTCGCAACTCCGGGAATTCGAACAGGGTGTCCTTGAAGCGACGAAATGCGCCACGACCCTGCAACGCCCGAATCAGCAAGTCGGCTGCCCGGCCGTCACGAACCAAGGCCGTGAAGTCCACCATGTCCTGGTAGGCATCGCTCGAGTCGACCGGCTCCACGAACACGAGATTCCGCGACTCGAACTCCTCGGGGTCATCGTCAACCGAGCAGTACTCCAGCGAACCCGTCACAGGATCGAGCCACCACGACGACTCGTAGGAATGGTCCTCGAGCGCCAGGACCAAGTCTTCCAGATCGATGGACGATAGGTCGAGCATCATCATCTCCTTTATCTCGCTCGACACCTGCAGCTTACCCCAGTCTGCTCGACCCACACGCCTCCGTGCCGGTATGGGGTGCCAGGGCCGAGAAGCTGAGGCGCTGATATCTAGTGGTCTGTGTGCCTGGATGTGGAGCGCTACGACGCTACTGCCAGGACCTGCCACTCGTCGGGGATATCCTTGAGGCGGTCGGCTCCTCGATCCTCGAAACGGATGCCAGAGCCTGCGACGAGATCGCGCACCGTCCCCGTTACCAGTCCCTCGCCGGGTCCGGCCAAAGCGGCGACCCGGGCCGCGATGTTCACCGCCATGCCTGCTACGTCCTCGCCCCGCCTCTCTGTCTCGCCGGTGTGGAGGCCAGCGCGCAGCTCCAAACCCAGGTTCCGGGCATCCTCTAGGAGGGCGAGGGCGGCGGCGATGGCGCGGCCCGGTCCATCGAAGGTGGCGAGAATCCCGTCGCCTGTGTTCTTCACCCATCTGCCACTGTGGCGGACAACCTGCGCTTGGGCGACTCGGTCGTGTGCATGGAGGACCTCCGACCATCTTCGGTCGCCCAACTCGCCAGCTTTGACCGTCGAGTCGACGATGTCGGTGAACATCACCGTGGCCAGGACTTGGTCCGCAGGTGGTGCCGGGATGTGAGGGAAATACAGGGGGTTTCGAAGGGTCTGGCACCTGGCCAGAAATGGCCTCTGAGCAGGGAGTCTGCCTTTCATCGATGTTCGTCGATTTGAACTGTTCCGTGACAAAACGCGTCCTATTCGCGTCCTGGGATCCGGCACCCGATGATCGCTTCGGGAGCTTCGGCTTTGGCGAAGGGCCGGATGCTCGCCGTCCTTCGGTGACGGTCCGGGGCAGAATGATGGTGTGACCCAAGACGAATTCGAGCTCATCACCACCGATCCGGCCATCTGCCACGGTCAGCCCACGATCGCTGGCACGAAGGTGCTGGTGAGCGTCGTCTCGGACTGCATGACAGCTGGCATGACTATCGAAGAGATCCTCGCCGAGTACCCATCCCCGACGGAAGAGGGGATCCGAGCTGCGGCCGCTTACGGCGCCGCGCTGGCGCGGGAAGAGCTGGTGGAGCGGGTGGGTTGCCCGGGCGTTCTCGGTCCTGAACCGGTTAAAGCAACCACGACCGGCCTCGAAGCTTCGACTCCACCGAGCGGCCTGCGGCCGCCTGTCCGTTACTTGTGGCCTGTGGCCTGTTACCGCAGCGGCGCCGCTGGCGAGTACGGTCCAGCCCGGTGACGGTATCGAAGCATCGACAACTGGTTTCCCGGACCTTCGCCTCCGTCCCATGAGTGCCTCCGACCGGATCGACCTCCTCAGACGCCTCTACGGCGACGTCGCAGAACGGGTGGCCGTACAGGTGGAGGATCTGGTAACCCGCCATCGCCGCCAGGCCGCAGCGGCAGCGCAGTGGGACGAGACCGACGCCTGGCTCATCACATACGCCGACCAGTTCCGAGAACCGCACACCCCGCCGCTCCAGACCCTGCGACGATTCATGACCCGCCACACGCCGTGGCTCACCGGTGTCCACGTCCTTCCCTTCTACCCATGGTCGAGCGACGACGGCTTCAGCGTCACCGACTACGCCAGCGTCGATCCTCGCTACGGCACATGGGACGACATCGAAGCCCTGGCGGCAGAACGTCGTCTCGTCGTCGACGCAGTGATCAACCACATGTCGGCACAGGGGGAGTGGTTTCGGAGATTCCTCGACGGCGGGGCTGAGTTCGCCGGGTTCTTCCGTACTGCCGATCCCTCAGCCGACCTCGGTGGCGTGGTCCGGCCCAGGACCACGCCGCTGCTCACCAGGTTCGACGGGGCCAGCGGGGAGCATTGGGTGTGGACCACGTTCTCCGCCGACCAAGTAGATCTCGACTATCGCAATCCCAGAGTCCTGCTGCGGATGCTCGACGTCCTACTGGGATATGCAAACCATGGAGCCGCTTGTCTACGTCTCGACGCCGTTGGATTCCTGTGGAAGGAGGAGGGCACCACCTCCACCCATCTCCCTCAAACCCATTGGGTGATCCAGCTGCTCCGCAGTTGCTTTGACGACACCTACTCCAACGTGTTGCTGCTCACCGAGGTGCACCTTCCCCATGCCGAGAACATGGCCTACTTCGGCGACGGCACCCGTTCTGAGGCCCAGCTTGTCTACCAGTTCGCCTTGCCTCCACTAGTACTGCACGCCGTCGGCATGAAGGACGCCTCGCCTCTCGTCCGCTGGGTAGCGTCGCTGGAGCCCCCGCCGAAAGGGACGACCTTCGTCAACTTCCTGGCTTCCCACGACGGCGTCGGAGTTCGCGCCGCTGAAGGCCTGATAGCGCCCGAGGCCATCGATGCCCTCGCAGAGCGCTGCCGGGCGGCACGGGGTGAGGTGGGCATGCGCACCCTCCCGAACGGTTTGGAGGCTCCCTACGAGCTCAACTGCACCTGGTTCGATCTGGTAGGCCTCGGCTGCGACGAGGACGAAGCCGTGGCTCGGCACCTGGC
>JBHICV010000238.1:0-2968 GCA_046759765.1 Acidimicrobiia bacterium
TTTTTCACGGTACAGAGGCTGCGGCCATGTCCCTCAATCCCGGCACCAAGCTGGGTCCCTATGAAATCCTGGCACCTCTCGGTGCAGGTGGCATGGGAGAGGTCTACCGCGCCAGGGACACGAAGCTTGGCCGTGAAGTCGCCATCAAAGTCCTGCCCGAAGCCTTCGCCCAGAACGAGGAACGCCTAGCCCGCTTCGAGCGAGAGGCCCGGCTCCTCGCATCACTGAATCATCCCAACATCGCCCAGATCCATGGCCTAGAGGAAAGCGCCGGTATTCGTGCGCTGGTGCTGGAGTTGGTCGAAGGGCCGACGCTGGCTGATCGCATCGCTGACGGTCCGATCCCACTCGACGAAGCCCTGCCCATCGCCCGGCAGATCGCCGAAGCCCTGGAAGCCGCACACGAAGCAGGTGTCATCCACCGCGATCTGAAACCAGCCAACGTAAAGGTTAGAGAAGACGGCGCGGTGAAGGTGCTGGACTTCGGCCTGGCGAAGGTACTCCAGCATGAGCCCGAAGGAGATCCATCGGAGTCTCCGACGCTCACGGGGGCCGCCACCAAGATGGGCGTGATCATGGGCACGGCGGCGTATATGTCTCCAGAGCAAGCCAAGGGCAAGCCGGTGGACCGACGCGCTGATATTTGGGCGTTCGCGGTGGTGCTCTACGAGATGTTGACTGGCATGAGGTTGTTCGCAGGCGACGATGTGTCCGACACTCTCGCGCTCGTGCTGACGAAGGAGGTTGATTGGACGGCCCTGCCTAAGAACACCCCAGCGTCTCTCCGACACCTACTGCGACGCTGCTTGGAGCGAGATCCGAAGCAGCGGCTCCGAGACATTGGCGAGGCACGCATTGGAATCGACTTAGTCCTCAGATCGCCTGCCGGTGAACCCGCGCTAGAGACGTCGATCCCCGCTCAAAGGGCTAGTTGGCGACGGGCGGTAGCGATGGCCGCAGCTCTCGGCTTGGTGGCCGGGCTGGCCCTCGCCGGGGTTGTTTTTTGGGGCCGATCCAGTTCCGTGCCGTCACCCATTTCACGTTTCTCGATTGCGTTGCCGTTGGAGGCGACGAACACCACCATCTTCAACACCCACCCCACCTCGCTCTTGACGATCTCCCCCGATGGCTCGCACGTGGTACTCGTTGGCGGCCCATCTGAGTCGCTGTATAGCCGTGCGCTCGATGACCTCGAGCTGCGAAGAATCCCCGGGACCGAGGGCGCGAGGAACCCTTTCTTTTCGCCGGACGGGGAATCCGTAGCTTTCTTTACCTGGACCGGGGAGCTGAAGACGGTCTCGATAGAAGCGGATAGCCAACCCCAGACACTGCTACGAGGCATCTCGCTGGGCGCCTGGGCGTTCGGCAGCTGGGGGGACAATGACAGGATCGTCTTTTCTACTAGTGGCTCGGGCCTCCTTATCGTCTCGGCGGGCAATAGCAGCGTACAAACCCTAACCGCGCCCACGGGCGAGGCCCACAACACGCCGCAGCTGCTGCCCGGATCCGAGGCGGTGCTGTTTTATGCCCAGCGAGCAGAGACCACAACGATCAAGGTCCTAGGGCTCGACGAGAGCGAATCGATGCCGACCACGCTACTCGAGGACGCCAGCCACCCCCGTTACCTGGCTTCTGGGCACCTCCTCTTCGTGCGCGATGGTGGGCTGCTGGCTGTCGCTTTCGATCCGGTGGGGCTCGAGATTATCGGCTCCCCGGTCTCGATTCCCCTTGCCGTGACCTTCGATGCAGTCCGAGCCAACGATCCGGTGCCGCAGCTAGCCGTCTCACGCAACGGGACCCTCGTCTACGCTCCGGCCAAGGGAAAGCGGAGCCAGGAAAGCGAGTTGGTGTGGGTCGACCGCAACGGCAACATAGAAGTGATCGGCCAGGTCCCCTTGGGTCCCCCTTTTCTGCAACTCTCGAGCGACAACACACGACTGGCTTTGGAGTCCAGAGTGGGGCCAGAGGTTCATATCTCGATCTATGACATGGCCCGAGGCGTCATCGACACCCTGGTCACGAAGAAGAAGGAGCGGTACGTGGGCATGCCAGTTTGGTTGCCACCCGACGACAACGACGTCGTCTTCTCTCATCCTGGCATCGTTGATGGCGTGATGGTCTCGAAGGGGGTGGACGGCAACGCATCCGAGGTGAAGTTGTTCGATGCCACCGGCGGTTGGCTGTATCCGTTCTCCTTCTCGAACGACGGGAAGCTCCTCGCCTACAATCTGTTCCGAAGCGAAACCTCGGGCGACATCGAGGTGTTCGAGCTCGGTGAGAACCAGGGTGAGGGACGAGTCAGATCTTTCCTTGCAACTCCCGCGGATGAGAACAGTCCGGCCTTCTCCCCCGACGGCCACTGGATCGCGTACGTCTCCAACGTGGACGGAACCTTCCAGGTCTACGTAAGCCGCTATCCATCCGGAGAGAACACCAGGCGAATCTCGCCCACTGGCGAAAACATTCGTGGACCGCTTTGGTCGCGGGACGGCAAGGAGGTCTTCTACCAGACCGAGCAGGGAAGGAAGCTCTGGGTGGTTCCCGTCGTGACAGAGCCCGAATTGGCCATCGGGGATGCGCAGATGCTCTTCGAAGGATCGTTCCTAGGTAGCGGCGACTCCGGGCACAGCTACGATGTGTCGCGCGACGGCCAGCGCTTCTTGATGGTGCGTGTCGACGAGCAAGACCGGCGAGTCTCAGAGTTAGTCGTTGTGCAGAACTGGTTCGAGGAGTTGAAACAGCGCGTGCCGGTGAACTGATGACTTTGACCCACGTTCTCGAAAGGCGAGGGCTCGTGGGTTGTCTCGATGTTGGAGAAGGGAGAGGTGGTCCGTATCCAGTATGATCACGAATCGGTTTGCTTCCGGTCCTCCTCGCGGATGCGACGGCCCTCCTCGATGATCTCTTTCATGATCTCGTCACCGTCGAACATCCCAACGGTGCGACGCCAGTCTTTTCCTCTTGCTCG
>JBHICV010000239.1:0-2935 GCA_046759765.1 Acidimicrobiia bacterium
CGTCTACACGAGAACAGGTTGGCCCCGGCGGAGCTGGCCTCGTCAGCCGCTCAGAATGCCTGCGATTTCAGGGGATCGTTGCATCACCTTCGGCGAGAGTGAGGTGTCTCGCAGGAGGTGTGTGGTGCGACGGTTGTCGGAGTCGGAGAAGGGTGAGATCTGGGACCGGCAGTGCCAATTCCGTCTGGGATGGCTGTCGTTCTGAGCGAGGAGCCTCGAAACTCTGTAGTCCTGGATCTCCGTGTTGTGAAAAGGTCAAGCTCGCGCGGCTTGGGCCTCAGCTACTGGTGGGCTTAGCGCTACGCAGCGGTAGTGCGGTGAGGTTCGAGGGTTACAGGAGATCGGCTTCGCGGAGGCCGAAGGAGGGATGGCGGAGGCGGCAGAGGGCGAGTTTTTCGAGTTGATGGATGCGTTCGGGGGTGACTCCGAACTGCTCGCCGATTTGGCCGAGGAGGTGGGGGATGCCGTCGTGGAATCCGTAGCGAAGGGCAAGGATTCTTCGTTCTCGCTCGGGCAGGCGACCGATGGCTTGTCGTAGCCTTTGGGAGATTTCGGCGACTCCGGCTTCGGTGGCCGGGTCGGTGGCGTCCTGGTCTTCGACCAAGTCGCCGAGGTAGGCGCCGTCTTCACCGACCGGCAGATCGAGGGAGACGGTGTCGGCGACTTGGAGGGCTAGCTCGACCTTGTCGACGGCTAGCCCGGATTGGTCGGCGATCTGCTCGGGGGTGGGGTCCTGTCCAGTAGCGGCCTCGATGCTGGCCTGGGTGGCTCGCACGGTTGCCAAGGCGTGGTAGAGGGGGACGGGTAGTCGGACGGTGCGGGACTTATCGGCGATGGCGTGGGTGATGGCTTGGCGGATCCACCACGTCGCGTAGGTGGAGAACTTGAAGCCTCTGTGCCAGTCGAACTTCTCGACCGCCCGGACCAGCCCGAGGTTGCCTTCCTGGATGAGGTCGAGCAGGTCGAGGTTGCAGCCGGTGCTGTACTTGCGGGCGTTGGCCACCACCAGCCGCAGGTTGGCGACCAGGAAGGCGTCTTTGGCCTCCCGGCCTCGGCACGCCAAGCGCTCGAGCTCCACTTTCTCTACTTCGGTCTGATACTGACGATTGTCGAGGCGCTGCTGGGCGTCTACGCCAGCTTCCATGGCCTGGGCGAGTTCGGCCTCGTCGGCGGCGGTCAGTAGCTCGTGGCGGGAGATCTCGACGAGGTATTGGCTCACCAGGTCGGTCCTCAGCGGTTGACGGTTGGCACGCAGAGACGCACCTCGGGAACCCGCGGGCGGAGGGGGGCGGGCGGTAACCGAGGTCATAGCTGCTGGATTCACCTGCTCGCTGGTGGCTTATGGTTCGATGAAGATGCACTCGCCGGGACATTCCTCGGCGGACTCGATGGTGATGTCCTCCTGGCCGGCCGGGACGACGGCCAAGCCCTGGGCGCCTTGGGGGTTGCCTTCAGCTTCGGCGTAGATCTTGTCTCCCTCCCGCACGTAATACAGACCATCGTCTCCGCCGACGAACACGTCGGGAGCGATCTCCTCACAGAGCCCGTCGCCGGTGCACAAATCCTGATCGATCCAAACCCTCATCTCTCACCCGCTTATGCCGACCCGTGGCCCGATAGCTGTCCGTGCGACCTCAGAGCTGGCCTTCAAGCCGCGTGATTGGTCTCGTCCAGCACCCAATTTACACTACGGTTGTAGTATTAATTAATTGAGAGAGACGAAGCCTCGAGGGGGAGAGGACGGCAGGCATGACCTCCACCGTTGACATCGATCTGGGCTCCTACCAGCTCGGTTGGAAGGATGAGGTCGACTACGTCTTCAAGCCGAAGAAGGGCCTGAACGAAGAGATCATCCGCGAGATATCCGCCATGAAGGGCGAGCCGGAGTGGATGCTGAACTTTCGGCTGAAGGCGTACCGGCGTTTCATGCGGAAGCCGGTCCCGACGTGGGGTGGCGGCGGCAAGCTCAGCGAGATCGACTTCGACGACATCTACTACTACATCAAGCCGACCGAGTCCCAGGCCAAAGACTGGGACATGGTCCCGGAATCGATCAAGGACACCTACGAGAAGCTAGGTATCCCTGAAGCCGAGCGAAAGTTCTTGGCGGGAGTTACGGCCCAATATGAGTCAGAGGTTGTTTACCACCGCAACCGCGAGGACCTCGAAGAGATGGGTGTCCTCTTTGCCGACACCGACACGGCGGTGCGCGAGCACCCCGACCTGGTCAAGGAGTACTTCGGAACGATCGTCCCGCCCAACGACAACAAGTTCGCGGCGCTCAACTCCGCGGTGTGGTCCGGTGGATCGTTCATCTACGTTCCCGAGGGCGTTCACGTCGAGCAGCCTCTGCAGGCCTACTTCCGGATCAACGCCGAGAACATGGGCCAGTTCGAACGGACGCTGATCATCGTCGACGAGGGCGCCTACGTTCATTACGTGGAGGGTTGCTCCGCTCCCGTTTACACGACGGACTCACTGCACTCAGCGGTCGTAGAGATCATCGTCAAGCCGGGTGCCCGCTGCCGCTACACGACCATTCAGAACTGGTCGCCCAACGTCTTCAACTTGGTGACCAAGCGTGCCGCGGCCTATAGCGACGCGACGATGGAATGGATCGACGGGAACTTAGGGTCGCGCCTCACCATGAAGTACCCGTCCGTCTGGCTTATGGAGCCGGGTGCCCACGGCGAGGTTCTCTCGATCGCGTATGCGGGAGCAGGCCAGCACCAGGATGCCGGAGCGAAGATGGTCCACGCCGCACCCCATACCACGTCCACCATCGTGTCGAAGTCGATCTCCAAGAACGGTGGTCGTGCCGGCTACCGCGGCCTCATCCGAGTCGAAGACGGATCGTCCCACACCAAGTCGTTCGTTCGCTGCGATGCGCTGATCCTCGACGACCAGTCCCGCTCGGATACCTACCCCTATATGG
>JBHICV010000240.1:0-2926 GCA_046759765.1 Acidimicrobiia bacterium
GGCACCTCGGAGCGCGGTCGCTAGATCCAATCGCGCGGGTCTCGAGTCGCCGATCGGCTTGAGTTGATGCTGCCGTGTGCAGGTGGGTTCGACAACGCTTCTGAGGCGTTGGCCAAAGTGGTGGCCGAGGCTGGTCCCTCCCCGGAGGTGGTCCTCGAGGCGACGTGGGGTCATGCGGCCAGGAAGCTCCGAGTCGCTAGTCCGAGTGCTCCATCAAGAGATAATGCTCGGCCTTGAAGAAGTCAGCATCTGGCTCGAAGCTAGGAACCAACTGATCGACCGCCTCCTGCTGAGAGACCAACCGTGGTGAGTCGAGCCGGAGCTCTTCCCCACCCACCCGGAGAGTGGCCGTACCGGCCACCAGGATGTTCCGCACCCAATCCGAACCAGGGCCATATCTCACGACGAGCACATAGCCTTCTTTGGTCGGATGAGCATCGAGCGGTGTTTGATAGACGGTGCCCGACGACCTTCCGACGTGAATGACCACCGGTCTCTTACCCTTTCTGACCTCTCTCGGGTTGAAGACACGCTTGTTGACCCTTGCTAGCCATCTCGGGTAGGGCACCCATCGACTCCTAAGCCTCGCGTACGGCTTCACGACAATGTAATGGCAGCCGCCTCGGAACCGCCCGCGGTTTCGGGGTGTCGCCTACCCTCTCATTGGCACCGCCCCTCCGGGGAGATGGGGAAACGGAAAGGAGCGAACAGACGATGACGGGTGTTCTGATCAGTGAGGCGGGAACCGGCGAGCGGCTCGGCCATGCATCTCTTCTGGTTGCCAACCCAGACCTCTATGTGGCCGAGTACTCGCTCGAACCCGGAACGGAGCCAGGCGAGCCGCACTCCCACGAGCGACACACAGACTCGTTCTACGTGCTCGACGGGGAGCTCGAGTTCCAGATCGACAGGCGGGGCCGTTCAGGCGACCGCTGGGACGCTGGTCGTGGCCCCGCGAGGGGCCGTACACGCCTTCCCGGTCGCAATCGGCGGCCCGGCGCGGTTCCTGAACGTACACACGCCAGGCGGCTTCGAGCACTACATGCGCGAGCTCGTCGCCATGCGTGAGCGGGGAGAGCGGCCCGAAGACGAGTTCCTGCGGTCGCACGACATCCACGAGGTCTGACCCAATCATCTGTGACCTACGAGAAACACCTCAACCCCGACCAATGACACCAACAGCGAGTCCCCCCACGCCGATCATCCAATCTGTTCGATAACGATCCGGTCGTCCAAGAGCGCATAGCGGCACGTCCTGAGCGGGCTTTCCGTCGCAGGAGTAACTGCTTCGGTAAGGCGGACGCATGCTTCGCGATACTGGAGGGGTGAGTGCCACGGTACGGGTCTTTCTGTCGGTGGGGCTGATCGCAACCCTCGCGGGCTGCTCCGGAACCGACGAGTCGCGGCCGCCTGGCAGAGTCGGGGTGGCGTACGAGGTCGTTCTCCGTTGCGAGGACGTCATCGATCGGGTCGCCGATCCTCCGGCCGAGTACGGGATCGTCGCCGGGGTGATGGCGTTGCCAACCGGCGATGCCGCACCCCATCCACTCCAGGCGAACGACACGAGAGGTCCAGATCCGGCGTCACGGTTCTTCGCCAAGACCGGTCTCCTGATCTGGCCGAAGCGCGAGTTCGCCGTGGTGGTTCCGGAGGATTACCACGACCGAGTTGCCATCGGGTGGGGCAGCCCGGGCACCGATACCCACAGGCTCATCGTCCCACCGTGCCCATCCGATGACGACGAGTGGCTGGTGTTTGCCGGAGGGATCAGCATTGCCAACCCCGAGTGCATCGAGCTCGAGGTCGATGACGGGACCGCCACCGAACGGTTCACCGTCGCCGTGGGAGAGCCGTGCCCAGGACAACAGCCGTAACTGTACGGTCAGAAGCTGCCCGCTCCGATCACTCAGTCTGGGCGATATCGCCCGCTTCACCGAATGCGATAGATCGGCACATATCGAGCGGTCATCGGGTGCGCAGATTGCGGGGTGCTCTTACAGACAGGGACTCTAACTGCGGAGTCTCTCTTCTTGGAAGCTGATGCCCCGGCAGCGGCTCCAACAATCACGTATATTCCGAAAAGCGACCGCACCGACCTAGTTGGAAGGAGGATCGACCACGGTCGCGAGAGGTACCACGAACAAAGGAGGCTGGAAATGTTGGGTGACAAGCTCGGTGAGGAAACCGGACAGATAACGAGCACGAAGGTGGTGTCGACCAATCCACCTACGACGGAAGTGTCCTTTCAGGCGAACGGACAGATATTGGGTGTCGAGACCAGCACAATCGCCACCTACACGAGCGTGATGCGCCCCGACGGCACCATCTACGGTGAGGGCGAGGGCCTGGTCCTGACCGCCGACGGAGAGGGCGCCAGCTGGAAGGGCAGCGGTGTCGGCGTCCTAACCGGTAAGGGCATGGGCGCCAAATACCGCGGAGCTATCTACTACTCCACGGAGTCGGAGAAGCTGAGCAAGCTCAACAGCATCGCCGCCGTGTTCGAGTACGAGGTGGATGCAGAGGGCAAAACGCATGGCATCATCTGGGAGTGGAGCTAGCGGGTCTCGGGAGTCGTCTGACAGTGCGGGGTGAGATGATCCGATCGTAGGCGTTCGGGCGGGCCGGTGAGACAGGCCGAGCTTCCCGCTGCCTACCTCGACGCCAACGGCTGAACCTACGTCGACGGTTGCTGAGCGAGAACGTTTGTCACCGCGCGTTGACGGCCGTTTGAAAGTGGGCCGTTCGACGAGGCACGCTCCCGAGCGCGAAGCAACGTAGGAGTCATCGGCTGTCGGCAGGACGCTGCCCTCCACGGAACCGCCCGGTACGTCGAGCAACTGGCGGGCAGTCCGTGCGCCGGCGTTCTCACGGCGCACAGAACACCAATTCAGGAGCAGGAACGAGCAAACCCTCAGGGTGCTCTAGA
>JBHICV010000241.1:0-2918 GCA_046759765.1 Acidimicrobiia bacterium
GAACATCACGTGCGGGCGCGAAGGTCAAGGGCGGCTTCCGGTCCGAATGCCGGTTTCTGAGCGCACTTCCAGGCCGCCTAGCGAGGACGGTCGTGGTCGTTCTGTGCGCGTCTGCGAGCCGCGCCAGCGGTCTACCTCACCTGCTTGAGGTGCCTTTGGATGGCTTGCCTGGTAACCGCTTTTGAGGTCAGGTAGAGGTTGTCGAGTCCGTCGTGTGTGCAAGGAGTGCCGCTGCCGCGAGCTCGGTGGCGTCTTCGGGGAGGCTTTGTCTTCCTTCCTGGAAGTGGCGATCGAAGGTGGAGGCGCCTAGTTGCTGGTAGGCGTCAGCTGTGACTTGATCATGCCAGGCGCGCTCGAAGGGTCGTACTCCGGTTCCGATGTGCTCTTCCCGTAGCGCTTCGACGGAGCCGAGAAGTCGGGCGGCTCGCTCGGGGTGTCCCTCTTTGAGCGCCCACAGCGCTATGTGGTCGAGGCAGTGAGCGAGGCACTGTACGAAGCCGGCTTCCCGGTACTGGCCGACCGCTTCCGTGAAGTGCGTTTGCGCCTGTTCCGTGCGCCCGGCGAAGTGGGCTCGGAGTCCGTAAGCCTCGGCGGCGTGGGCTTTTATGAGGGGTGCTCCGGTCTCCTCGCCCAGGCTCTCGAGTTGGGAGGCAAACCGCTCGGCGTTGGGCGGGTCCCCGCGCTGAAACTCCCAGAGGACCAGCGCCCACAGACTCCGGGTGAGACCGGTGGGATCCCAGATTGTCTGGAACGTCTTCAGGGCCGAGGTGAGAAGCCGAGGCACCCGTTCGGCATCGGTCTCCCACATAGCGGCAGCCAGATCGAGCTGGGCCCGGGCTCTGGCTGACGGATCGTCCACCGCCTCAAAGAGTTCCAGGCTCCGTTCTAAGACCGGCGCCGCAGCCCGGGCATCACCTTGGAATATCAGGAGCTCACCGCGGACGGCCAACGCCGGAGCCAGGATCTCCGGAGCGGATTCGCCCGCCGAGAGCAGCTCGTCAAGCCAGTATGCGCCTTCCCTCACCGCGCTGAGGATGAGAAACAGCTCGAGTGCTGTGAGCAGCCGCAGTCCGGTTTCGGGTTCTCCGTGTTCTAGGGAGCGTTCCAGTACGGCACGGATGTCATCGAAGGTAGCGTTAATCCGGCCGAGCCAGAGTCGCATCTCGGGACCGACCATCCGCTTCGTCGCTTCCTCGGCGAAGTCAAGGACCCAACCAGTGTGCGCCTCCTCGATTCGGGGCAAGTCCCCAGATTCGGCTAGGCGGGTTCGGGCGTAATGGCGGATGGTGTCGAGCATCCGGTAGCGAACGTCGTCTTGGTCACGGACCACCGCCAGTAGCGATCTGTCGACCAGACCGGTAACCACATCCAGTATCTGATCTGCTTCGATATCGTCTGCGGCTGCCACCCGCTCGGCCGCCGACAGATCGAAGGAGCCGGCGAACACTCCCAGACGGGAGAAGACGACCTGTTCTGTCTTGTTGAGCAGGTCGTAGCTCCATCCCACTGTGGCTTCCAGAGTCTGCTGACGGGGAAGCGCAGTCCGACTTCCCCCCGACAGCACTGTCAAGCGGTCCTCCAACCGACCGGCGATGCTCTCGACAGAGAGGGAACGGACCCGAGTTGCGGCAAGCTCGATGGCCAGCGGCAGGCCATCCACGCGGCGGCAGATAGCGACGACCGACGGAGCGGTTCTCTCGGACAGCTCGAAGCCAGGATCGGCCGCACGGGCACGTTCGGCGAACAACATCACCGCCTCTGGAGGATTCCCAAGGCTTACTGAGTCGTCAGCTTCGGGGAGCATCATGGGCGGGACCTGCCAACTCACCTCTCCCGGGACGTTCAAGGGTTCGCGACTGGTGGCCAACACCCGCACTCCCGCGGCTGCTCCCAGCAGCGTGTCGGTGAGCTCGGCGGCGGCGTCGATCAGATGCTCACAGTTATCCAACACCAACAGCAGGTCCCGCCGTTCCAGGTAGCCGACCAGAGTTGCCATGGTGGGCTGTCCCGGCTGCTCGGGTACACCCAACGCGGCTCGTACCGCCTGCGGAACCAGCTCGGCATCAGCCAACCCCGCCAGCTCGGCCAGCCACACCCCATCGGGGTGCCGCTCGATCCGATCAGCGGCCACCTGGAGGGCCAGCCGGGTCTTCCCCACACCGCCGGGGCCCACCAACGTCACCAACCGCGAGGTGTCCACCACCTCCCGTATTTTTTCCCGCGTCTCTTCTCTGCCCAGGAACGACGACAACTGAACGGGGAGATTGTTGGGAGAGCCCTCCAGGGAATGCAGCGGCGGAAACTGGTCCGGTAGACCATCGACGACCAACTGAGAGAGGTGCTCCGGATGCGCCAGATCCTTAAGCGAGTGGTCGCCCAAGTGTCGAAGGAAGACACCAGCAGGAAGCCTGTGCTCGACGACCGTTGCGGTGGAGGCGGAAAGCACGACCTGCCCTCCGTGCGCGGCATCAGCCACCCGGGCAGCGCGATGCACATCGATACCCACATAGCTGTCACCCCCAAGGGTTCCCTCACCTGTATGGATACCCATGCGCACCCGCACCTCACCCTCCGGCGGCCAAGAATGGGCGGCTAGGGCCCGCTGAGCGGCCACCGCCGCCCGTACCGCATCCGGGGCAGAAGCGAACACCACGAAGAAACTGTCTCCCTCAGTGCTGACCTCGACTCCGTCAGCCTCCGCGATCGCCTGCCGGATCAGCCTCGAATGGATCTCCAGGAGGTCCTGGAACTCGTCACCGTGCCTCTGCAAGAGCCGAGTGGATCCCTCAATGTCGGTAAACAGGAACGTGACCGTTCCGGCTGGCAGTGCCCCCATGTCACGGAATTTACCCCGGACCGTGTCGCTCATATCACCCACAATGAGCGATAACAATCGTGCGGTTTGTCAAGGTGGGCTG
>JBHICV010000242.1:0-2917 GCA_046759765.1 Acidimicrobiia bacterium
CGGACGAGCGACGAGGGAAGGAGCTCGAGCCGCCGGCCGGCCAGCTCGCCGACGATGGACTCGCCCGTGATCTGCTGCCACAACGACTCGGTGGCGTTGTCCCACATCACCAGGTCGTTGTTCCGCAGCAGACCCGAGACCCCGAAGCGCAGCACCTGGCCGTTGAGGGTGCGCTCGAACACGATGGCGGTGTTGCACAGCGGGCAGTAGGTGACCACCAGTGGCTCGCCGGCTGCCACGTCGTTGACGATCTCGTGGCGGGTGAGGATCCGTAGTGGATAGAAGCGCCGAACGTTCTGGAAGTCGAGGAACAAGCCGGGCTCACGGTCGTCGAGCCACTGGTCGGCCGCGGTGACGCCCTCGAACTTGGGAGCGTCGATCGGCGGGATGGCGTCCCGAGGGTCGGTCACCGGGATCCCTTTGACCAGCTCACTCAAGTCTTCGATGGTCCTCCGAGTCCAGTCGGTGTTCCAAAGGGGTGCGAGCCGGGCCAGGGTGTCCGGTAGCTCGACTTGGGGATCAAAGATGAGGCGCGGTTCGTCGCCCTGGGACGGCACCGTCACAGTGGTCGTGGGGCCGGTTGCGCGCTGTTCGCTCTCTCCGTCGGAGCCGGAGACTGCGGTGACGATCAGGACTCCTGCGAGGACCGCGACGGCGGCGAGGAGAGCCAGGGCTCTCGCTGGCCTCATGCGTTGCTCCTTGGATCAGGTTGGGTGGTCTCCTGGAGGGCAACGCCAGCGCGGGCTCACGACGCGGTGCCTTTGTCACCGCGGCGACAATCTTTGTGCAACTGTGGGAAAGGTGAGGGGCTCTGCTCCCGCAGCGAAGGGCCGCAACGGGATAGCGTAAACCCCGGGCGACTATAGGATCACCCGGCGTGGCGCGCGGAAGACGTCAAGAGCGGGGATCGCGGCGGCCCAAGACCACGGCCGGCGACGAACGGGCCAGGCAGAAGAAGGCACGGCGCGAACAGGCCAAGCTTGAGAGGCTCAAGGCTCTGCGGCGCAAGCGGCTCCTCAGGCGGGTTCGCCTCGTCGGGGTGACCGTCGCAGCCGTAGCGGCCGCGGCTGCCGTCGCTTTCCTGCTGTTGCGCCCGTCGGAGGAGATCAAAGGCGTCGAACGCCCGCCCTACCAGGGGAGGCAGCACCTGTCCGCCGGTGCCGTGGGCAACTACGGCACCCCGACGCCGACCAGCGGTTCGCACTCGGTGTCGTCGGCGCGCTGCGGGATCTTTGCCACCCAGACGCCACCCGAGCTGGCGGTGCACTCTCTCGAGCACGGGGTAGTGGTCGTTTGGTATCGGTCGGACCTCAAGGACGATCTGCTGCCGTCCCTGTCCGAGCTGGTCCGGCAGTGGGATTCGCATGTCATCGTCAGCCCGCACTCCGGTATCTCGGACCCGATCGTCGCCACGGCGTGGAACCGTCTGAAGCGATACGAACGGGTGGACGAAGGCTTGGAAGAGTTCATCGACGTCTACCGCCGACGCGGGCCTGAGTCGGTGAGGTGCGACCTCTGACTGGCGGGGGAGCTTCTGACTGGCTGGGGAGCTGGCGTGGTGTTGCTGAATCGTGAGCGGGAGTCGGCTGCGGAGGTCGGGACCCTTCCGACGATCGGATCTCGAGTTATTGCTCCAGGGAGGCTTGAGCGTCAATCTCGATCCTGACCTGACGACTTACCAAATCGCCACCCTCTGCCAACGCCACGTTCCAGTCGACGCCCCAGCCCTCTCGGTCGATCTCAACCTCAGCGGCGAACGCCGCTTTGGGTTTCCCCCCTGGGGGAATAAACACACCAAGGAAGTCGACATCGAGCCCAACCGACCGGGTAACCGCCCGGATCGTCAAGTCCCCGGTCACCTTCCAGCGATCTGCTTGAGCCTCCACCGAGGTACTGCGAAATATGATCTTCGGGTAGTTCTCCACGTCGAGAAAGTCCGCGGACCGAAGGTGGTTGTCTCGGTCCTCGTTGTGAGTGGAGATGCTTGCCGCCACGAGCTCAACCTCGAGTAACGAATCCTCGGGCCGCTCCGCCACCGTGATGCTCCCCGACAGCCCGGCAAACCGGCCGCGCACCCTCGTCACTCCAAGGTGGCGGGCCACGAACCATGCCGAGGTGTGAGCAGGATCGAGCACCCACTTCCCGGCAACTGGGAGCTCTCTCCCGTCAACCACTCGGGTCAAGTCGTGGTTCTCCTCAGGCACTTCTACCTCGGCCTGCGGCTCAAGCCAAGACCTCGTCGAGCTTCGCCCGAGAGGTCGCGTTGGGGAGCTGGTGCACTACGGTGCCGGCATCCGAGCTATCCCGAGTCGGTACTTATCGGTCGGGCCGACGCTCCCGGGCGACGTTGACGGTGATGCGCCGTCCCTCGATTTCGGAATCGTTCAGCTCGGCTATCGCCTTCTGCGCTTCCTCGTCCGAGGCCATCTCCACGAAACCGAAACCCCGAGACCGTCCCAGCTCCCGGTCGGTGATGATCCGGGCGTCCACGACCTCACCGTAGGAGGCGAACAAGCTCTCGAGCTCGCCCGAGGTGGTTGAGAAGGGAAGATTGCCTACATACAGGTTGGTCGCCACGTTCTGCTCCTGGTCCGAGCCCCGGCCACTCCATCGGCCTGGAGCCTCTCTTGCATCTGTCGAGTCCGCCTCCCTGCGGCCCGACAGTGTGCTGCCGGCCGCCACGTTAGCCGTGCCTGGCCGAAGTGTCGCTTCGGTTCCCGAACCGGGCTCACCCTTCGGCTCCCGTAACAAAGAAGGGCCTTGAACAGTGCGGGCGGCGGGACTCGAACCCACATGGGCGAAAAGCCCACCAGATCCTAAATCTGGCGCCTGTGCCAGTTCGGCTACGCCCGCGGCGTGGGTCGCCAGGGACTCGAACCCTGAACCTAATGATTAAGAGTCATTTGCTCTGCCAAAT
>JBHICV010000243.1:0-2907 GCA_046759765.1 Acidimicrobiia bacterium
AAGAGCCGACCGTAACTTCGTTTCCTCCTTTGCCTCCTTCGCGGCCGGCAACGTCGTGATCTACGCGCTCGGCGTCTGGTGGCTGATGGTTTTCCTGGAGATGAACTTGGAAGAGGCGCTGGTGACCGGGCTGGTCCCCTTTATCGCCGGCGATCTACTCAAGATCCTCGGGGCGTCGGCCCTGCTGCCGGTCGCATGGAAGCTCCTCGGCGAGAGGTGATTCCTGATTGCTGACGGCTGATAGCTGATAGGTGCTAGCCGGCCCTCTCCGCCTCACCCAGATAGGCCTGGATCACCGCCGGGTTCTCCTGCACGTCGGCCGGAAGGCCCTCGGCGATCTTGCTGCCGAAGTCGAGGACCATGACCCGGTCGGCGATATCCATCACCAGACCCATGTCGTGGTCCACCAGGACGATCGAGATCCCGAGCTCCTCGCGGATGTCGAGGATGAAACGAGCCATGTCCTCGGTCTCCTCGAGGTTCATTCCGGATACCGGCTCGTCGAGAAGAAGGAGACGGGGCTCCATCGCCAATGCGCGGCCGAGCTCGACCCGTTTCTGTATCCCGTAAGGCAGGAGAGCAACAGGGTGTTTGCGCCATTGCTCTATCTCGAGGAAGTCGATGATGTCCTCGACTTTCTCACGGTTGGCGACCTCCTCACGCTTGGCCTTGCCTACGTATACGGCTCCCGCCATCCAGCCACTGGTCATACGCATGTGGCGACCGGTCATCAAGTTCTGCAGAACGGTCATGTGTTCGAACAAAGCGATGTTCTGGAAGGTACGAGCGATCCCCAGCTCGGCAATCCGATCGGGTCGCATACCGAGGATGCTGTCTCCTTCCCAACGGATGTCACCCTGCTGGGGCCGGTAGACACCGCTCACACAGTTAAAGATCGAGGTCTTGCCGGCGCCGTTGGGACCGATGATCGAAAAGAGTTCGCCGTATTCCACCTGAAAGGAGACGCCGTCGATCGCTTTGAGCCCTTTGAACGAAAGGTGGATCTCGCCCACCTCTAACAAAACGCCGTCTAGCTCAACCATCGCTTGCGGCGCTTGTAGTGCTTGACATCCTTGAACGACTTCCTTTCCCCCTCGGCATGGAGCCCGAGATAGAACTCACGTACGTCCTCGTCCTTGAGGAGCTTCTCCGGGAGGCCGTCCATCACTACTTTGCCAGTTTCCATGATGTAGCCGTAGTCGGCGATGGACAGCGCCATGTTGGCATTCTGCTCGATAAGAAGCACGCTGGTCCCCGCCTGGTTGATTTCGACGATGATGTCGCGCATGAGCTGGACGAGCATGGGAGCAAGCCCAAGCGAGGGCTCGTCGAGGATGATCAACTTAGGCTCGGTCATGAGTGCCCGCCCGATCGCAAGCATTTGTTGTTCCCCTCCTGAGAGATAGCCAGCTGTGTCTCGGTGCCGGCTACGGAGGGGCGGGAAAAGCTCCATCACACGCTCGTATGCGGCTTTGACAGACGCCCGATCTGAGTTCGTGATCGCGCCTGTGATCAGGTTCTCATCCACCGACAGCTCGGCGAAGATGCGGCGACCTTCGAGCACCTGAGTGATGCCCATCTTGACGATGGCGGACGGATTCTTTCCGTCGATCCTCTCGCCACCAAAGGAAACCATTCCCTTGGTGATGTCTCCTTCGTGCAGCGGAAGCAGCCCCGTGATCGCTCGCAGAGTCGTCGTTTTGCCCGCACCGTTGTTTCCCAGCAGCGCCACAATCTGCCCATCCGGAACCTCGAGGGAGAGTCCACGTAACACGAGGATCACGTCGTTGTAGACGACCTCGAGGTTGGCGACTTTCAGCATGTTCCAACCATCGCGGTCCTGGCGGGGCGCAGTGCGCCCCGCCCTTAAGCCGTTTCTAGCCTGTGAAGCAAGGTGCCGAGAAGTCGTAGGCGGCCGCTACGTCCGACACGTAATCGAGCCCGAAGCCTGGCACGGGCACGGTTCCGGTGTGGCCGCCGGTCCCGAACGTTGCCTCGGGTGTGAACAGGCTGAGGTCTACGTCGTAGATCGCCGTGTTCCTGACCGCGAAGTCATTGGGGGTTCCGACATAGCCCTGGCTCGGAGCCAGACCACCGAAGTCAAAACCCTCGATGGACTGCCCGGCCGCCAGAATACCGGCCTGCGTCATGTCGCCCGAGTCGAAGGCGGCCTCGAGAACCTCCTTCATCATCTGCGCCTCCACCCAGCCACGAACGTAGTAATCGGCAAAGAAGAACCTCTCGTCTGGATAGGCCGCGGTGATCGTGTCGACCAGCTCCTGCATACCCGGGACGTCCTGCCCCCAGGCGGCGAAGGTGCTGGGCCAGTAGTAAGCCGCGTCGAGAACGGGTGCTACCGCCGTCGTCAACAGGAAAGGCGCGTAGGTTGGAATGGATCCCGACCAGCGGGCCTGCAGGCCACCACCTGCCGCGGCGCCCATCAGGGCGGCCAGCTCGGTCGGGCCAGTAGTCACGTACACCCAATCGGGCTGTGCCTCGATCAGAGCGGGAGCCAGCGTCGTGGGATCACCACCGGCCCGGATCGCAACCGCCTCGCCTTCCAGGTCGGCAACGATATCCACCCCAAGTTCGGTGGCGGCGTGCTTGGCCCCGAAAACGGAGTCCTGTCCGTACTCCCCTGCGAAGGACACGATGGCGAGCGTCCAGCCGGGCGCCGACATGTCGTTCATGAAGCTGACGGCATTCATCCCCTCAAAGCAGTAGTTGTAGCCCTGCTCCAGCGTGTTGTCGTCGAACGCCCAACCCGAATACCACGAGAGCGGGATGGCGAACATGTTGTCCGCCTCCAGCTCGTCGACGATCTGGGCAGTCTGAGGTGACCCGGTCGACTGACCGATCGCGGCCACCTCTCCTCGTAGCTCCAGATACTGCTGCTCATGGATCGCC
>JBHICV010000244.1:0-2863 GCA_046759765.1 Acidimicrobiia bacterium
GGCCGCCTGGTGAGGAGAGCCTACCCCAGATCCCGGGGCGCGAAAAGGGGGCGACACCTGGCGGGGATTAGAGGAAAAAGCCCGGAATCAAGGGCTTCTAAGTAAACCAGAACCGCCGGGTTTGGGGAGAGTTGCGTATGGGTCCCCGAGTGGATGTCAAATCAAAACTACCTGACACTGGGAGGGCCAGGTGGATTTCGAGCCGCTGGCCGGTGACGACCACCTTCTCGATCACCAGCCGCAGGATCGTCCGCTTGGCCTCGAAGCTCGGATCGTCGAGGTGGCGGCGGAGGGCCTGCGCGACGGCCTCAACGCCCGCCACTTGGCGGACGGCAAGTTCTCGCCTCGTCGCCGAGGACCGGAGCTCTGCTTGTTCCTTCTCCACCGCAAGAATCCGGTTCTCGATCGCGGTCTTGCGAGTCCGAAAGTCGTCGAGATCCAAGGCACCTGTCTGGTAGGCATCGACCAGGCGCTCCCGTTGACGATTCAAGTCTTGCCACCGGCTCGTTGCATGGCGTAACCGTTCGTCCCCCTTCGAATCTGCCGTCGTGCGTGCCAGCCAGCCGCGGAGCTCCTCCGCCAGGGTGTCGGAGTCCAGCAGCAGGTCGCGGATCGTGGTCCAAACGACCTCGTCCGCGCCCGCGCAGCGAAGCACCTTGTTCGTGCAGGGTTCGGCGACCGCATTGACCACACGCTGGGCCTCGTAGCGGGTAGTGCACCGGTAGTAGCTGTACCCCGGCAGACCGGCATCGTAGGTGGTCTGCGTGAAGCCGAGATAGGCGTATCCACACATCCCACACTTGAGAAGCCCGCGGAGCAGGTACGTGTCCTGTCGTCGAAGCCGTCGCCTGGCGAAGTGCCGGTTCTCCTGGATTCGCTGCTGCACGCGTTCAAACAGCTCATCGGGCACGATTCGCGCTACGCAGACCTCGATCCATTCCGATCGGGGTCTTTGCGCCAGGGTCGTCTTGATCGGCGCTCCTGTCGCAGCATCCTCCGCAGACCGCTCTCGCGGGCGTCGTGTAATCCGGTTGTAGTACGCCCGACCGACATACCACTCGCAACGCAGCATCCGCGTCAGCGTCGCGCCGGCCCACTCGTTCCTCCCTCGTCGCGTCTTCCACGGCGAGGCGTTCAGCTTCTTCAACACTTCGAGCTGACTGGCGCCCTCCTCCGCGTACCAGGCGAAGACCTGACGCACCATCGCGGCTTCCTCCTCGTGGATTCGGATCTGACCATCTCCGCCATACTTCCGAGCAGCATAGGTGTAGCCGTAAGGAGTACTCGGTGGCGCCAGCTCGCCAAGTCGTGCCCGATGCAGACGGCCGCGCCGGCAACGCTCGAGAAGCTTGGCCCGCTCGTACTCCGCGATCGCTCCCTGAACCTGGAGCAAGAGCTGGTCGTCGGGGGTGTCGGTGATCGGTCGCTCGCAGAAATGGACCTCGATCCCCGCCCGCTTCAACTCCTCGAGCAACAGCACCTGATACGCGTACCGCCGGGCCAGTCGATCCGCACACAGCACGACCACGACGTCGAAGCGGCCTTCCTTGGCGTGGTCTCGCAGCTCGTCCAACGCAGGGCGATCCAGCCACGTCCCGCTGTACCCGTCGTCCGTGTAGGTCAGGGCGGGACAGACACTCAAGCCGTGCTGATCAGCGTAGCGCGTAATGGCCGCCAGCTGGCTCTGGATCGTCTGCTCCTTCTCCTGCAGCTCGGTCGAGACCCGGGCGTAGAGGGCGGCACGTCGCATCGGCATCTCCTGGATCCTGGGTAATCAAATCGGCGAGCAGCGCGTAGAGACGGCAAAGGCGATCCTCCGCGTCGTTCGCTCCCAGCGGAACGACCTGAATCTCCCAATCGCCCAAGGGACTGCGTCGCGGCTCACCTTCCACCAAACCCAGAAGCCCAAAACGCTTGAAGCGCTGCAGGTCGAATTGTGCAGGGCTCCTGCGCCGATGGGGATCAGCGTGGTCGAGCACGTACGTTCGCAGCCGCTCATAGCGGAGCTGGGCCCTCCAGCCTGACTCGAGAAACGATCTCGCTTCCGTCGGCCGAGAAGGCAAGCGACCGGATTCAATCGTTTTTTTTTCCGGCTGCGCCAAGCAGCCGCTCGATCGTCCGCCGGTGAACCTCGATGCCCAGCTCTTCCGCCAGTAGCTCGGCGATCTCGCGCCCACTGAGATGGCGCCGACGTCGGTGAAGATCGCGGACCCACTCGATGGCCTCGTCCGTCATCTTCACCGGACCCGGCCGGCCAGGCTTGCCGTCGCGCAGCCAGGCCACACCGCCCGTTTCCAACGCCGCGAGCGCCGTATAAAACGTCTCTCGCGAAAAGCCGAATTCCTCGGCCACGGAAACCACGCTGCGTCCTTCGACGGCATGAGCCCGCAGCATCTCGTACTTGACCTGGACCTTGTCCAGCGGATCGAAGAACCGGTACTGCTCGAACAGCCGCGCTCGGACTCGTTCGGGATGACGGTGCAAGGCGCCATTTTCCTCGAGGAATTGGCGTTTGGGGTGACGCTTCGCCATCGGTCCCCCTCCCTGGGGAGGGACCAGTCTGCCCGACGGGGCATCGCATGTCAACAAGTATTTGTCGCTACGGGAGGGACCATCTCGAGGCCATGGTTTCCCACATATTCCGTGATTATTTGTGGAACATGGGGATCCGAGAATGTCAGTAGGTTCATCGATACGATCTCTAACTACCTGACACTCTTCGGAGAACCCGCTCGCTCCCGAGCTTTCCGTAGCTTCCTGTACGGTCTGCGCTTGCGGATTCGGCCCCACCACTCCGCATACCCGTCCGTCGCGATCGTGAACCGGACTTTACTCTCTGAGACCCTGACAGATCCCCGAACGT
>JBHICV010000245.1:0-2849 GCA_046759765.1 Acidimicrobiia bacterium
AAGACGCTCCATGACCCACTATCAGAGGGGACCACCCTTTCAGTCGAGTGTCAGAAACCCTCTCAAAACCCGCGCAACAGGCCTGTCATCGGCCAGTCGCAGGGCCCATGTCCGGTTCGCCAGGAGCCCGACGCCCACCCCTAGAACTTGGCTCTGGGCAAGGGAAAACAGCCGAAATGGCAACGAAATGAGAACGAAATGAAAGGGTTGTCATCCACAATCGCAGGATGCATCAGCTCGAGCCGTTGTTCTCCGCGAAGGACCTCGCCGAGTTTCTCCACGTGCCCATTGCCACCATCTACGCCTGGAGGTACCGGGGCGAGGGCCCTCCCGGATTCCGTGTCGGCCGGCACCTCCGCTACCGCTGGAGCGATGTCGCGGATTGGGTCAGCAGCCAGCTCGAGCGCTCGGGGCGGCGCCCCGATGCTGCTGCGCCGGCCAGGGCTAGAGTCGCAAGCCGAAGGGATACGTCGGTGGCGAGAAACACTGATGGCGAGTAGTGCGATCGATCGACGAAGCAGCGGCCGGTACCGAGCGAGATACCAGGGCCCCAACGGGAAGTGGCGATCCCGGACCTTCGACCGGAAGGTCGACGCCCAGCGTTGGCTCAACAAGGAGCTTGCCAACGTGGATCGGGGCGAGTGGGTGGACCCTCGCGCAGGCCGAATCACTTTCGAGGTCGTTGCCGAGCGGTGGATGGCCGGTCGCTCATCTCTGCGGGAGAGCACAAGGTCCCGGGATCGCTCACTCCTCAACTCACTCATCCTCCCTCGTCTGGCAAGCACGCCGTTGGTTGCGATCCGGCCTTCGGACCTCGAGGCCTTCATCGCCGATCTCCTCGCCGCTGGGAAGGCGCCCGCCACCATCCACAAGGTGTGGCAGATCCTGTCCGGCGTCTTGCGCCTGGCCGTCCGCGATCGTCTCATTGCATTGACACCGGCGCGTGAGGTACGGCTTCCCAAGATCGAGGTCGAGGAGCCGAGGGCACTGACCGTTGACGAGGTGATGCAACTCGCCGACGCAATCGATCCCCGGTACCGGACACTCGTCTGGGTCGGCGCATTCGGCGGACTGAGGCTCGGAGAGCTCGCCGGGCTCCAGGTCGATGACTTCGATCCTCTACGTCGCCAGCTACGCGTGCGGCGCACCATCTCCGATGTACGCGGCCGACTCGTGGAGGGTCCCCCTAAGACACCGAAGGGCATCCGCACTGTGACTCTGCCGCGATTCATCGCCGATGAGTTGGTTGCCCACCTCGCCAAGCGCGGAACGGTGACACCGCGTGACTGGATCTTCCCGGCGCCCCAGGGAGGCCCACTGCGTCGCACTGGATGGGTCCGGCGCTATTGGAGACCCGCGTTGAAGGCGGCAGGCGTCGAGGAAAACCTCGGCACCCACACCCTGCGTCACTCCCAGGTGGCCCTTCTCATCGCTCAGGGCGAACACCCGAAGGTGATCGCCGACCGCCTCGGACACACCTCGGTGAGGACGGTTCTCGACGTCTACGGGCATCTCTACGACGGTGCCGACGAGGCCGCCGCGGACGCACTCCAAGAACAAATCGCGTCCTATTCGCGTCCTGGGCGCGTCCCAGACCAGGTCGTCGAGTTACCTACCCGCGACAGAAACCTGCCCGGACCAGGCCTTTTGCCTCGTGGGCGTTGACGGACTCGAACCGCCGGCCTCTTCCTTGTAAGGGAAGCGCTCTTGCCATCTGAGCTAAACGCCCCTGGGTTCGCAGACCCTCCCCTAGATCGGCTCTGGTCTGTCTCTCGGAGCGGCCGATAGCGGAAGGTTACTCGGGACCACGTTGCCACCAGGCCCGCCGGGGTAGGGTCCACGTGCGCGCTCCAGGAGAACGAGATGGCAGGGCAGAGCCAAAGGGACGACTGCAGGTTCTGCGCCATCGTGGATGGTGACCTCTCCGCGCACCTGGTGCTCGAGAACGAGACCTGCGTGGGGTTTCTTGACTCGAGGCCGCTCTTTCCGGGACATTGCCTGCTGGTGCCCCGGCCTCACTTCGAGACGCTGACCGACCTTCCCGACCGGCTGATCGAGCCGTTCTTCGGCGACGCCCGGCTGCTGGCTCGCGCCGTGGAGGAGGCCATGGGCGCCGAAGGAACGTTCGTGGCTCTGAACAATCGGGTCAGCCAAAGCGTCCCGCATCTCCACGTCCACGTCGTGCCGCGGCGGAAGGGCGACGGCCTGCGCGGCTTCTTCTGGCCACGCACCAAGTACACCGACGAGGAGGAGATCAAGCAGGTTCAGCAGGCGCTGCGGGCCGCGGTCGCCAAACTACAGGAGTAACCCCACCTTCCGGCAGGACCCCGGTCTCATAACTACGTCGCAACGCCTCGTCGGGGTCGGCGAGCCCCCTCTTGATTCACACGGTCCCGAGCGAGAGCTTGTGGGCGGCCTCGTCGACCAGGGCGCCGAACAGCCGCTCGGCCGTCATCTGCTCCGGTTCCGGATACTCCGGGTGCCACTGAACCCCCCACAGGGGCCAGCCGTCATCTTCGGGCTCGACGGCTTCGATCACCTCGTCCTCCGCCCACGCCACCGGCCGCAGGCCGGCCCCCAAGCTCCGTACCGCCTGGTGGTGCGAGGAGTTGACCGGCACCCGGGTGGCACCGAACAGACCAGCTAATCGCGAGTCGGGGAGGAGGCGGATATGGTGGCCCGCCACCGACTCCCCCGTGGTTTCACGATGCGCCACCCCGTCGCCGACCTCGGAGGAGATATCCAGGATGAGGTCCCCGCCGAGGGCGACGTTCACCACCTGGATGCCGCGACAGATCGCCAACAGCGGCAGCCCGCGGTCCCGTGCCTCATGGGCGAGGCCGATCTCG
>JBHICV010000246.1:0-2842 GCA_046759765.1 Acidimicrobiia bacterium
CTCGACGTAGCACCGCCTCGATGTGTGCTCGCTCGATCCCCTCCAGCGAGATCCCTCACCGATCGCAGGTCCCTGAACGCCGTCCTCCGACCGATGCTGCTCCCGGAAATCGAGGGGAAGCTGCTCCTTCGTGATGTGGTCGCCCGAGACAAGTATCCCGATGCGCTCCATGGCGTTTCGAAGCTCTCGGACGTTGCCGGGCCAGCGGTATTGCAGCAACGTGTTCATCGCTTCCTCGGAGAGCTCCGGGGCGTTCGGCCCGGCCAGTTCGTTGAGGAAGTGCTGGGCCAACAGAGGTATATCCTCGGGCCGATCGCGGAGCGGGGGGATATGCAAGGTCAGTGTATTGATCCGGTAATAGAGGTCTTCGCGGAAAGAACCGTCCGAGACCATCGACTCTATGTCACGGTTGGTCGCGGCGACGAGTCGTATATCGGCACCCACCTTCTGGGTACCGCCGACGCGGAAGAACTCCCCGGTCTCCAGCGCTCTGAGCAGTTTGGATTGGAGTCGCGGGGCGAGTTCACAAATCTCATCCATGAACAGAGTTCCGCCGTCCGCCAACTCGAAGAGTCCAAGCTTGCGTGTCATCGCCCCGGTGAAGGCGCCGCGCTCGTGACCGAAGAGTTCCGACTCCAACAAGTTCTCCTGGATCGCAGCACAGTTGATGTCGGTGAGCGGCCCTTCGACTCGCGGTGAAAGGCGGTGCACCGCCCGGGCAACGAGTTCCTTACCGGTTCCGCTTTCGCCGGTGATGAGCAGGGCGCTGTCGGCGTTGGCGACCTTGCGAACCAGCTCGAGCACCTGATCCATGCCCCGGCTCGCCGTGATGATCTCGGGGAACTCCTCGTGCTTGGACAGACGCGTCTGTAGACGCAGGTTCTCCTGCTGGAGCTGCCTCTTCTCAAAGGCACGGCGCACCAGCATCTCCAGTTCCGCGACCCGGCACGGCTTGGTCACGTAGTCATAGGCGCCCAGTTTCATCGCAGCGATCGCCGTCTCCACTGTCCCGTTACCGGTGACGATGATGACCTCCGGTGGGGCATCGAGCTCCATCGCTTCCCGGAGGACACCGATTCCGTCGAGCTCAGGCATGACCAGATCGACCAGCGCGACGTCGAATTCCTGGCCCTTGAGGCGTTCGGTTGCCGCGGCACCGTCGTGAGCAACGACCACCTCGAACCCGCGCTTCCGGAGCTGGGTCTCCAGGATGCGGGAAAGATTGCGTTCGTCCTCAGCGAGGAGGATTCGGATCGTCTGATCAGACAACGTCGTCCCCGGTATCGGTGCCGACAGCGACTTGCTCACCTTGGTTGCCAGCCGCCGAGAGCGTCGGGAGCACGACGCGGAAGTTGCTGCCCGCCCCAATCGTGGAGTCCACCTCGATCTGGCCGCCGTGCTCGTTGACTATCCCGTAGCAGATCCAGAGGCCGAGTCCCGTCCCTTTGCCCGGCGGCTTGGAGGTGTAGAACGGCTCGAAGATCTTGGGGAGCTCGGCCGGCGGTATCCCACACCCGGTGTCGATGAACGAGACCGCCACTCGATCATCGTCGATCGCCTCCGTACGCACCCTGAGCTCCCCATCACCGTCCATCGCATCCAGAGCGTTCAACGCTAAGACCACGAACACCTGGACCAAACGTTCTGCGTCTGCGCAAACCAGTGGCAGGTTGTAGACGTACTCCCGTTGCACCTGGAGCTTCTTGAAGCGATCGTGGTGCCGGAGGAGCCGTAGCGTTTCTTCCACCGCCTCCTGAACGTCAACCGGGCCCTTTTCGCTGGGTGGCGGCCGACTGAATGCCAGGAGGTCGAGTGCAATCCGCTTGCAGCGATCGACCTCGGTCTCGACCATCGAGATGAGCTCCATTTCCTCCGACTGGTCCGCGAACACGTCTCGGAGTGCCTCGGCGCTGGCCGCTATGGTCGCCAGCGGGTTGTTGATCTCGTGCATGACACCGGCGGCCATCTGACCGAGGGCGGCGAGCTTCTCAGCGTGCGCTATCCTATCGCTGATGCGTTTGCGCTCCGTGATATCCTCACCGATCGTGATCACGTGGGTCACTTCATCCCCGCCGAGCAGCCGCATCGGCACTTTGCTGAGTCGGTAGTGACGCAACTCGCCCGAGGCCGTCGACTCGACCTCGTAGTGCTGGATTTCGCCGGACTCGAAGACTTTAGTTAGCTCCGCCTCCAGCTTGTCCCGCGGTTGGCGGTAGAGCACTTCGAACACGCTCCGGCCGATCGCCTCTTCGCGCGCCACACCCTGCGTCCCCGTCTCCCTTTTCCGATTCCAAGCCACGATGCGAAAGCCTCTGTCCACGACGTAGAGGCCGACTGGGAGGGCGTCCACGATGTGGCCCATCAGCTCCCGCTGCGACCTGAGCTCATCCAGCTGAGCCTTATACGCCGCAGCCCGCCGCTCCCGGAGGTGCCTCAGCTGGAGCGCGAGTCTGAGGATCTCGGCAATGGCGGCCGTCTCCGGAGCAGATTCTTCCGCCGATTCAACAGCCCAGATCGCCTGCGTGGGCCCGTCCAGCTCGAGGAACCAGATCTGCTGCCAACAACTGTCGGGCGTGAGGGTGACCACGCCGGCCAGCTCGCTTCCCCGGCGAGTCAGGGGAGAGGACCTCGGTCCGCTCCAGCCGCCCAGGTCCCGGCCAACGGCCTCGGTATCGAGACCTTCTAAAGGGTAGGCCGCGAGTAACTGCCTCTTACCGTCTTCGATCCACCACAGCGCTGACTGCACGCCCAGAAGGTCACCGACCTCCGACAGAGCCTCGCGTAGACGAGCTTGGCTCGGATCGGCGGCCAGGTCACTTAGCGTGCGGGGAAGATGACGAAG
>JBHICV010000247.1:0-2831 GCA_046759765.1 Acidimicrobiia bacterium
CTTGCGGACTCCGTCTCTCCCGAGCAGTGCAACGTCTCGGCATTGACATTCGTGTGGGTATGCACACCGGCGAGATCGAAAAGCGAAACGGCCAAGTCGGTGGGATAGCGGTGCACATAGCCGGCTCTCCACCCTCAAAGGCCCGATCTTCGGATCGGTCATTCCCCGAACCCGCCCCCACAACAGACACGCCGTGCCAATGTGCTGACTTCACCAGGTCACCTGCGGATCCCTCACCAAGGTCTCGTTCTTGTCCCTGTCGGATTGTATGATCGAACATGTGTTCGACGATTCTGAGTTGATTGCCGACGGTCTGGATCGGATGGATCCGGGCCCTGAGCTGGCCGCGGTGCTGTCGTCCATTGACGTCCGGGAGCTATCGGTTCAGGACCTGATCGTGGTCTTGAACGCGCGTCGGCGGATGAGATTGCACTACGAAGCGATCGCGATGGGCTGGACCTACCGGCGGCTAGAAAACGGCGACTACCTCTGGACCACCCGACTTGGACAGAAATACACCACCCACGGCCCACCGCCGTAGTCGAGCGCGACCGGCTCTCGGTATTCTCGGTGCATGGCCATCCGGGTCGTCCTGGCCGAGGACAGCTACCTCATGCGGGAGGGAATCACTTCCCTGTTGGAGGTTGACGATTCCTTGGAACTGGTCGCCGCCTGTGCGAACTTCGACGAGCTGATCGAGGCGGTTGACGAGCACCGGCCTGACGTCGTCATCACCGACATTCGGATGCCACCAACGCAGACCAACGAGGGCATCAGGGCCGCTCATCTCATCCGGGAGCGCTATCCGGGGACCGGCGTCGTCGTGCTGAGTCAGTATGCCGAGCCCGAGTACGCAGTTGCGCTGTTCGAGGAAGGCTCCACAGGCCGGGCCTACTTGCTCAAGGAGAAGGTCTCTGATCTCGAGCAGTTGAAAACTGCTATTGACGAGGTTCGTGGCGGCCGTTCGGTCGTCGATCCCGATGTTGTTGACCTGCTCGTGGCCGCCCGCAGGGAATCGATCCTGGACCGGCTGACCAACCGGGAAATGGAGGTTCTGGCTGAGATCGCCAAAGGGCGGAACAATGCCGGCATTGCGGACGCACTCTCCATATCGGAGAGAGCGGTGGAGAAGCACATCAGCTCGATCTTTACCAAGCTGGATCTGTCCCACGAAGAGGACACCCACCGGCGCGTGAAAGCGGTCCTGCTCTATCTGTCGGAGAGCTCCTAGTGGCCGTCCGCGTATTGATAGTCGACGACCAGCCCCCCTTCCGAGACGCGGCGCGAATGGTGGTGGAAATGACCCATGGGTTCGAAGTCATCGGGGAGGCGGAGTCCGGGGAAGAAGGCGTAGAGCTTGCCGCCACGCTGCGCCCCGATCTCGTACTGATGGATGTCTATCTGCCCGGCATCGACGGTCTCGAGGCCACACGTCAAATCACAAGTGCGGAAAGTCCGACTCGCGTCCTGGTCATGTCCACCCATGAGTCAGATGAGTTCGCCAAGGCCGCCATGGAGGCAGGTGCGATTGCCTTCGTTTCGAAGTCACAGTTCGGAATTGATGAACTCGCATCGGCGTGGGCTCAGGTCGCCGACGCCGGTTAACGAACAGGAACCCAGCCTCTTACGGTGGTGCCGCGACCCGGCCCAGAGTCGATCGTCAGCGCGCCTCCGGCGGCATCAAGGCGGTCGCTCATGCTCGGGATTCCGCTCCCTTCGCCGACTAAGTTCGGATCAAAGCCAGTGCCGTCGTCGACCACCTCGAACCCCAGCTGGTCCCCATCGTCGCGAAGCTGCACCGCTGCGGACGAAGCGTTGGCGTACTTGGCCGTGTTCTGTAGCGCCTCCAGAATCGAGAAGAACACGGCAGTCTCCACGTCCCTCGAGTAGCGGCCAACGGCCTCCGCTTCGATCGTGACGGGAAATGCCGCCTTGTCGGCTTCGGCTGACACGGCCGGTACCAGGCCATCGGCCTCGAGCAGCGACGGGTACACCCCCCGGGCGAAATCTCGTACCGATTGGATCGCCTTTCCCGCATCGTCTTCAAGCTGACCGAGCACCTCGAAGGACTGGTCGGCTTTGGCACTTTCGGCCTGAGCCTTCACCACCCCGAGCTTCACTTTGACCGCCACCAGGTCCTGCTGAGGACCCATATCGAGATCGCGTTCCAGATCGCGTCTTGCATCGTCCGCGGCCGCCAGTATGCGCTCCCGCGAGGAGGCGAGCTGGGTCACCTGATCGCGCAGGTCATCGGTCAGTCGCGCATTGCGCAGAGCCAGCCCCAGACCGCCAGCCAGGTTCTCGACGAGTTCCTGTTCGGTAGGCGCGATCGTTGCACCGCGACTCGCCACCAGCGACAACCCGCCGAGCAGCTCGCCGTCGTGCTCGACCGGCACGGAGAAGGCAGCGTCGGGATCGCTCCACTCCCCGTCGCCTCTTATGGGGATTGCTTCGGCGGGGCGCTCGTCTTCGGGCCATCGGGCTGCAGGCCGTATCTCGCCCCCAACTGCGGTCCACAGGGTCGCCCCTGTTGCCCCGGTGCCGTCGACGATCAGGCGAGGAATTCGCTGCAGCATCTCGTCATCGCCTTCAGCAGTTGCCGCCCGTTGGGAGAATCGGGCCAAGACCTCATAGGGGGTGGCTCGCTCTCCGTATACCAGTCGGTTGGCCCAGCGTTGCAGCCGTGACCTCACCGGTTCGAACAGGAGAGCTACTAACGCGGTGGCGCCGATCGCCAGAGCCAGATTGGGCTCATCGCCTCCACCGGCGAGGTTGCCCACGCCGACCACAATTGCCACGTACACCGCGGTGATGAAGATGGCCAGGGCGCC
>JBHICV010000248.1:0-2830 GCA_046759765.1 Acidimicrobiia bacterium
GTGGAAAGATATGGAAACCACGGCTGGCAATCGTGCTGCTGATGGCCATGCTGTTAATGTCGCTCGTGCCGATCCCGTTGGCATCGGCGACAGAAATAAGCGCCATCGCGCCCAGCTCAGGAGTCGTGGGTACACAAGTGTCCGTGTTTGGAGAGATCGACACCCTTGGTGGACCATTCGAGGTCTTCTTTGACGGCGATTCGAAGGTAAGCGATTCGGCCGCAGCCAATTCGAGGAGCGTGTTCGCCCAGTTTAACGTGCCCCCCGCCGTCGGAAGCGACGCCGGCGAGGACCACGTGATTCTGCTGGCAGACCTGACCACAGGGACGTCTTCGACCGCCATTTTCAGGGTCATTACCGACCGTAGCATCGCTGCCTCTCCCGCCCGGATAGGAGGGGAAGGGTTGCCAACAGACATTACCGTGTCAGTGACTGGTGGAGTAGCCTCCACCGCGTACGCGTTTGATGTTGCCGTCACCGACCCGGAGGGAGCGGCTCACGCCTCTCCCCTTGGTAGCTTCAGCTTCACGACCGGTCCGGCCGGTTCTGGAAGCGCGTTAGCCCCCTATCCTGGAGCCTTCTCGGCGAGCCCGAACACCGATTTCGTCGGCACCTACAGCATGGTCGCAGATGAGACTGCTCCCGGGGACATCCCAGGGGCCACGAGCGGGAGTTTCCGTGTGGGTCTGACGAACCTCGAGGTCTATGAGCGGTTTGACAAGGTGGAGATCCGGAGCTCCGGTTGGGCAGCCGGGGAGGAGGTCACCATCGACATCAAGAATTCGGCCGGGCAGTCCGTCACGATCGGAAACTCGCCTTATCCGGCCGACTTTGTGGCGGCCAGTGCCGTGTTCAACGAGACAGACGCACTGCCGCGGGACTTCCCGACGGGAACCTACACCGTGACCGTGGTCAACTCAACGGGCACAGGCACGGTAAAGAGCCCGGCCGACATCCAGAACTTCGACGTTGTGGCTGACAACGACATCGCAGTCTCCGTAGTCGCGCAGCCTGCCACGTCATTCGAACGGACCGAAGAAGCCACGGCGAAGTTGAGCATCACCTACCCGGATGGCAGTCCCTTCGATCCAGACAGTCTCGGATCGATCAGCATCAGCGTGTTCAACGCCAGCGCGAAGATTGCGGACCTCTCCTTGAGCTCGGCAGACTTCAATGCGCTGACCGCGAGTGAATGGAACGCCACCTTCAAGATTCCAAAGGGGGCCGACCTCGAAGCACACAATCTGACGGCCGAGGCAGGTGCGGTGGTCGATCTGGACGGCAACAGCGGTCCGTCCGCCGACGTATCATCCAACGATTTCGATGTGGTGGCGGCTATCCTCGACGTCGAGATCACCGGTCAATGGGACGCCGGCGACGAGTTCAACCGCACGGCAGCCGTCGCGATGAAGCTCAAGGTGCGCTACCCCGACCTGTCGTTCTATACCCCAGCTGACCTCGGATCGCTCGCAGTAAACGTCACCCTCGTAGGTGTTGCATTCGACATCGCGAATCTGACGCTGGGCGCCAGCGATTTCGACGCGGCCACGAACAACTGGACGGCGGAGTGGATCATCCCGTTCGACGCGGCGTTGAGCGACGCGTACAACTTCCGCGTTAGAGCGGGCAAGGTCGCAGACGAGTTCGGAAACGACAATACGGCCGACAGTATATCCAACGCATTCACCGTGGTCGAGGTCACCATACTGGTGCCCGAGATCGCAACTGATCGGGCCACCTACGAGCGGGAGGAGCTGGTGTTCGTGTTCTTCCGCGGCAGCTATCTCGACGGCAGCGCGGTGAGCACGGGGAGCGCGGACCTCACGCTGACGGATCCTGCCGGGGACTCGGCACCACTGACAGCCACATTCTCGTCTGTTCGCAACCGATTCGAGGCGAGCTTCTTCCTGACGGTCCTTGACCCCATCGGGGTCTGGAGCGTGAGCATGGCCAGCTTCGCCCTCACGGATGACGCGGGCAACGATGGTCCGAACGTGACTCGTTCAACCACCTTCGAGGTCGTGAGGGCCGTCGAGGTCCTCCAGGTCGAAGCCGACGCCGGGTCGCTCCACTTCCGGGGAGAGATCGCCGAGTTCTACGTCCTGACGGCGAACCGCGGCGCACCCATCGACGTAACCTTCGATGCCGCGGACCTCTACCGGCCCGATGGCCTCGTTGAGCAGCTCAACGCAGTCCGGATCGCCGCCGGCATCTCTAGGATCCTCTATCCGATCCCCGCCGACGCGCCCGTGGGCACCTACACCCTCGTGGTTCGCGTCAGCGCGATCTTTGAGCAGACGGAGGGCAAGGGGGTAACCATCGCATCGTTCCGGATCAGCGACACGCTGAGCGGCTTCGTCGTTGACATTAGTGCCGGCCTAGCACGCATCGAAACAGCCCAGGGCGAGATTGTGGTGGATCTCGCCGCCATCAACGCCCGACTCGCCAGCATTGAGAACGGCATAGCAAACATCGAAACCGACGTGGGCCTCATCCAAGCGGACCTCGCCGCCATCAGGCCAGTGATCACCCAGATCAGCAGTGGCGTGGCCACTATCCAGACCGACGTAGGCGAACTTCAGGTGGAAGTCGCCGCCCTCAACCCCATCGTGACCGAGATCCAGGGAGACATGGCCACAGTCAAGACCGATGTCGGGACGCTCCGCGGACAAGTCACCGGGCTCGAGGGAGACATCGCCCTCATCCAGACGAACATAGGCGACATAAGGGCCGACATCTCGGGGGTCGCGGACCTTTCCCCGGCGGTCTCAAACATCCTGACCGTGCTGTACATCGTTACGGCACTGGCCCTGATCGCAGCCCTCGCCGC
>JBHICV010000249.1:0-2830 GCA_046759765.1 Acidimicrobiia bacterium
CGTATTTGCCCCTCTCGTGTGGGACTTCTACTGGATGCTCGGATTCGCCGCCTTGGCATGGCCTGCGGTAACCGGGATCGGGGGCCGCGCATACCGAGCATTGGTGGTGGGTGCCTTAGCTATGACCACGGTTAGTACTGGTGCGTTCCACCTCCTTACGTTCATCCCCCCAAGCATCAGAAATTGGTCGCTGCTCGCCGTGCCTGTGCTGGCTCCGATGATCGCAGCCATCGGACTGTGGACGGTCGCGGCCAGGGCAGGTTCTTCCGCCAGTAGGACGGAACCAGAAGCTGCGCTTCCCGGCCTCAGGCACCCCGGAAGGCTCGAAAGCTAACTCCCCATACCCCAGCGAGACAGTGTTCCTGTGAGGAGTTTCAAGACGGCAAGGGCGCCTATCTGGCCCTGCAGTCGGTCCAAAATCGCGGAGACGGACGGCGATCATCTAATGCCCCCTGTTCGCATCTCGCGTTCTCAGGGCTACGTCTCCGTCGCGTACATCAATCGAGACGGCTCCACAGTCCTCACATACGAGCCGGAGAATTCCGGCGCCAACCCTTTGAGCAGGGCCATAGAGGTGCTGTCCGTTCTTGCACGGTGTATTGGAACGGAGCACGGCAACGGTCTTTATCCGCCTGATGGGGTTCTCCTTGTTCAGACAGATCACAAGGAAGGGTTCGCCCCCACCGAGGTCCACTCCCAGCTACACAAGCTACTCAAAAGGGGGCGGGCTGCTACAAGGTATTCGCCTTCGGTGATAGGAGCTGAAACGGTCGACCAGTCGGTAGCCTCAGGCAGAGGATGACTGTTGTGTATTCGGTCGTGCTTCTACGCCACGGAGTGTCCACCTGGAATGGAGAGAATCGTTTCACGGGTTGGACCGATGTCGGCCTGACCGAAGAAGGTATCGCGGAGGCCCGGGCCGCCGGAAAGCTGATGGCAGCCGAGGAGATTTCATTCGACGTCGTCCACACTTCGATCATGCGCAGGGCGGTTGAGACGACCTTCCATGTATTGGACGAGATGGATTTGCTCAGAGTTCGGGTCGTCAAGAATTGGCGTCTCAACGAACGTCACTACGGCGCTCTGCAAGGGCTCAACAAGAAGGAGACCGCTAGTGAACACGGCTCGGAGCAGGTGTATCTGTGGCGAAGAAGCTATGACGTCCGCCCTCCGGCCCTAGACCTGGACGACGAGCGGCACCCGCGGTTTGACCCCGTCTACCAAGGCCTTCCGCCCGAGGTCTTGCCGTCAACTGAGAGCCTGGAGGACGTCTATGACCGAGTCGTTCCCTGGTGGCAGGACCATGTCATCCCGGACCTGCAGGCGGGTCACACCGTTCTGATAAGCGCGCACGGCAATAGCCTGCGAGCGCTGGTAAAACACTTCGACCAAATCCCGGACGAGGAGATCGCGACCTTCAACATTCCCACCGGTATCCCGTTGCTTTACGAGCTCGACGCTGGCTTTCAGCCGGTCTCGAGTCGCTATCTGGGAGATACGGAGGCTGCCGCGGCTGCGGCCGAAGAGGTGGCTCGCCAGGCGGGATGAGCTTTACCTAGCTGACGGCCTTGGCCATACTGTGATCGAACCCTCAGGAGACCTTTGAGCCATGTCGATCGTGGCGGCGATTGTTGTCGTAATCCAGATTCTCACCTCGATTCTGTTGGTGCTGTTGATCCTGTTGCACTCGGGTCGAGGAGGTGGCCTTTCGGATATGTTCGGTGGGGGAATGGGCCCGGTCGGTATGGGCGGCTCCACCGTGGCGGAGAGAAACCTCGATCGCTACACGATCATCATCGGCCTGGTTTGGCTGACCACGACGGTCGCGCTCTCCTTCATCATCACCTGAGGGAACCCGCAGTCGCAGGGGTATAGTGACCGGTCCCACGTCGGAGTGGCGGAACTGGCAGACGCGCTAGGTTGAGGGCCTAGTGCCCTACTAATGGGCGTGAGGGTTCAAATCCCTCCTCCGACACCCTCGTTGACTACACGCGGCCGGGACTCGATGAGCACCCGGCCGTCTTGGTGGTAGGTGACCTCGATCCCCATTTCGGCATAGACGGCGGCCTTGTCGACGGGGTCGGCCTGGGCGAGGGTTGCGGTTATGTCCCGCAGGCTGATGACCAGCGCTCTGATGTCTTCCTTGGTGAGCCTGGTGGTGGGCTTCACACCCAGGAGGGTCTGGAGGCGCCGGCGCTCCTGTGTAGTTTCCGCGATCCATCGACCCACCGTCGCCCGGGCGTCTGGTTCATTACGAACGATGGTTCGGTAAGCGTCGAGCTCCGAGTCGAGTTCAGCAATGCGCTTTCGGATCTCCTGGCGTCGGGCCTCATCGTCGGGATCCGGTTGAGCAGCGTCGGCGAGCGTTTGGCAGGTGCCGTCTAAGTGTTCGGTGTCGAAGAGCTCGGCCAGCCAGCTGTCGAGTCCGGGTAGCAGCGTGTAGATCACCGATATCCAGCCCGGAGGCGGGGGCGGCGAGGAGCGCCGATCCGCCTCCGGAGACGAGGACGATCACGAGATCCTTCCTGCCCACCCCGCTGGCCAGCTGCAAGGCCTTGCGACCGCCGGCGACGCTGCCCTCGCCGGGAATCGGGTGGTCCCCGACAACCACATCGAATGGGGGGGCCGAATCCGATTGAGAGGTAATCAAGACCCCGCTCAAGGGGAGGCCCGCCAGGACGTTTGTGATTGAGCGACCCATAGGCACCGCGGCCTTGCCAAAGCCGATCACGACAACTCTGTCGAACGCATCAACGTCGAGGGATTGCCGGGCGACGTGGATCATGCTGCCATCTCGCTCGACGGCGTCGGCGACCTCTCTCTCCGGGTC
>JBHICV010000250.1:0-2788 GCA_046759765.1 Acidimicrobiia bacterium
CGCCTCAATTTGGCGTGAACATCAACAACCGCGAGCCGCTGCTGGCGCCGGATTATTCCCTTCAGGACCTATTGGATCTTTCGGAGGTCGTCGAGAGTGCCGGGTTCGACTCGGTCTGGGTTGGCGACAGCCTCTTTTCCAAGCCGCGCCATGAGCCGATCGCCTTGCTGGCCGGCATCTCGCAGCGGACGTCCAGGGTCAAGCTCGGCACGGCCTGCCTGGTGACTGCCACGCGTAATCCGCTCTATCTCGCGCTGGAATGGTCCACCCTGGATCAGATGTCCAAAGGGCGTACGATCCTCGGAGCCTGCATGGGCAACCCCGAAGAAGGCGTCAGGCGCGAGTATGCGGCGCTCGGGCTCGACTTCAAGCGAAGAGCGGAGATCTTCGAAGATGGTCTGGCAATTCTGCGCCGGCTCTGGACCGAGGGAGCGGTCACCTTCGAGAGCGATTTTTTCCGTTACGACGGGATCAGCTTCCACTCGGGGACGGAGATGGCGCCGCTCAAACCGCTGCAGTCCCCGCCGCCGATTTGGGTCGTGAGCAACCCGCGGCTGGTGGTCGGCACCACAGCCGAAGATCGCGTCAAGAAAGTTGTCTCACGGGCGGCGCGCCGGATCGCCCAGCACGGTGACGGCTGGATGACCTGCTGCCGCGCTCGCCATCCGGAGGAGTTTCGCCAGCAGAAGGAGCAAATCTTGGCCGCCATCGACGAGGCCGGCCGCGATCCATCCGAGTTTCGCATGTCGTATCAGGTCACGATGAACATCGCCGACAGCCAAGAGCAGGCACAGAAGAGCATCGGCGACTATATCAGCCAATACTATCCCGAGCTAAGCAAGGCCATGGATCTCAGCGAGTGGGGGCCCGTCGGCACACCGGACGATATCCGAGCCTGGATCGATGTGTTCGCCGAGGCCGGCGTTGACTATTTCATCTGCCGTTTTGGCGCGATCGATCAGTTCGGCCAGGTCGACCGGTTTGCGAAGGAGGTCTTGCCGGCGATTGAGCCTGCGGGTTAGACCCTATTCGAGGCCGCCGCGCGTGAGGGAGGGCTCAACCGTGGCAGAAAAGCAAGCACAGGAGTGTGAAAGATGAGCGATCTACCTGAATCCTTGAGAGAAGACGCCGAGCTGGTCGTCGATGTGTGCATGTCGGTCGAGGCCGACGATGTCGTGACGATCATCACCGATGATGCCCACCTCGATCAGGCCTCGGTGGTCGCTGACGTGGCGGTCGGCCGAGGTGCGTTCCCGGTTATCGCCAACAATGAACATCAGGTGCGGCGCGGCCTGGCCGACACCCGGTTCCCGATGGCACCGCCTAGAAACCTGCATCAGGCCATGGTCAACTCGGATGAGATCATCATCATCACCAATCTCGAATGGGCCAACCGCTTCGCCCACGTTTCTGCAGTCAAGGAGTCGTGCGCCAACAACGCCAAAATCGCCTCGGTTGAAGAAGGCATGGGCGAATGGGATCTGACCGAAGACGACATCCGCGACGCTACCGAACGGGCGCGCGCGGCCATCGCTGCGCTTCAGTCGGCGAAGCGTGTTCGGGTGACTTCGCCGGCGGGGACGGATGTCTCCGTTTCGATCGAAGGCCGCCCGGCACTGGAGGTGACCCCCATTAAGAAGCGCGGCCAGATGATGGGACCGGTTCCGTTGTGGGCCGAAGTCGCCTTTGCGGCCGTGGAAGACGAGACTCAGGGAACGATCGTCGTCGACGGCGTGATGCTCGGTGTCGGATTGCCCGGACAGGTGGAAGAGCCCATCGCCTGGACGCTTGAAGGCGGCCAAGCCACGGCCATCCAAGGCGGCGCCGAGGCCGACCGGTTGAAGGAAGTGCTGCAAGGCGTGGAGAACGCCGACATCGTCGGCGAGTTCGCCTTTGGCACCAGCGAAAAATCCCCCTACGGCTCGCCTTCCGAAAAAGGGCGGCTGGGCACTGTGCATTTCGCGCTCGGGGATAACCATAACGCCTATCCGGGCGGGCAGAATGTCAGCACCCTTCATCTCGATGGCGTGTGCTTGAACGCCTCACTGCAGATCGAGGAGACCGGTCAGTTGATCATCAAGGACGGACAATGGGCGCTGTGAGTTCGCAAGTCAAGGTCGTGCCGCTGGATTCTGTCGATCCCATCGAGTTGCCCAAAGACAGCTGGAGCCGGATGGTCGTGACCGCTTCCACCGTGCCCGAACCCACAAGCTCGATGGGCTATTCGGTCTTTCGGCCTGGGATGGAAACGGGCATGGTTTCTCATGAGGTAGAGGAAATTGCCTTTGTGGTACAGGGGCGTGGGGAGCTTCGCTTGGAGGACTCAGTGCTGACCTACGGGCCGGGCGAGGCGCTGTATATTCCGCAGCACACCTGGCATGCCGTCGCCAATACGGGTGAGGAGGACGTCGTCATGATCTTCACCTTCCCTCACCCGGATTACCCGCCGACGGAACGTCGTTAGAGGCGGCGGCGTGGAATTGAGCTCGAGTCGAAATGAGAGCGGGACTCCATGAGCGCCCAGGATCTTCGCGAGGCGGTCGCCTGGGGCTGCCGCATCCTGGCGATGGGAGGTCACGTCGATATGACGCTCGGCCATCTCAGCGGCAGCGGACAGGACGGCCGGATTTTCATCAAACGCAAAGGCCTCTCGCTCGGCGAGGTGACCCCGAACGATGTGATCGTGATCGACCTGGACGGCGCGGTCCTTGAGGGGGCCGGAGAGCCTCATTTGGAGACGACGCTCCATACCGAAGTGTATCGGGCGCGCCCAGATGTGGGCGCGGTC
>JBHICV010000251.1:0-2728 GCA_046759765.1 Acidimicrobiia bacterium
TCGTGGGCGGGCATGGCGGCTGACTCTCCTTTCGTCTAGGCCTGGGGTTCACTCCGCAGCGCTTCTTGCGTTCTCGACGTGATCATCTCCATTGCCTCAAATCTTAGCTGAGAGGCGTCGAGCCTCAATGCGGAAGCGGGGATCTCGACGTATTCGCTGGCGTCTCTGTAGAGGCGAACCGCGAACTGCCCAAAGCCCTCGTGGAAGAGAGAGGCGCGCTGGAAATCGCTCCACGCCGCCTTCCATCGCCGGATTCCGACTTGCAGCTCGAAGCCGCTCCCATCATAGGAGAGCGAGGCGTGGTACTTCCTGCGGTACAGCCGCCAACCGAAGGCCCCGGCGAATCCGAGCGTTAGGATCAGAATGGGGGCCGACAGAAGGATGTCTCCGAACAGGAAGGCGCTCAACACCGTCCAGATGCCGAAAAATAGCAGAAACATCAAACCGATGGACCTGATTAGGTTCATCCTCTGCAACGGTCCCGCGATCCTCACTTGAAGGCCTTGAGAAACTGGGGCATGCGCCGTCCTATATAGGATCGGCTGTGGGTGATCTCGCGGGCCTCGAGATCCACCAAGGCGAGACCAAGCTCCCGAGTCTTGTCCTTTTCAACCAGGAGCCGGGCCTTCCTTGTGAAGGGACCCTGTCGGAGCAGAACCAGCCAGCTCCACGAAAGGTCTCTCTCGCCCATGTAGTCTTGGATGTCCTTGCGCATCGTTCCGACCTGACTGGCATTTGCATCGCTCTGAACCACGAAAGTCGCCGCTTGGTGGGCGGGCATGGCAATCCAGGCGAAAAAACGCGACACAAGAAACCCCTTGGGCCGCATATTCCCCTCAAGTACCATGTCATACAGCGTGTCGCCGACCTGCAGGTCCCGAAAGGACTCGTTGAAATCGGCGACCCAGCGCCCGTATCCGACCATCAGTCGGTCTTCCAGATTGAAGAGGTATTCCTCGGGGTTCATCTGATGCCAGACCTCGACATGCAGACCAGGTAGGCAGGAAAATGCTAGCATACGCACCATCCGGCTGCAAAAACCTCCAGACCCCCCACGGAAGGTGGAGGGTCTGGAGGGTAATGCGTTGCCAGGTCTATTCGGGTGGGATCTCGGCGAAGATGGTCGAGTAGTCCGCGCCCGTTTCTGCCGCGCGGCCTCGGTAATAGTAGTAGATGGCAATGGTCCCGATGGCGATGGCAAGGGTCACCAGCGTGGGCATGGCCTTGGCCAGGGTGAAGTCGGTCAGCAGCCCCAGCGCCTGCATTTCTCCACCGCGAATCGTGGGGTGGAGTGCGAAGAGGTAGAGGAAGTATAGGTTGACGGCGGCCGCGACGACTCCGATGCCAATCGTGACCTCCCGGCTGTGGCGGAATGGAGCACGTTCAAAGAGGTCGGGCCGTCGGATGGGGAAGGCGATCAGGGCGATGGCGAAGGACGTGAAGAAGATCGAGTCCCATGTGTTGGTTGCTGACAGGCCGAAGCCGTCGATCAGGCTCTCCCACACGCTGCCGAGGTAGATGCCGCCCTCACGGAACAACCCGGATTCTGTTGCAGCCCCGAGGAGCGCGATTGTCGAGGTGACGACGATGGCGTTGACAGGGGAGTGCCACCTCTCGTTGACATCGGCAATCCGCTCAGGGAGCACCCGGTCGAAGGCCATGGCGAAGAGCACACGCGAGGTGGTGAGGATGAACGGTGGGATGTCGTTGGCGGCCCAAAGGGCGGCGAAGATCAGGACCAGCCACCCGGTGATGCTGGCCAGGCCAGTGTCCGCCACGTTGAGGTAGGCGAACATGGGCATCCAGGGCCCAATGCCGTTCAGGTCGCCGAAACTGCCGGCGCCGAAGTTCATGTACCCCGTTGCACCGACCAGGTCGTAGCCTCCGACGGTCGCTGCTGCGGCACCCGCGCGGGCCAAGAGGAACGAAACGACCAGGTAGATTCCAATGATGATCCCCGCCGCAGTGAACATGATGGTGGGGAGACGCCGGCCGGCTTCCTTGACCTCACCAGCCACGAAAGTGGTTGCGGCGAACCCGATGTAGGCCCAGTAGGTCACGAAGATGGCTGTGGTGACCCCGGACCAGTACGGCACGGAGTTCTCGGCGATGCCGGTGTCCAAAGCTTGCTGGACGTATGCGGTGGCCGACGCCCCGAACTCGGCCTGGACGCCTGCCTGCATGGCACTCGAGCTCGCCGTCAAGAAGAGGAACAGCACGTAGGCGAGGATCGCAGCGGGGATCCAGAAAGTAACCTGAAGCAGCTGCCCCGTCTGCCGCGCGCCCCGAGCTGCGATGCCGCTGAAGATGATGATGATCACCAGCCCGAGAATCCAGAGCCCAATCGGACCTGAGAAGAAGGACGGCAGCACGAGCCCGACGGCTCCGAGCGCCCCGAAGATCAGGAACGCCTCGATGACGAACACGGCGATCTGTCCGTAGGCCGCTGAGACGGCGAGATACTCAAAGACGGTGGCCAACATGCCCCAGAGGGGGCTCAGCACTCGGGAGATGGCGATATAACCGCCACCTGAGCGAGGCATTGCTGCAGTGAGAACGGCATAGCAGTAGACGGACAGCAGGACCCCGATTCCCGTGAGCAGGAACGCCATGGTGACAGGGGGAATGCCGGCGAACCAGTCGGCTCGGTTGACAGGGGCGAATCCCATCCCTTGGAACACCCGCAGCTGCCAGCCAACACCCACGGCGTTGGCGATCGGTATCATGA
>JBHICV010000252.1:0-2655 GCA_046759765.1 Acidimicrobiia bacterium
TCATGGCCGCACCTCCGGCCGCGACCGTGCTTGGTCTATCAGCCGTCTCCACTCCCCCCGTCGGGGCAAGAACATCGGGACCTGCTGGCGGTAGGCGAGGTACTCGGCGCTGAACCGCTCGATCATCCGGGCCTCCTCCTTCGTCGCCAGGCGGTAATACGCCCAGACGATCACCGGAAACAAAGCCAGCGTCGGGATCGTCGGCCAGTGGATAAGTTGGCCGAAGACGGCTAGGAAGATGCCTGTGTACTGCGGGTGGCGAATGACCCCGTACAACCCGCCCGTGGCGAGCCGTTCCTCTTTTCGGGCCTGATAGACCTCTCGCCACCCCTCAACCAGCAACGAGATTCCGAAGAAGACGAACCCGTAGCCGACGATCATCTCAACCATCGCGCCGAGGTCGCCCCAGCCAAAGAGAGTCGCCCAGAGGTGGCCGCTCGTGTGGAGCCACGGGATGTCGAGACCGAGGAACCCGCTCAGGAGGTAGATCGTCAGCGGAAAGCCATACATCTCGGCGTAAAGAGCGATGATGAAGGCCTGGATCAGTCCCGCCCGGCTCCACTCTCGCCATCCCCTGGGTGCCACGTAGCGGTAGACGAGCCACGAAGCGATCACCACCATGATGGCGGACAGCTCCCAGTAACCCGTCTGCGCGAGCGGATCGCTCATCGATCTTCCCTCACCCAGCTCGGAGTCGGCGACGTCACCCGATCTCGGCCAGCAGCTTCATGGAGCGCGTCCGCCGGACAAACCAGTTGTAGATCGGAACATAGACCAGCCCCGCGTACGCCCCGTACAGGAAGCTTTCGACGAGACCGAGGATGAACCTCCCCGGACTCAGCCAGCTAAAGCCTGGCAGGACCGCTTCCAGGAACATCGTCATGCGGAGGCTCGCTGGCACGATAAGCCCGTAGAGCACGCACACGACGAATGTCACGGCGCCGAAGCACCCGAGCGACCAGGTTACGACCTTCCAATTGAGCGTTTGCATCCTTCCTCCCGTCAATGGTGGTGACCGCCTTCGCTTCCGTCCTTGCCGGTATCCGCGTCCTTATGTCCACCGTGTCTCCCGTGCCCGCCATGGCCAAGATGGCATCCAAGCATTAGCAATGCGATCAGGATGAAGAAGCCATAGTTCTGGAGAAACTCAACCATCGCACGAACCTCCTTTCGTTTGGCTCAGAAGAGATCATCGCCGAGACCGCTCTGGGAGTTCCCCGAGCTTGACTGTCAAAGCGAGCTCCTTCCCGTCACGAAGGACCGTGAGCCTCGCCTCACTTCCGACAGGCCTCTTCGCGGTCAACCGCGGAAGCTCGTCGACCCGCCGGATCGGCTTTCCCTGGAACGCTACAATCACGTCGCCGGCCCGAATACCGGAGCGGTCGGCCGGCCCGTTGGGGAAGACCTGTACAACAAGGGCGCCGCGTCGCGCTGGACGGTCGAGTTTCTTGGCCAGGTCCGGTGTGAGAGGCGCGATGGCGATGCCAAGCCAGCCACGGGAGACGCGTCCTGTCGCCTTGAGCTGAGGGATCAGCTCCTTCGCGAGATTGATCGGGATTGCAAAGCCGATGCCCACGGATCCCCCGCTCTGGCTGAAGATGGCCGTATTGATCCCGACGACGTTCCCCCGAGTGTTGAAGAGGGGGCCGCCCGAATTGCCAGGATTGATCGCCGCGTCGGTCTGAATAAAGTCGTCGTACGGGCCGGCCCCGATCACCCGGCCCTTGGCACTGACGATGCCTGCGGTGACCGTGCGCTCCAGCCCGAACGGGTTCCCAATGGCAAGGACCCAGTCGCCAACCTGCAGGCTGTCCGAGTCGCCGAGCCTCGCCACCGGTAGGCTCCGGCGGCCCTGAAGCTTCAGCAGCGCCAAGTCGGTGAGAGGATCCCGCCCCACGAGGCGCGCCTCATACTCCTCCTCTTCGTCGGAGAGCCGCACCATGATCATCCGGGCGTTTCCGATCACATGGCTGTTCGTGAGCACGTAGCCGTCCGGCTCGACGATGAGCCCCGATCCGAGGCTCTGCCGGGGCTCCTCCCGGGGGAGGCTTTCTCCGAAATACTGCTCGAGGAACTCTCGGAACAGGTCCGGGCCCCGGGGCACGACCTGAGTGGTGCTGATGTTGACAACAGCTGGCTTCGCCGCGTCCACGATCGCCGCGAAGGAGTCGGGGCGGCCTCCGGGCTCCGCCGCGCGGCTGATCGGAGCGGGTGCGGGCGGTTCCGGTGATGTCCCGCTAAGCTCCCGGCCGCCGACGTACAGGAGGAACGCCAACACGAGAACGAAGGCGATCCCCCCGAAGGCTTTTAGCCTGGCTCCCATGGCCTTCATCGTCATTCCTCCCCTTCCTGCGCTCACATGCCCGAACCCAAGTGGGCCGAGACCTCCTCATCCGCCCAGTAAGACGCTAGGTTGGGCGACGGAGCACCGCCGACGGCCGTGGCGGTGGAGCGGCTAGTGGATGAGCTGGCCAAAGACGGCCAGGAATATCGCGGTGTACTGCGGATGCCGCACCGCCCCTTAGAGACCGCCGGTGGCCAGGCGCCTCTCGCCCGGCTCGCACCATACACCTCCCACCAGCCCTCGATCATGCGCCCCTCAAGTAGGGCGCCACCTCCCCCAGGTGATCTTCGACGGCTCGAACCCCGGGGACG
>JBHICV010000253.1:0-2649 GCA_046759765.1 Acidimicrobiia bacterium
TCGAGCCTGGACTGGACAAGTGGCTGGCTTCGCTGTTCGACGACGACCACCTCGAGGACACCTGTGAGATCCTCGCCGGCGCATCCCAACCGGACCCGAAGGCCGAAGCCCGCAGGGTCGCTCTCCTCGAGGAGATCCGTGACTGCGACCGGCGCTTCGAGCAATACAAAGCAGTCCTCGACGAAGGCGCCGACGCCAAGATCGTGGGCCGCTGGATGGCCGACGTCCGCCGAGAACGAGCCAACCTGGAAGCCCAACTCGGCCACTCCATCCCCGGCAGCAAGCTCGACAAGTCACACGTCCGAGCCCTCGTCGAGGCCCTCCAGGACGTAGTCGGTGTGCTGGGAGAGGCCGACCGAGACGACACAGCCGAGCTCTACAAAGAACTCGGCGTGGAGATGACCTACAGCCCCGAAGGCAGCGTCTCAGTGAGGTTGCGGCCGGTCCATCCGCGTGTACTAACGAAGGTGTCGGAGGAGCGAGTCTTACCTCAAGTACACAGCGCCAACCATGGAAAGCCGTGCTTCGCGCGGCGTAGGCGGCTTTGCCGTGCCAAACGAGCGGCCTATGGGCAGCACGGATCGATAGCACGAATCGACCAGCGTGATAGATGACGCCCAATCACAATGGCGCGCGGAGGCCGAGCGCAGGAAGTGCCGTTATGCGCTTGCTTCCGACGGTCGTCGTGGTGGGATTCTGAGCGCGTGATATGGGCGGCGGAGCTGTGCACTGGCCGGGGTGGGGCACCACACGTACCGTGGATGGCTTTGGCGTCCTTGGACAGGCGGCTGGACCAGCACGGATCCGCGACGGGGACTGAGTCCTGGCCTCTTAGGTCGGTCAGGGCTCGAACCGGTGCACGAGCCTGACGACGTCCTCGACTGAGAGCATGTCGGCGGCATCCTCCCCGTAATGGGAGTAGCGGATGACACCCGCCTCGTCGACCAAGAAGTCGGCCGGCAAGCCGGCGAGGCCCCCGTTCTGGCCGATCGGATTGGCGAAAAGACCGTGCCAGATTGCCTTCACCGACCCCGTCAGATAGCGCCTGCTCAGCAGGCCCCGCCAGGACTGCTGGACGCCGTAGGCCCGGTAGGCGACTCTCTCCGGATCGGCCGCCACAAGAAACGGTGTGTGCAGCGTCCCCATGTGCTTCTCGACCTGGGATCTCGGTGAGTGGAAAAACGCAATGTGGGTAAGGCCAGAGAGCTCTACCTCCTGGTGGCGCTCGATGAGCTCACGCACCTGGAGGCTGCAGAACGGGCATCCCGCGAAGCGATGGAACTGCAGCCACAGCCGTTTCCCTTTGAGGTCGTCCAAAGAGACCGTCCCGTGGCGCAGCGTCTCGACGGTGAACCCCGGTGTCTGTGTTCCGACCTCTAGCCTCATTGTCCTGTTCCTCGCCTCATCCGACGGCAACGCCATCGAACCGACGGCTGATTCCCACAGGGCCCGGTAGCAGGCAGGCGTAGGCGACCGCGGTGCCAGAGAGCTAGGGTCCCGAGGATCTCAGCGATCGCCTCGTCGTCGTACCCGTGACGCCGCAGGCCAGCGGTGGGGGCATTGAGGCAGAAGTCACATCCGTTGATCGCTGCGACCGTGAAGGCGATGACTCCTTTGGTCTTTGCGTCGACCTTGCGAGGATCCGTCACCCTGGCGATATGGTCGGAGATCGATTCCAACTAGGTCGGGCCGTTAGCGGGCTCCATCGCAGCGCTAGGGAATGCTGGGGGCCAATCGAGCCTTGACACTTGGGATGAGTCGCGACCTCGAGTTCGTGTACGTGGGCGACCCCATGTGCTCCTGGTGTTGGGGCTTCGCCCCGGTCCTGGAGCGCATGCAGGAGGTCTACGACGTTCCCATCCGCCTCGTCCTCGGAGGGCTGCGCCCGGGCCCGGACGCAGAGGAGTTGGACGATAGGCTGGAGCAGTTCCTGGCTCACCACTGGCACCAAGTCGAGGCTGCCTCGGGACAGCCATTCGACCACACCTTCCTGAAGCGGCGCGACGGGTGGCGCTACGACACCGAGCTCCCCGCTGTCGCTGTGATCTCCATGCGAGAGCTCAAGGGAGCCGCCGTGCTGGCCTTTCATTCCCGGCTCCAGCGGGCCTTCTACGTTGAAGGTGTCGACATCACCGACCCGGCGGCATACCCGCCGCTGCTCGAAGGCTTCGACGTGGATCGAGACAAGTTCATGGAGCTGCTTCGCTCCGACGACATGAAGCAGCGGGCGTGGCACGACTTCGCCGAGGCTCGCTCGCTGAGGGTCGACGGGTTCCCTACTTTGCTGCTGCGGGACGGTGAGCAGTGGGCCATCGTCACCCGCGGCTTCGCCCCGGCGGACAAGCTGCTGCCCGCCCTCTCTAACTGGCTGCTGGAGCGGTTCGCTGAGGAAGGTGAAGGCCTATTCTGCGAGCCCGGCACGGTCTGCTGAAGGCTCGCGATCGGGTGAACCGATGCGCAAGATGTCGGCCTTGCTGACGGTGGTCGCTTTGGTGGGGGCCGCCTGTGGGGACTCAGCTGGTGACACGACCACGACCGAGGTCCGTCCGACCACGGCCGCGGTGATAACCACCGAGCCGACGCCGACGACCACCCAGCCGACTGCCGACCCGGTGGCCACGGTCGAAGCTCTGTTTCACGCGTGGAATG
>JBHICV010000254.1:0-2595 GCA_046759765.1 Acidimicrobiia bacterium
ATAACGCCGCTCAACGTGGCTGCCCAGCCGGCCCAGGCCAAGCCTGTCGAATTCGTCCTCAGCTCACGGTCCGTAATTTGCATGTCTCTCCAACTTCCCCCGAGTAAGAGTGACTCCACACCGTTCCGAAATCGTTACGCAACCTCGCCCACCCGCCCAGAACTATCAGGCACATATGCGCTCCCTCAGGTAGCTGTCTGAGGGCCGCCCATCCGGGCAGAGAATTTCCTGCTAACGCTTATGCGGGTTCCATTCGCGCTTCAGCACGGCCGCTGACGTAAAGCATGATGCTGACAACAAGCACCCACGGAATCGCAAGGCCCACGAAGATGAACGAAACAGGGGACAGCATCCCCACCGCCACGACTGCGCTCGCCCAAACCAACCAGACCGGAAACCGGTCGGTACGGAACGAGACCACCGCGGTCGCCCCGACGAGTACCGCAAGGCCGATGGCAACCGCACCGAACAACCATTGCGATAGGTCGAGGAGACCAGTGGCTGTCTCCACTGCGATCCCCCCACTGCTGCCAGCTCGGTCCGCCGCCGCGGGCAACGCCGAATAAACAACCGCTATCAGAACCGCGGCCGCTACTCCGCCACCGAACGCCACCGCAGATACCCTGCCGGTCCCTCCTTCAGCGACCCGCAAGCTGCTACGGACACTGCCGGAGAACCACAACAGAAAAGCGGCAGACAACAGCCCCAGATAGCTGCCCCAGACGACCCTGTCCGACCCTTCTTCCAGGAACGATTTGATCTCCTCAGGCGGCGGCTGGAACTCGTAATGGTTGATCAGCAATGTCCCTGCCACAAACAACACCACAAACCCGACACCCGTCAAAGGAGCCAACTGGGCCCATCTCGAAACTCTCATCAGTACCTCCTGACCCGACCCCAAACATACGCCTGCTTGGTTGGTGCTCGCTTCCCGACCCGCCCATATCGGCATCCACTTCGAGGAGCGGGTCAGGCCAAGGTCTACGAGCTCGGGGTATGCTGCTGGTATCGAGCGAGATGAAGGAGATGATGATGCTCGATCTGTCGTCTGTCGATCTTGACCTGCTGGTCGTGGCCCTTGAAGACCACTCCTACGACTCGTCGTGGTGGTTCGATCCGACAACGGGCGCGGTGGAGTACTGCTCGATCGATGAGGATTCTGAGGAGTTCGAGGCACGAGACCTTGTGCCGGTGGAGCCCGAGGATCCGCGCGAGGCTTATCAGGACATGGTGGACTTCACCTCGTTGGTTAGCGACGCCCGGGCCAACGACTTTCTGACTCGTGCCCTTCAAGGGCGCGGGGCGTTTCGTCGCTTCAAGGACACCTTGTTCGACTATCCCGAGCTGCGCCAGGAGTGGTTTACCTTCCACGATCGAAGGATGCGGCAACGAGGAATCGAATGGTTAGCCGACCGGGAGCTCATCACCGAAGATGCAGCGCGTCGAGCGCTTACCGATCTGGGCGAAGAACCCGAGAGTGTCGGCCCGCTGGGCGCTATGAGGTTGGCCGAGCTGGCGGCGGCTGGATTACGTCACCTATATGGTGGTCGGTTGGTGCGGGTCGTGCTGTATGGGTCGCAGGCTCGAGGTGATGCCGGACCTGATTCGGATATCGACCTGCTGGTGGTACTCCGAGAGATGGAGTCATCCTGGGACGAACTGCGCCGAATGGACGAACTCCTATGGCGGCTATCGTTCGAACACGGGGTGACCCTGTCGGCTCTTCCCGTAACCGAGGACCAGTTGGATCATGCGGGCGAGCCGGTGCTCATCGAAGCACGCTCACACGGTGTAACGGTTGAGTGAGCGCGGTAGAGGAGGGCATGGCCCGCTGCCGAGAGGAGATCGCCGCCGCCAAGGTCCTGACCAGAGAAGGGTTCGCGGCTCAGGCGGTCAGCCGTTGCTATTACGCCGCGTTCTACGCAGCCGAAGCCGCCCTCCTTAGTCTCGGTGAGTCCAGGTCGAAACACGCTGGACTGATCTCCGCTTTCGGCCAGCTCGCTGTCAAGCGGGAAGGCCTCGATGAACGGACCGGTCGTCTGCTGCGCTCCCTCTACGACCGCCGCAGCCACGCCGACTACCACCTGGGCCCAGTACCTCTGCAGGAGGCTGTTCAAGCCATCGAGGACGCCGAGACCGTGGCCAACCTCATCGGCCACTGGCTTGCGCAAAGGTCTCCATAACGCTGACGGGACCTCACACAAACCGCTCAAGCACATACGGGCTCACTTACCTGTGACCGGGCCGCAGACCAAAAACCTGGAGCGCTATCGCACAATTCATGCACCCGCTCCCGATCGTCCACTCCGTGTGGTGAGCAGAACTCTGAAAGTTTGTCCGGGACCAGCTGCCCCGACGCTTGCCTCCGAGGTGCCCGATTAGGTGCCCGGAGGTGTTACTAACAACGCGATGCCACGAGAAATACCGAAGGATGTTGAACGCCCTACGGAGGCGGAACCTCAACTCCTGCTTGGACATTCGAGCAATGACGGGGTTGGTTGCTGACGGCTGAAAGAGATTGAAAAAGACCGTTTCGTAGATTGAGGGCCTAGTGCCCTACTAATGGGCGTGAGGGTTCAAATCCCTCCTCCGACA
>JBHICV010000255.1:0-2554 GCA_046759765.1 Acidimicrobiia bacterium
CTTGGAAGTGCTGGAGAAGTTCGAAGCCAACCCCTATTATTATTTTCTCGGAGATATCGTCCGGGGACAGGTTGTCTCTCGCCTGGACGCGACCGGTGGGTTGATCGAGGGCCTCCAGCGCTTGGCGCCACAGGTTTCTCCAGCCGACGACGATCTCGGATTCGAGCACTCCCTCTTGGCCAGGGAGACCCTCTATGCCATGTTGGCCCGAGAGAATACGATCCACGAACTCGGGCAGCTCAAAGATGCCCGAGCCGTGCCGGTCCTGACTTCACAATTGAGGCATTCCAGCCGGCAAGTCCGACTCCTCGCGCTGGAGGCGTTGGGTGCGATTCAGGCGGCGGCTTCGCGTCCTGCTATCGAACGTCTTGCTCGAGACGACAAGGATGAAACCGTCAGACAGGCAGCAGCCGAGGTGTTGGGCAGCCTGCCCAGCTCCTCGACCGTTCCCTGAGTCCCATCCGCTCCATGGGTTGACAACAAAAAAACGCGCTTGTTATAGTCGCTTGCATCCTCTACGGTCTATGGTGTGCCTCCGTTTCAGCCCGTACCTTTGTCGCGTGGGGATGTTCGCCACGCTCTGACTCGACATCATGTTGAAAAATCAAGGAGAATCACCCATGTGGCTCGTTGCCCTCTTTTGCTTAGGGCTGTCCGTTGTTGGCTGGACTCCCCCCGCGTGGGCCGAAGGTGGGCTGTTCCCCAGCGCCGCTCCTGCCGGCGCCAAGGTCACCATCTCCGGTGCCGGTTTCGGTGACTTCAAGTCCACTCGGGAGAACCGGGTTCTGTTCAATGGCAAGCTTGCGCTGATCCAGCGTTGGGAACCGGATCTCATCTCGGTCAAAGTTCCGCTTCGGGCGAAGACCGGGCCGGTCGTCGTTCTGAGAGGACATCGGATGATCAAGATCGGGACCTTCACAGTTCAGCAACCAAGGATTACGTCCTTGACTCCTTCAGAAGCGGAGCCAGGGGCCACGCTTGAAATCCGTGGCGCGCATTTCGGGAATACAGCCGGCTCCAGGGATCCCAACACCATGTTCGGGGTCAACGGGGTGTTGATCAGCGATGTGCCCGCGCGCATCAAAAAGTGGCGCGAGAACAAAATCGAGGTGGAGGTTCCACCTAATGCCGCGACAGGGGATGTGGTGGTACGGCTGGCCTCTTCAGATCCTCTGCCGGATGGGTCTTGCTGTGCTCCAGTGGACTACAGCGTCAGTAATGCCTTGCCGCTCAAAGTCATCCCATCCATTCGTGCCGATCCCGTCACAGGGCCGGTCGGGACCAAGGTCGTGCTCTTCGGGAAGGGATTCGGCGCCAATCGGTCACCCGGTGATGCCATTCTGTTCAATGGTCGCCTGGCTACGATTGCGCAATGGACCGATAGCCTCATCGTGGTGCACGTGCCCCTGGGCGCCACGAGCGGGCCTTTGGTGATTAAGCGCGGCCAGGCGCAGCGAACCATCGGGGACTTCGAGGTCGTGGTCCCCAAGGTGACCGGCCTTTCGCCGACGAGCGGCCCGGTCGGGAGCCTGGTTCGGATCGCCGGCGAGAACTTTGGGTTTTATTCCGAGAGTGGGTCGACGCCCTTCGCGTTCAGCGATTTTAACATCGGTGACAACGCGGTGGAGTTCGGTGGTGTGCCGGCCATCGTCTATCGGTGGCACAACGACAAGATCGATGTCTGGGTGCCGTTTAGCGCAAAGAGCGGACCAGTTGTCGTCAAGCGTGGCGGGACGACTCCGAAGGAGGATGGCTCCTGCTGCGCCGAACGTGGGCTGGTGACTGCGTTTGTGGGCACCTTCACGGTAACAACTCCTCGAGTGGAGGCTTATGAACCAACCTCCGCCGGACTCGACGAGATCGTCACGATCAAGGGCTCCGGGTTCGGGAATTTCATCAAGACTACCGAGGAGACGCAGTCGGGTCTCATGGCAGGCGGGCATGAATTACGGCCGATCCGCCTGGGTGAGAATGTCTCCCGCAGCGAAGTGCTGTTCAACAATATAGCCGCGATTGTGGTCTCCTGGAGCGACACCGAGATCAAGGTGAGGGTGCCGAGAAGGCCCCTCTTTGGGATTGGCAGCATGAATGAGTTTTCGCCTGAATTGGCCACAGGACCGCTCGTTGTCCGACGAGGCTCGTGGGATCTGCTGCCGGACGGAAGCTGCTGTACGCCGAAGCATTGGGTCAGCGTTGAGGCCGGGGAGTTCACGATCCTCGCCAGAGGAATTCCGGATCAGGGCTATTTCGACGACACCAATCCAAACGTGTACTGAAGAGACTCGTTCATGAGCGCACGGGGCTTGCTAGGGAAGTGCGTATGGGCCGTCGTCTGGCTTCTGCCCTGGCAGATGCCCTGGGGTGCCTTCCAGGTGGCACAGGCTGGTGTCATCTCCGCCATCCAACAGACGGGCACCGAGGTGACCTTGTTGGGGATCTATTTTCGAGACACGAAGTTGGGTTGGGCAGTCGGAGGCGGCGGGGTAATCCTGAAGACTGTGGATGGCGGTGAGCACTGGAGATCAGTCCGCGGTGGGACGCGTGCGCAGCTAAC
>JBHICV010000256.1:0-2524 GCA_046759765.1 Acidimicrobiia bacterium
GACAGATTCCCAATGCAGTGCCTGGACGAGTGGGGCTGGCCTCAATAGCTCCAGCGTGAAGCGTGCCAGATACATCGACACGTCGGAAGGACGCCTGATGTTCCAGCCGGTGACGTCTTAGGTTCTCTGTAAATAGGGGTGGCCTGAGCCACCATGTCGGTGATCAAAAGGCCGACGAAGGAGGTTCAGGCCGATGAGGAGAGTATCGCCGTCTGTGCAGGTTCGCGAGGAACTGGACCGATTGCTGGCCGGGGGCACCGATGCTGAGGGGAATCTGATCTCGGAGCTGGTGGAGACGGTCACCGCGTTGGTGGTCCAGGAGCTGGTGGAAGCCGAGCAGACCGACTATCTGGGCGGCCGGGGCCGCTACCAGCGTCGGGACCCGGAGGCCGGTCAGCGGGGGTCCCGCAACGGATATTTGGAGGGGTCGATCCGCACCGCAGAAGGTTCAATTCCGGTGCGGGTGCCGCAGGTGCGGGACACGGAGCCGTTCCGCTCCACGCTGATGAGCTTCTTGGAGGGCAACTCGGAGGTGTTGGACCGTTTGGTGATGGAGATGTACGCCCGGGGCATGTCCACCCGGGACGTGGAGGATGCTTTCCGGGACGCTACTGGGGAGCCGCTGATCTCCCGCTCGGCGGTGTCGGAGATCACCGATCGGCTCTGGGAACAGTACGAGGCGTTCACCAACCGGGACCTTTCGGAGATCGACGTCGAGTACCTGTTCGTGGACGGTATCTACGAGTCGTTGCGCCGGCACGGCGCCAAAGAAGCGGTGCTGGTGGCCTGGACGATTTCCTCTGACGGCTACAAGCATCTGCTGCATCTGGCGGTGGGCAACAAGGAATCGGAGGAATGCTGGACAGAGTTCTTCCGTCACCTGATTGCCCGGGGTCTGCGGATGCCGACCACGGTCACCGGCGACGGCGCCCCGGGACTCATCAATGCCATCAAGACGGTGTTCCCCCAATCCATCCGTATCCGGTGTTGGTACCCCCGTCTGGGCAACATGCGCACCAGCTGCCTGAGGAAAGCGCAGCTGAGGTGACGGCCGAGATTCGCGCTGTTCGGGACGCTCCCACCCTGGAGTCGGCCCGGGCCCAAGCCGACCGGGTTATCAACCGCTACCGGTCCGAGTTCCCGGCGGTGACCAAGAGCCTCACCGAGGACCTCGAGGCGTTGCTGGCCGTGCATCGAGTTCCAGTGCGGCATCGGGTGCATGTCCGCACCACCAACCTGGTGGAACGCAGCTCCGAGGAGGAACGGCGCCGTACCAAAGTCATCCCCCGCCTCCTCGATGAGAAGTCGGCCATGAAACTGGTGTTCGCCACCCTCATCCGCTGTGCCCAACGCTGGAGCCGAGTGTCGATCAGCGACCTGGAACGCCACCAGCTCCAACTGCTCCGCCAGGAACTCGGAATCGATCCACCGCCGACCCGGAAGGAAAACAAAGCAAAGCAAGAAACGGTCGCCGCATGAGCTCACGCCGTCCCGTTTACAGACGCCTCAGGACTTGACCATGCACGAAGGCGACGTGACCGGCAATCCCGAGCGGCAGCGCGTCTACCAGGACACCCAGAAAACGGAGGGCCAAGGCCCAGCAAAGCCTTGACTCCTCCGCAGGCGTTCCAGTCTGCCAGGGTATGAAGGCCGATCCAGCAAAAATCGCCTGATGGCCCGCCACCTGACCCGCCGAACGGCACCTTGGGCGCGTTCGCCCCTTCTGTATGTAGAGGGTCTTATATGCATGGAGGTCGATAGTCGGTGAAGTGCCTGGTAGCCCGCGACGTAGGTCGTTAGGAAAGGGCGGCTCCCAGCCCTCATCTCAGGTAACGCATATGTGCCGATATGCGCGGCAGTGCTTCTTGTGATGACCCTTCAGTGTTTATGGGACTTCGGGAGTGTGTGACTGAAGTCGATGAGTTGTTTGATGTGGTGGCGAGTAAGTCCCACAGCGCGATCGGGCTTGATCAACAGGGTCGGTGAGCTGCGGTGGGCTGCCCACTGTCCAGCCAAGGCGTCCAGATCGTCATCGATCCAAGCGGTTGGGGTATCGCCCACGAAGGCGACCACATCGGGAAGCTTCCATGCAGCGCCCAGGGCCGGGCTCCGTGAGAACTCGATCACGGCCATCGGAGGTAGCTCGAGGATGGGTGCGATCAGTTGAGCGGCTTGACGTCCCCACCCGGTGGCCCACACCAACTCGTATCGTTGGTGCAGAGCGCTGAGCCAAGCGCCATGGGCCCGGTTCAGCCACACCCTGTGTTCGCCTTCGCCGGCCACCGTGTATCGACTAAAGCCCGAGGGCTTCACACCCGGCCCAAACGGGGCGAGGACCCCATCGACATCAATGAGGAGGTATGGCTTACCGCGGGACGCCATGAGGAAGCGAGCGTACTTCTATGCAAGCTCACCACCGTCACAGCAGCTATCTGTGTTCGCTCGATAAGGCCCGCCCCTATCAGCCTTGTCGTACCACGCGATCCTTACCTGCCTCGGTGAACCCGCAATGTATACGGCCGTG
>JBHICV010000257.1:0-2503 GCA_046759765.1 Acidimicrobiia bacterium
GGGCAAGGAGATGGCCGAACACGCCACCTTCACCATCGACACCGGAGTGCAGATCTACTTCTGCGACCCCAAGAGTCCCTGGCAGCGAGGCAGCAACGAGAACACCAACGGCCTGCTCCGCCAATACCTCCCCAAAAAGACCGACATGGCTGTCCTCACCCAGGCTCAACTCGACGCTATCGCTCACTCCCCCAACACCCGGCCTCGACAAACCCTCGAATGGGAGACACCATTACGAGTACTCGCCCGGGCGTTGCAATGACCCCTTGAGACCGCACCCATTCTCGAGTGAGAACGCCCGAACCACCTGCCCGCACCGAACGGCACATCGGCGCTCTTACATCGGTCCGTTTCTCGGAGGCAATCGGGCCGCACCGAATGCCGGTTATCGCGCAGTCAAGTGGGCGGATGGCTGGTGCGCCTGTGGGCGATCTGGACGCGGTGGATCCGACACCCGGGGCTGTCGGATGCTAGCTCCGGGGTAATCTCTAGCACCGGTGAGCACCGCTCTCTACGTGGTCGCGGCGCTTCTCGTCGCCGCGTTCCTGCTGCGCTGGCGCGGCCCGTGGCTGCTGCGGGCGCTATTCCACCCTCGCGTCGAGCGCGAACGTATCTCCTTCTTGGCGGCCTACCCGATCGGGCCCGACGACGTCGTCCTGCTCGGGGACAGCATCACGGCGGGCGGCGAGTGGGAGGAGATCGCGCCGGGCGCGCGGATCCGCAATCGCGGGATAGGCGGAGACCGGACCGATAACCTCTTGACGCGTCTGGAGCACATCGTCAAGGGGCGCCCGCGCAAGCTGTTCGTGCAGATCGGCATTAACGACCTAGGGACCGGCGTGGCCTCAGACCGGATCCTCCAGAACCTCGAGTCAATCGTCGATCGTGTTCGCGACGCGACCCCCGAGACCCGCGTGCACCTCCACGAGCTCTTCCCGACCAAGGCGCGCCGCGCCAAGCGAATCCGCGCGCTGAACGCCGAGATCGGCCGGCTCGCCGAGACCCGCTCGCTACCGATCGTCCGGGTGTTCGACCACTTCGCCGACGACCGCGGCGCCATTCGCGCCGAGCTCACCTACGACAACCTCCACCTGACCGGAGCCGGCTACCGGGAGTGGTACGCCCTGCTCGAGCCCCACCTGCGCCAGGAGAGGGGGGAGCCATGACCGTCCCCATCGCAGGCCGCCTTGTCCCCCCGGGTTCGAGCGCCGATCATCCATTCTCGCGCCATATCGCCCACATGTCCGAGGCGAGCAGATCGGCACATCTAGGGCAGGCGCGGCAGCGAGGCGTTGGTCAGCTGGGGGGGCATTAACAGAGCCTGCTAAGTGAAAATCCCTCGCCGGCATTATCCGGTGTTGGTAGTGACGGTTTCCGACTCCTTCAGTCGGACTCTCAGCCGGGAAGACACCCAGCGCCCGTTCTCACCTTGCAGGCCCTGCGTCACGGGTATACCACGGAGGAGCCGGTTCTGTCCAGCCCTTGCTCCACCTCGCGAAATGATCTCCAACCGGCCACTGGTGGCACGGCCGCCACCCCGGGGATAGTCAGTGGCCGTTAAGCGCACCGACCACGTATTCAGGAACGAGAACGAGCATCTCGGAGGGTGCTCGTGACCGGCACCTCGGCGCTCGCTGAGGAGCGGCGGTTCCCTAGCGGTCAGGCTTCTGGGTTTTCTGTCTCCATGATGCGCTTGAGGTTGGCCTGGGTCTCCTCCAAGCCCTTACGGATCATCCGCTCGGGAACCTTCTCGAGCAACGCGCCGAGTGGGCCGAGCCATCGGGGCATCGAAAACACAGCGACCTGGGTTAAGCGAGTGCCCTCGGCCACTGGCTCTAACGTCACCGTCAGCACCGGGTTCACCGGCGGGGCCTTGCCTTCATGCACCTGAAGCCGTGGCGGATCCCATTCGGTGATCCGCCACTCGCTCACCTGGCGAATCGGTCCAATGTGGGACCGATTCCGATACACCGCCCCCTCTCCCAGGGGCTCGTGATCGAGTACTTCGTCGGTGAAGGCAGCCCAGTCGCTCCACCGAGAGGTGTCGCTGAAGAACTCCCAGAGACGCTCGGGGCCGGCCCCGATGACGGTAGAAACCTCGACTCGCTTCATCGCCTTTCCCCTCGTCGAGGCAGCGTTGCGTATGGGAGGCAATGTACCAGTGCCGCCTGGCGGCGGCTTGGTCCAGGTAACCCACCTCAGGTAGGTGATAGTGGCCGCGGGTCTACGCGTCCGTCGCGCTCCGATCACCAGTTCTGCTTCGATATCGCCCGTTCCGCCTACCCGCTCGTGATTGGCACCTCGAGGGCGGATCACCGGTGGACCCGGGTAGCCAGCCTGTTGTGAAGATATCGAGGTGAACGCCTCGGAGGCACAGAAGAGAAATCAATGGCGTGATGACAAACCGAGCCAGCCGACCGCGCCTGTACGTTCAGGGGGAAGCGCTAGGTCGCCGGCTCTCGCATCGGCTCCAGGTCGATCACATAGCGGGCCTCGCCTTCGG
>JBHICV010000258.1:0-2489 GCA_046759765.1 Acidimicrobiia bacterium
GAAGCCCATAGTGGTGTCGATGGAGTGTCCATTCTCGACCGCGGCCAGCGATGCTCCGGCTCCAAGGTGGCATGTCACAATCCGCAATTTTGATACAGAGCGAGCCAGCATGGTCGCTGCACGCCGGGCCGCGTAGCCGTGGGAGAGGCCGTGGAATCCATAGCGGCGCAGCTTCCACCGTTTCCGCCAGACCTCAGGGAGGGCATATTCGGCCGACCGAGCGGGCATCCGGGCATGGAAGGAGGTGTCGAAGCAGGCGACCGATGGGATTTCCGGCAGGGCGGCCCGTACTGCCTTAATTCCGGCCAGAGCCCGGGGTTGATGGAGCGGCGCTAGCGGAGTGAACTCGGCGATCTGATCGAGGACTTGGTCGTCGATGCGGATCGCCTCTCGAAAGGAGGCTCCGCCGTGGACAACTCGGTGTCCGATGCCATCGAACCCGTTCAAGCCCTGGAGAAGCTCGGCGACCGATTCCGCGTCGCCCTCTTTCCAGCGGTCGATTGTCCTGTCGGCCAACACTTCGTCCTTAGGCCCAAGCAGGCGGAGTTTGAGGCTCGACGAGCCGGTATTGACGACAAGGATCCGGATCAGTCCTCCCAGGTCCAGTCCCGAATCTCGGGGAGGTCATCGCCGTGCTCCCGGGTGTACGCAAGGTGCTCCGTCCTCTTATCGATCATCAGTTGCCGAACCGTGGCGGCCCGTTGGCCGAGGCCGGGGACGCGATCGATGACATCCATCACGAGGTGGAAGCGGTCCATCTCATTGCGCACCACCATGTCGAAGGGGGTCGTCGTGGTGCCCTCCTCCTTGTAGCCACGGACGTGCAGGTTCCCGTGGTTGGTGCGGCGATAAGCGAGGCGGTGGATGAGCCACGGGTACCCGTGATAGGCGAAGATAATCGGCCGGTCGACGGTGAAGAGCGCGTCGAACTCGCGGTCGGGCAACCCGTGAGGGTGCTCGGTTTCGGTTTGGAGCCGCATGAGGTCGATGATGTTGATCACGCGCACCTTGAGGTGCGGGAGATGACGACGCAGCAGGTCGACGGCGGCGATCGTCTCCAGAGTCGGCGTGTCACCGGCGCAGGCCATCACGACATCCGGGTCTCCTTCGTCGTTGCTGCACCAGTCCCAGATCCCCAGCCCGCGGGTGGCATGGAGCACGGCGTCGTCCATCCCCATCCAGTTGAGCTGAGGCTGCTTACCCGCCACGATCACATTGACGTAGTCCCGGCTACTCAACACGTGATCGGCCACCGACAGAAGGCTGTTGGTGTCCGGCGGAAGGTAGACGCGGATGACGTCGGACTTCTTATTGACGACGTGATCGATGAACCCGGGATCCTGGTGGGAGAAGCCGTTGTGGTCTTGCCGCCACACGTGAGAGGTCAGGAGATAGTTGAGCGACGGGATACGACGCCGCCATTCCAACTCCCCGGTCACCTTCAGCCATTTGGCGTGCTGGTTGAACATCGAGTCGACGATGTGAATGAAGGCCTCATAACAAGAGAAAAGGCCGTGGCGGCCCGTGAGCAGGTAGCCTTCGAGCCACCCCTGGCAGGTGTGTTCGCTGAGGATCTCCATGACGCGGCCCTGGCGGGCCAGGTGCTCGTCTACCGACAGAATCTCGGCGTTCCACACCTTGTCAGTGACTTCGTAAACGGCATCGAGGCGATTCGACGCGGTCTCGTCGGGTCCGAAGAGCCGGAAATTGTTCGGATTGGCCCGCATGACGTCGCGCAGGAACCGACCCAGGACCCTGGTCGGCTCAGCCGTGCTGCGCCCTGGCTGCTCCACGTCGACCGCATAGTCTCGGAAGTCGGGCAGCTCTAGGTCGCGTACCAAAAGGCCGCCGTTTGCGTGGGGATTGGCGCCCATGCGGCGCGCACCCGTCGGCAACCAGCCCGTGACCACGTCTCGCGGACGTCCATCCTTGTCAAACAGCTCGTCGGGACGGTAGCTGCGCATCCAGTCCTGTAGCCTGCGTAGGTGCTTCGGGTTCTCCCGGACATCGCCGATGGGGACCTGGTGCGAGCGCCAGGTATCTTCGACGGCGACCCCGTCAACCTCATCCGGGCCGGTCCAGCCCTTCGGGGTCCGAAGCACAATCATGGGCCACCGGGGTCGCTCCTCTACTCCCTCGTCTCTCGCTTGGTGTTGGATCCGGCGGATTTCGACGAAGATCTCGTCGAGTGTGGCAGCCATCTTCTGATGGATCTCTTCTGGATCGTTGCCCTCGACAAGGTAAGTGAGGTGTCCGTAGCCCTCAAGGAGACGGGTCAGCTCACCGTCGGGGATACGGGCAAGAACGGTTGGGTTGGCGATCTTGTAGCCGTTGAGATGCAGGATCGGCAGTACGGCTCCGTCGCCGACCGGATCGAGGAACTTGTTCGAGTGCCACGCCGTCGCCAACGGGCCGGTCTCGGCTTCGCCATCCCCGATCACACAGGCGACGACGAGATCTGGGTTGTCGAAGACCGCTCCGTAGGCGTG
>JBHICV010000259.1:0-2477 GCA_046759765.1 Acidimicrobiia bacterium
GGCGTCTGTTTGCGGTGGCGCTGTACCGGAGGCTTCCTCGGCTTCGATAAGGTAGTCCGGTTACGCCCGGCGGGCGGATGGCTCGTCGAATCCAAATAGGACATGGAGGAGCAAAGAGAGGTAGAAACGATGGCTACTGCCACCGAGACGCTGACGACAGCTGACAGAATCCGGACTGCCGAAGCCGGTATCTCCAAGGCACAATCTGTGCTCTCCAAGGCACAGTCGGGTCTCCGCGCCGCCGAGCGAGTGGCCGACAGGGCACAGATGGTGGGTGAGTATCCCTGGCGTTTCGTGTTAGGTGCATTGGGCATCGTCGCCGTCGCGACCGCCGTCTTGGTGTGGGTTCGACGCCGTCGGAGTCGAGAGACCGAGCAGATATCGGTATTGGCAGCCTGACGCGGACAGCTCTCTGAGCAGGATCTGTAAGACAGCCACACTAGGTAGGTATAAGCCGACCACCACACCCTGCCACGTCCGTAGCGGTTCCTGCGACTCCGGCGTAACCGCCAATATCGGCACATATGCGCTGCCTCGGATGGACCGCGCGAGGCCGCCCATATTGATTCTCTTATGTCAAGGTGCCGGCGGGTTGTGGTGGACAGGACTGGGATGGGCCACACGGTTGTGGGCAGGCTCTTATAAGGTCACACCGCCCGCGAGAATGAGTTGGGGTGGGGTCGACAGGTCAATATGAAGACAATCCCCATGTTGGGATGTCAGCCGGTTGATCGGGTCAGACCCCACCCTGTTCTTCAGGCGGCTTGGGGCAGGTGTTTGTAGGTCTGTCGAGCCACGTAACGTTTGAGACATCGCATGATCTCCGAAGTTGATTTCCCTTCGGCTCTCCGTCTGGTCACATAGCTTCGGGTTTGGGGGTGGCTTCTCATCCGGGTCAACACGATCCGGTAGAGGGCCGCGTTGGCGTGACGGTCTCCTCCCCGGTTCAACCGATAGCGAACCACCTTCCCTGAGGAGGCGGGGATAGGCGCAGTGCCGCATAGATGAGCCCAACCAGACTCTGAGCTGATCCGCTCAGGGTTGTCACCAGCTGCTACCAGCAGGCTGGCGGCGTTGTCCGGGCCGATCCCGTGCAGCTCCAACAGCGACGGTGCTGTCTGTTCGAGGAGATCGACGAGCATCCGGTCGATCTGTCCCATCTCTTGGTTGAGCGATCGGACACGTCGGGCCAGGTTCCGGATCACCAGATAGGTCGTATATATGACCGGATCTGGTGAGCGGGGTCGCATCGCAGCAGCCTCGGCGACGAGCCCGGTCTTATAGCGGTCTTTGAAACGGCTCCGGATCGGTTCCGGTGCGGTGAACACCAGATGACGGAGCTGGGTGAGGGACTGGATCCGCTGCTCCCGAGCTGAACGGCGAGCAACTAGCAGCACCCGCATCTGCTCCACCGGTCCGTCCCGGCCCTTAGGGGTCACCGAAGCCGACCCCGACAGAGCCGCCCTGGCAGCTGCTACTGCATCGGTGGGATCCGACTTGCCCTTCCTCCGTCGCAGCTGCCGGTTAGGCCTATCAACCTCAACCGTCTCCACATCTTGGTTTAGGAGGAAACGGGCCAAACCGACCCCATAAGAACCGGTGCCCTCCACGCCTATACGGGACAGCGGACCGAACGACATCAGCCAGCCCACCAGCTCCTCAAACCCAGCCCGGTTAGTAGCGAACGACTCGATCCCCAACAGACCGCCGTTCTGATCCACCGCCGCAGCCACATGCACATCCGAATGGGTATCCACCCCACCCGTCACACTCACCACCGACATAACCGACCCTCCTGACATAGACACAACGGCAGCACCATCCGATGCATACCAACGGTCTAGATCATCACTCCCAGCCGGTTAAGGGCTGGGTGGGGTACAGGCGTGGTCGGGGCAGCGGATGAGGTGGAGGCCGTCGATGTCTCCGTATGCCATCAGGGGGAGGCCGCTTGGACGGCCGTTGGGTTGCGCACTTTGTGGTGAGGGCACGGCCGCGTCGGAGTGGGCGCGGGCCACGCGTCGATGGTTCGATTCTCTCCGGGCGCGCGATGACACCTCTTGCGCTGCAAAGGGTCTCGAGGACTCAGCCGTTCGCGGTGGTAGGCGACTGTAACCCGGGGCGGATCCGATAGCCCAGAGGCTCACGTTCCCGCTGGAACCCAGGTCCACGAGATGGCGACTTCTCTGCCCACGGCGACCCAGTTCGGACCGATGGCTGCGACGGCATTAAGTCCGATGTTGCCGCCGAAAAGCGCCTCATCGTGGGGCACTCGCGCCCACGTTGTCCCGTCTGATGAATACCACACGGCGGCTGCCTGGTGCTCGCCATCGACCACGGCATCACCGACGGCAACGTATCCGGCTTCGCTGTACGCTACGGCGTCCATACCGACGGCGGCCTCGTGGTCGCCGTACCCGAAGACAGCATCATCGTGTGGAACTCGAGCCCAAGTTACACCGTCGGTCGATGTCCAT
>JBHICV010000260.1:0-2469 GCA_046759765.1 Acidimicrobiia bacterium
ACAAGATCCTCAAGGGCGCTAGCCCCGCCGACCTGCCCGTGGAGCGGCCCACGAAGTTCGAGCTGGTCATCAACCTCAAGACCGCCAAGGCTCTCGGGCTGACGATCCCGGACTCCGTCCTCTTCCAGGCGGACAGGGTGATCAAATGACAGACACGCACGACGCTGAAGGAGGACAGCAACATGGCTACCGTTGAACCACGACCTCCTGTACAGCCCGGTGAGCGGGCGCCCGACTTCACGCTGCCGACCGTCCCCGACGACGGGTTCGTGTCGCTGGCCGACTACCGGGGGCGCTCACCGCTGCTCCTGGTGCTGTTCCGCTCCATGTGGTGACCGTTCTGCCGCTGGCACGTCGCCCGGTTGGGCGGCACCTCCGAGAAGCTCCGATCCGTCGGCGTGGAGACACTCGCCGTGACCGAGGACCTGCTCGACCCCATCCGCCGCTACTTCCGCGTGCGCCCGCCGCGCGTCCGGCTGGCGACGGACATGGAGCGGAATACTCACCGGGCCTATGGATGCCCGATGCCGTCGATGACGCCAGAGTATAAACAGCTGCGGGCAGCGGCGCGCATCAACCCCACCGGTGAGGCCCCCGAGCCCATGTCGGTGGACGAGGTGCAGAAGTGGCTCAGGAAGCATCACCGGTTCGGGGAGATTCCGGAAGAGCAGGCCGTGATGGACCAGTTCCCCCGGCGGGACTTCAATATCCACGCGGGGCACTTCCTGATCGACCGGGCCGGGGTGGTTCGATGGGCGCAGATCGAAACGCCGATCGACGACTTGTCGCGCTACGGCCAATTCCCGACGGACGAGGAACTGTTGGCTGCGGCCAAAGCGCTCCCCAAGTAAACCCGGGTCGGGTGGCCATGGTGGTGATAGTGGGGTAGTTTCCTCTCTTCTGGTTGCACGGGGTCCGATGAAGCTGTGTAGAAAGTCCCCGAACAGGCCCACCAGGGCCTCCACCTCACCAGCGCTGCCACACCTCCGAGGCGAATGTGGAGGGGGATGAATGTCGGTGGTCGCGGTGATGTCGCTTCAATGACCCGAAGCCGCAGAGAGCGTAGAAGCGCAGGTTGCGCACGATAGCGAAGACGTAAGCGAGTCGGACTCCGATGACACCGGATGGGGTGGGGCAGCTGGCCGAGCGTTTCTTTTCTACTCATCCGGATCTCCTCAGCTTTGCAGATGTGGGCGAGTTGGAGGCTCAAATGCGACAGCTTGAGGTTGTCGGGCTTGGCTACCTCAACGAGCGGCTGGCGGCATCCGGCCAGCAATGGCTCGACACGGTGGCCGAGCACAACTGCGCTGCTGAACTCGTGCGGCTTGGATTCACTACGATTCAATACGAGTCTCCCGAGAGCACGAGCCCCATAGATTTTGCAGCTAGCAACGGCAGCATCAGGTATCGACTCGAGGTCAAGCGCCTAGCAGCACGTGAGCTTGAACACCAGCAGGACAGGGCAATTCGAGGGCTTAACCGGCTCCTTCGCTCAGTTTCCGCGCCCGTTGTGATCTCCCTTACGATAACCCCGGCCTTTGCGCCGAGGGATATACATGCCCTGTTTCGCCACATGAGGAACGCAATTGCCTCGGGTACGAACCGACCCGCCTACCATTTCCCTTCGGAGACTGATCAACGGGTGGCATACAGTCTCTACCCATCGACGGTCGTTAGCAGCCCGAAGATTATCGCGGCCGCTGACCGGGACGTCACTGAGGTGACCGGCATTGACGCTTCGCGGGTACACCAGAAGGTGCGCGATGCCTATGACAAGTTCCGATCGGTGGACCGCCCATCCGTAACGGTTGTTAATCTGCTTGTTCTTGAAGCGCTCCGAACCGTGCCTTTATCCTCTGTTGCCGACGGATTGTACGGTACGGAAGTCCACCGTTTTGGTAGGGGCGGGGTGGGCCGCGCTCGCCAGCGCGACGGTGCCTTCTCCGCTGGTCACCACTCTCGGCTGACCGGCGTTATGCTAGTTCGCAGGGAGCTATACCGGCTTTTCTGCTCGTATGAGAAACTTCTGTTTCCTCATCCCAGGACAAGTTCGGAGATCCGTCAAGCGATTGTGGATGCCTTTGGCGTGGTATCAGCTTTCGGTCCCGACTCTTTTCCTTGAGCACGGTCCGTCTCTTGACGGGGAGGTGAGCGGCGATGACTGCCCCGTGCCAATTCTGTTGTCTGCCGAGAATAGCCGAGCCCGCAGGCCAGCAGCTAGACCGCCCGTGCGAGGCCACAGGGCCTCTCCGTGCGCCTAAGACCGAACCCGAGACTGCCGTCTGCCTGGGTGGGATGGGTCTCTGAGATCCGGAGGCTAATGTGATCACTAAGATACTGAGCATCGTGTGCGGTTAGGAGTGGGTGTGTGGTAGGGCCACCCCGCGGAGGAGAGAGCTATGACAGAACCAACCCTCGACACCCTGACCCAACGCCTCGACCGGCTGGAGCGGGAGAATCGGTGGAGAA
>JBHICV010000261.1:0-2459 GCA_046759765.1 Acidimicrobiia bacterium
TTCCTGAGGCCGGCCCCCGGCTGGGCGGACTACCGCTCGCCGGTGAAGGGGTTGTTCCTCTGTGGAGCGGGCACCCACCCGGGAGGCGGGGTAATGGGCGCCTCAGGAATGAACGCCAGCCGCGAGATCCTGCGCGACCTCCGGACTCATTGAGGACGGCAAGCCACAGGTTTCCGCCGCCGCCGGTCTCTCGATGCGCCGAAACTCTCTCGCGGGAGGGTTCCGCTAGCCGGGGGCAGACGGGAGAAATGACAGGAGGGTATCGGGACGATGGAGTATGTCTACAAACAGTACATCGACGGTGCATGGATCGACGCCAAGAACGCCGGGGCCTCGGACGTCTTGGATCCCGCCTCCGAAGAAACGCTTCGAACCGTGCCGTTCGGAGACGGCGACGATTGCCGAGCCGCCATCGACGCCGCCTCGGCCGCCCTTCCGAAATGGGCGGGATCGACCCCCTACGAGCGAGGGGCGATTCTCAGAAGAGCCTCCGACCTGATGCGACAGCACCTGGATGATCTGGCTCGGACCACGGTGCGGGAAAGCGGCAAACCCTTCGCCGAGGCCAGACGCGAATGGACGGTCTCCGCGGACCTGTTCGAGTGGTTCGGCGAGGAGGGCAAACGTGCGTACGGCCGGGTCATTCCCTCACGGGCCCCGACCAAACGCATGCTGACCCTGAAGCAGCCGCTCGGCGTCGTGGGGGTGATCACGGCATGGAACTTCCCGACCTACAACCCGGCTCGGGCCTGGGCGGCTGCGCTCGCGGCCGGCTGTACGGTCGTCGGACGCCCTTCGTCCTACACGCCTCTGAGCGCCATGGAGATGACGAACCTCCTCGTGGAAGCGGGCATTCCCCCTGGTGTCATGAATCTGGTCAACGTCGACGCCGACGCAGCGGGACAGACGATGTTGGATCATCCGGCCTGCCGGAAGATCAGCTTCACCGGCAGCACGGCCGTTGGGGAGAGACTGATGGATGGCGCCTCCCGAACGCACACGCGGCTCGGGCTCGAGCTCGGAGGCAATGCACCCGTACTGGTCTTCTCGGACGTCGACTTGAAGAGCCTGATGCCCTCGGCGGTCAGGGCGAAGTTCCGAAACAACGGCCAGGTCTGCATCGCTCCGCAACGCTACCTGGTTCAGGACAAAGTCCACGATGAGTTCGTCGAGAGGGTGGTTCCCGAGGTTCTCTCTCTCAAAGTGGGGAACGGCCTCGATCCCGAAACCGAGATCGGCCCGCTCATCCACGCCAAGCAACGCGCTTGGATCGAGAAGCTGGTGGAAGGTGCGCGGGGCGAGGGCGCCGAGATCGCGGTCGGCGGCAGGCGTCCCGAACGGTTCGAGAAGGGGTACTTCTACGAGCCCACGGTGATGACGGGAGTTCTGCCGGAAACGGAAGTCTTCCAGGAGGAGATCTTCGGGCCCATCCTTCCGGTCACCGCCTTCGGTGACGTGGACGAAGCCATTCATCAGGCCAACGCCACGGCCTTCGGACTCGCAGCTTTCGTCTGGACGAACCACCTGAAGGTGGCCATCCGTGCCTACGAGGGGATCGAGTGCGGCATGATCGGCGTCAACGAATGGGCGCCGCATGGCACCGAGGCGCCCTTCGGTGGCTGGAAGCAGAGCGGCGTCGGCCACGAAGCGGGTCTGGAGGGCCTGGAGGATTATCTCGAAACCAAGCTGGTATCGATCGGGGGATTGTGACGGGGGCTCATGGCATGAAGGAACTCGTGGGCTCACTTGTCTCGGTACATACAGGCAACAACGAAGACTTGAGTAAAGACGCGCAGGCATCAGCGAAAGCAGAGTTGGATGGCTTCGTCGGCGACAAGCACAGAGGCTTCACACGCGTCGCGTGGCCGGAAGATGCGGAACCCACAGGAACCGTGAGGCGCAACGAGCGCCAGTGGTCTGGTGTGTCCCTAGAAGAGTTGGCCATGATTCAACAGAGAATGGACCTCAAGGAGCAACTTACTGCAGCCACGCTCGGAGCGAACATCTGCCTCGAAGGCATACCGGACTTCTCTCGGCTTCCGAAGGGTACCAGGCTGATCTTCCCCTCCGGAGCCGTGCTCCTCGTGGAGGAGTGCAATCCACCCTGCGCCGACATGGGAGCGCAGATCGCTGCCAAGCACACGACGAACTCCGGTGAGCCCGTAGCGGGAAGGATGTTTCCCAGATACGCACTGGGCCTGCGAGGAGTCGTGGGAGTCGTAGACGTACCTGGCATCATCAATGCGGGAGATCGAGTGATCGTGCAGGTGTCCGAATCCGAGTAGGAGATGCTTCGGCCGAGGCCCTGCACTCAGGAGAGCGCGATTTCGCCCTCGACTCGGTGGTCCAGCCCGATGCCCTCGATTTGGACGCGCGCGCTTGCCTTCAACCTCTCGTCGCCCCCGAGCCGGCCGGCCTCGACCGCCCTGCGCACGGCGCTCTCGATCTCGCGCTGGGAG
>JBHICV010000262.1:0-2444 GCA_046759765.1 Acidimicrobiia bacterium
CTCACACCAGCTGGCTGCCCTGAGCTTGCCGCTCAGTTACGTCACAACAACCTCCCTCGCTGTCATGGCGCCCAAACTCCTGGGCGCACCGCATAAGTGCCGATTGGGCGGGTCTGAGCGGCCTCAATGTGGGTCGCGAGAGCTGTTTGGTGGTTAATCCTCGATCAGGCGCTCGAGGGTGTCTTCGTCGTCTTGTTCCAGGGCGAGTTCGGCGCGGAGGTTGTCCTGGTCTCGGTTGATCGAAGCCACAGCCATGATCCGCTGGTCCTCGCGGTAGCCGATAGTTGCGTCGCGGGCAGCTGTGTTGCCTGAGATATCGGCTACGTTCCAGTCCTCGGTGTGGCCGACGTAGTTGATGCGCACGTCGTAATGCTCGCTCCAGAAGAACGGCACCTCGGTGTATGGGATCCCACGGCCGAGGATGTTGCGCGCTGCTGCTTGGCCTTGACGCTGGGCCACGACCCAATGTTCAACCCGGATATGGTGATCTAGGCGGCGGTCCGGGTATCGGGCGATGTCACCGGCTGCCCAAATAGCCGGGTCGCTAGTCCTTAGGTATTCGTCGACGACGACACCGTTGTCGACTTCTAGACCTGCGGTCTCGCCCAGCGTGGTGTTGGGACGGACCCCCACGCCGATCACCACCAGGTCAGCGGCGACCTCAGAGCCGCTGTCGAGAACCACGATCCTGTCGTCGATCGAATTTGCGGTGTGCCCGAGGTGGAACCGAACTCCGTGTTCCTCATGGAGAGACTGGAGAAGCTGTCCGACTGCACTTCCCAGCACCGGCTCCATCAGAACGTGCTCGGGCGCAACCACATGCACTTCGATCTCTCGTTGGCGCAGTGACGCAGCCACTTCCAGACCTATGAAGCTGGCACCCAGGACTACTGCCGACGCTGCCCCTTCCGCACTGGCGATGATTGCTCGGCTGTCGGCCAACGTACGGAGGTAGTGGACATGAGGCATATCCCCCCCGGGAAGGCCGAGGCGGATTGGATCTGCACCGGTGGCCAGCAGCAACGCCCCGTATCTCATCCTGGAGCCGTCGGCCATTCGAACGGACCGGCGCGCCGCATCGACAGCCGTCACCTTTGTACCGAGCTGCAGATCCACATTGTGTTCCTCGTAGAAGCTCTCCGACCGCAGAGGCATCCACTCCTCGGGAGCCTTCCCGGCCAGGTAGTCCTTGGAGAGGTTGGGACGATCGGTGGGAACCGTTTCCTCGTCACTGATCATCGTGACCCGTCCACGGTATCCTTCGTCTCGCAGCGTCTCCACCGCCGCTGCGGCAGCGGCGCCCGCACCGATCACTACAACAGAGTCCGGTGGATCATTGATGGGCAGCGGAGTCCAATCGGACTCGATCTGCTCTCCAACGTAGAGACGCCCGTCCCGCTCCTCGACTTCGAAACAGGGCAGCGGATTCAGGGCAGGAGCCCGTACGGCCCGGCCCGTGCGAACGTCGAAACAGGCATGGTGCCATGGACACCGCAGCAGCTCACCATCGAAAAGGCCCTCCCCGACCGGGCCGCCGTAGTGGGTACAACGGCCGCTCACTCCGAACACGTCGCCTCCGGTCCGGGCCAGCACAACAGGCTTGTCGTCGGCATAGCCCAGCACCATCTCACCCTCAGCTACACCACTGGCGGGTACGCCCTCATTCCTCAAATCGGGTCCGGTCAGCGGCGCCTGCTCGCCCACTCACACCATCCTCAGTAGGCCCCGCCGCACCCTAACGAACACCCCGGTCCCGATTCTCGAGGATTCCACAGCGAAGAACACCAAGCCCTCTGTTGTCAACGGCTGCCATCAGACAGCGCGATCGCAAGCGCAGCCCCGAAGATCTTTCACTTCTGAGCCTGAACCTGACGCGCATGCCTCAGCCACCGATCCAGGTAGCGCATATGTGCTGCCGGTTTCAGTACGACGAGGCCGTCGGAATGGTGTCATGGCGGCGCTTCGCTGTCTGCCGGAGTACGTTTCGGGTTGGAGGTTCAGGTGCCCTCACTTCCCACCGGCACAGTCACGTTCCTGTTCACCGACATCGAAGGATCAACGCGGCTGTGGGAGGAACACCCTGAGGGGATGAAGGCGGCGTTGGCCCGTCACGACGAGATCCTGCGATTGGCAATTGAGGACCACGGCGGCTACGTGTTCTCGACAGCTGGGGATGCTTTCTCGGCTTCCTTCCACAGGGCGCAGGATGCGGTAGGTGCAGCCCTTGCTGCCCAGGAGGTGTTGGTGGCTGAGGATTGGGGTGATCTGGCTATCGGGGTGCGGATGGGTCTTCATACCGGTGAGGCTGACGAGCGGGACGGTGACTACTTCGGGTCGGCCGTGAACCGGACCGCCCGTCTACTGTCGGCAGGGCATGGCGGCCAGGTGCTGGTGTCTCGCAGCATGCGGGAGATAGTGGAGCACCAACTCGCCGATGATGTGGG
>JBHICV010000263.1:0-2442 GCA_046759765.1 Acidimicrobiia bacterium
ATGAGCTCGGACCTCCCCCTAGCGATGAGCTTCTCGAACTCGTTGCTCTGGTGGCGCGACGTCGCCGGCAACGCGAAGAACTCGAACGTCAACAACCAGGCATCGGACTCGCCCTAGGCCGGTAGTCAAACCACAGAGGGTGGCTTACGAATCAGCGAGAGAATGCCGGTTATGGGCGTTGGTCGCGAGCGAGCCGTATCGAGACGTTGATCATTCAGTGACCGTGAAATCCCCTCCGAAGTGCGTGATCCTTTCCTCGATGAGGGCACAAGTCACAACGTGGACACCCGGCGGGAAGTGCCGTGTCGCCTCAAACGATTCCCCTGCCGGGAGACCTTGTCTGTAAAACGTCGGGTGAATTTCTGATGTCGGTTCCGCGGAGGGGTTCTCTGCAAGAGCGTCTGCAACTTCCTGGGCGGTTATGCCCTCGTCGAGCCGCCACAACCCGAGGGTGCTGCTCCCTGGACTCTCATTGTGCAGCACGATGTCTATGTTGCCCGCCGACAGTTCACTAGGCCCTTCATAAGTGCAGTTCTCGCCATCGAAGGTCACTTGTAGAACAACAGGCGCAGAGGTTGTGGTCGTTTCTTGAACTGCCGTTGTGATCGTCGTTTCTTCTACCGTCGTTGTTGTGGTGTCTTCTGTCGTCCCATCAGAACAAGCGGCCAAGCCCAAGCCGAGGAGGATGCCACTAGCAACCAGACGTTTCTTCATCGGCAGCGACCCTACCCTTTCCCAACATCGACGGCCGAACATATCGACACATACGCGCTACCCCGGGAGCTAGCCATAGCCGGTGGATCGGAATGTCGGATTACGGACATCCCGGTCTGCCAAGCACGTGCAGCAGTGTTGGTAGAAGTGAGGTGATCGATAATGAGCTGCAAGATCATCGTTCGTGAGGGTCGCCAGCTTCGTATCCACATCGGACATGTGATCTCCTGGGGCCCCGACACGGTTCACCTGCTCATTACCAGTCCCCAAGACCGCGCCGGACAGACCGAGATCATCGATCTCTCAAGGATTGTCAAGTACGAGCGTCTGGCAGCCTGACGCCGCCCACCGCGCTCAGAGGACAATGCAGCAGGACAGTCACCCGCCCATATCGGCACATATGCGCTAGTCGGGGATCGTGGAGGGCTGTTTTCTCGGGGCGCGGATTAGGAGGATTCCGATTGCTATCCAGGTCAGCCCGAATGCGAAGGAAATCAGGGTGCCCTGCAGCCAGGGAAACGCTGTGAACAGCCCAAGACTGAGGGGGATTCCTGATCCCCGAGGTAGGAGACCGACCAGGAGGGCTCTCCGTCCGTAGACGATCGTGGCCACTGCCCCAAGAGCTGGCCCCAAAGCAGTAAGGGCTGCGCCTGGAAATGAGATCGAGAGGGTGGTAGAACCCCACACGGTCAATCCCAGCGTCCACACGATTCCGATAGCGGCTCCTGTCCAGCCCACTATCGCTGCGTACCGGCTGAGGGTGGCCACCCAACCGTGGCCAACTCGAACCAGTGCGAGGGCTAGCACGATCAGGGCAAGTGCGATCACTAGAGAGCGGGTGGAGTCGTACCAGGAGAGCCCTAGGGGTGTCCGTTGGTAATCGAAAGAGGTGGTTCCGTGCGCAGCCAGGTAGTGGACCCATACCACCAACCAAATAACACCGCTCAACGTGGCTGCCCAGCCGGCCCAGGCCAAACCTCTCAAACTCGTTCGCAGCTCGCGGTCCGTGACTCGCATGTCTCTCCAGCTGCCCGAGTAAGAGTAACTCCACACCGTTCCGAAATCGTTACGCAACCTCACCCACCCGCCCATATCGGCACGTCGAGGATTGGGGTGGCATTGGCGGGAGCCACTCAGTGTGGCGGTCAAGACGGGCCGGGACCGAAGCGTTCGTCCAGTTGCTGCAGGGACCCGACTTCGCAGTGCGGTCGGGAGGAAGTGGGCTGTGATGCAGCCCGTTAGCCTCGAGACCGATGGGGTACGAGTCGCTGGGGCGGGTTCTCGCGGAGATGGCGGCAGACGATCAGGACCGTGCCGACATGGCGGAGGCAGTAGCCGATTGGCTCACCGCCGGCGAGGGGACGGAGACGATCGACCTCGCCAGCGTACAACGCTTTGTGTGGTACGAGCTGCCCGTGAAATGGATGGGGAACGGGGGTCTGCGCCGGCGGACGCTCGAGGCGGCCGCTGAGCTCTTCGACCGGCTCGGCATGGCTCGCTACGCGGAAGTGTGCCGCAGCCCGGTGACCTCCGAGATCCACCACGCCTACGTCGAATCTCAGGAGAAGGGCATCAAGGCGTTTCAACGGGCGAACCGTCGCTCAGGCATCGATCCGCCCGATCTGGACAACTTTGTATGGGGCGACGTGATGGGTCTTGAGGAGGCCGTCGCACGCCGCGCCGCCGAGCGGGCGCTGGAGGAGGCGATGACGGTGGGTCGGTTTGCCC
>JBHICV010000264.1:0-2435 GCA_046759765.1 Acidimicrobiia bacterium
GCCCTCACCGGCCACAAAGCCCAAGGCATCACCACCGGCCGCACCTTCACCGTCCTCGGCGGAACGGCAGACCGGGAATGGACCTATGTCGCGTTGAGCCGCGGCCGCCAAACCAACACCCTCTACCTCGACATCCCCCAACCCGACCAGCAACCATGCGTCCATGTCACCCATACGCCACCGAAGCACGGTCTCGATGGTCTCTCTGCCTCCCTGGGCCGAAGCGCAGCCCAAACCGCCGCTATCGACCACCTCGAAGGAGGGAGACCGTCGGTCACTGCTGAAATCGACACGCTCGGACCTCCCCCACCCAGCGACGAGCTCCTCGAACTCGTCGCCATGGTCACCCGACGCCGCGATCAACGCCACGAACTCGAACGTCAGCAACCAGGGATCGCGCTGGGCATCGGACGATAGTCAGACCACAAAGGGTGGCTTACGGATCAGCGAGATAATGCCGGTTACTGAGCGGGTGATGGGACGCTTTGAAAGCTCAGGCCGCGCGCGTTATGTGCGCGCCCACGCAACGCGCTCCACAGCGTCCAGTTCGGCGAGAGGGAGTCTGTAATCAACCTCATTTCCTGTCAACGTACCGAGATGATCGCGTCGTCTATCGCAGGGAAACTGAACATCCTCCGCGGGAAGTCGCGAAGACCGGATTCCGCTAAACGCCCTAGCTCTCCACCGTGCTGCCTACCCGGCGTATCAGCACGATGCTGAGGGCAGCGACCCAGAAGAGAGCGATCGCCAAACCAAACCCGAAAATGGGGTATTGCGGCACCAACGACAGAGCTGCTCCCACTGCACCGACCCAGGCCAACCACCGGGGAATCGCCCGATGCCGCAAGGCGATGACGAAGGTGGCTCCCATCAGAAGCGCCATCGCGAAGGCTGTAGCAACGCCCATCGTCGACTCTGCGAGGCTCGCAGCCAAGCGGGCACCTTCCGAGTCATCTTGGCGTCGGACAAACTCGGCCGCAGTCCTTGTCAGCGCCGAAGACACCAGGATGGTCACCCCTGCCATCACCCCGCCTGCGAAAGCAACTGCAGATAGACGACCGGTTCCCCCCTCCGCCTGACGCAGCGTGCTACGCAAGCTGCCAGCGAACCACACCAGTGCCAAGGCCGCCAAGGTACCGGCAGCGACGCTAACCAGCGCGCGGGCCTGGTTGTCGTCCAGCTTCTCTGCCACCACCGAGGCCTCGTCGGCTAGCGCGTCGACCACCGGATTGACGACACCAGCAACTACGACGAGCACCACGAAAACGAGCCCGGTTCCCGCCGCCAGGCGCTCCCACTTTGATTGGGCCATGTCTTCACCTCCTGAGATGATTATGGCTCGGGATCCGAGCCGATGTCACTGGGAAGGCGGGCCAGCGATCAGATCACCCGTTCTGAGCGATATCGCCCCTCACCACCAGGAGCGCATAGCGGCACATCATGTGTGCACGGGTTGGCGGACCTGTGCTCGCCGCGGCCGCGCCTAGCCCATATCGGGAGGGCCCCCCTCGAGCGCACGGGCATCGACGTCTTGACCGAACCGCACGACTATCGCTTGTATCGGCTCCGGACCCTCAGCGATCTCGCGATGTGACACACCGGCCCGAACCACGCCGAAGTCGCCCTTGGACGCTGTCACCGATTTCATCGGATCGCTGCCGTACTCGACGCGCAGGCTTCCCGACATCATGAAGAACACGGTCGTCTCCGAGCCGTGATGATGCCATTCACTCTCCTCACCGGACTCCATGGACGAGATGCCCGCTGAAAGTCCGGGTTCGCTGATCGCGTACTTCCTCCGAACCGCTGACGGCCCACTCTCCGCAGAGAGATCTGATCCCGACGCAATGCGTACATGATCAAGTGACATCCAGCCTCCTGAGTTACCCGCTCCCAAAGCTCACGCTACCTGCCCATTATCGGCACCTCGGAGCTCGGCGGGAGAAGGCGGTTGGCTACTCGGGGTGGTGGATCGGTTCGAAAGGCTCGAGACCGCGACGGGCCAGCCTCGTAGCAGCTGGGTCGACCCCCCGACCGACGACCCCCAACGCTGGAGCGAAGTCGATCGGGTTGAAGTACAGCCGGAGGCTGGTCACCAGGTCGTCGCGGTAGGTGAGGATCTCGGCCCACTGACTCTCCAAGCGGCGCCCGTTGGCCAGGATGCCGGTCACTGCGAACTCTTCGATGAACGTGTCATCGTCGACGCTGATCACCCGAGGGGTGAACTCGATCCGCTCAACATGGGCGAACACCCAACCAAGCCATCGACGCACCCCCTCGTGCCCACGGAGACGAACCCCCAGCAGCTCGACGCTGCAATCGTCAGCGAAACACGCTACGACCCGGTCCAGGTCGCCAGCTTCGAGAGCCTCGTCGAGCTTCGAGGCGGCCTGACGAATCGACGCTTCGGACTGCACAGGCGTATCAGCAGCGCC
>JBHICV010000265.1:0-2399 GCA_046759765.1 Acidimicrobiia bacterium
TGCCACTTCAAATCGCAATTCATGGAGGAGAACCTGTTCATCGACGCACCGAAGGCGGAGAACGGCGTGCTGAAGGTCCCTGCCCGGCCGGGGTTCGGCCTCGAGGTCAACCGTGACTTCCTCAAGGACAGCAGAGTAAATATCTAGAACGCCTCTGGTCAGATTGAATCGCCTATCGTGCGACAGCGGGTGGCCCTGGCCGCAGAACGAATAAGCGTGGCCGGGCGAAGCAAAACAGTCCAGCGTTCAGTTGCGAGCGATCGATGGCAACCATGTCGAAAGCTCGGGGATCGCCATCAGAACCAGCAGAAAGCCGACAATCGCAAAAAAGAAAGGCATGTTGGCCTTCAATATCTGCACCTGGTCGCACATGGCGATGCGGCCTGTGATGATGAGGGCGATGGCCAGCGGCGGCGTGAGCTGACCGATCACGACCGCGATCACCATAAGAACTCCGAAATGTACCAAGTCGATCTGAAAGAGTAGCAACGTCGGCAGGATCACGGGCACCAGCACGGGAATGAGGGGATCCAGGAACATGCCCGCGATAACGGCGAGAAAGATTAGCGCCAGAAGCCGGAAATACGTGCTGTCGACGACAATAATACTATCGATCACGGATGCGAGGAGTTGTGGGACGTGGGCGCTGGCCAGGCTGGACCCGAGCGCGAAACTGAGGCTGACGATCAGCAGCAGCTCGCCGGTGAGCTGTACGGCATTGACGAAGACTCGATAGAGACTCCGTAACTTCAACGATCGGTAGGCAAATACCGAGATGAAGATAGAGTAGGCCACGCCAAAGGCGCCGGCCTCGGTTGGGGTAAACACACCGAGAACGAGGCCGCCAACAATGATCGCCGGCATGCCAAAAGCGAGCGCGGCACGCTTGCCGCTGATCCAGATGTCGCAGAGCACGAGCATCCCGTGCCGCGGCCAGCCGCGACGTCCCGCGATAAACGCGACCAAGACCATAAAGGTCAGACCAAGCAAAATGCCGGGTATCAGGCCGGCGAGGAACAACGCCCCTAGCGAAGTCCCGGTGATCGCGGAGTAAAGGATCATCGGGGAGCTGGGCGGAATCAGCGGCCCAATTCCCGAGGATGAGGCGCTAACAGCGGCAGCGATCGGCGCGGGATATTTCTCTCGCTTCATGGCCGGGATGAGAATGGAACCACTGCCAGCGAGATCAGCGGTCGAGGATCCAATCATGCCGCCGAAGAACATGCTGGTCAGCACGTTGACATGAGCGAGACCGCCTTGCAGCCAACCCACCAAGGCTCGCGCAAACTCGAACAATCGCCCCGAAATGCCGCCAGCGTTCATGGTCACACCCGCGAGTACGAAAAGCGGCAAGGCGATAAGCGTGAATGTGCTCATCCCCGCGACCATTGTCTGCGGGAGTACGAGGGGCCATTGGCCGGCAAAGAGGAAGTTGAGTGCGACCGCGAGGATCATGGCGACGATCATCGGCGCGCCGATCGCGAGCAGGCCGAGCAGAAGAGCGATTGAGATTAGCGCGCCAGCCATCCCCCTGTTCCCGTCATACGGTGATGGCCACGCTTTAGCGCTGGGACCTGAAACTTCGCGCGAGATCGACGAGGAATGCGAGCGCGGCGCCGGTGGCGCCGATCACCATGGCCGAGGTGAACCACCCCGTCGGCAGGCGAAGATAGACCGTCGTATCGCGGCCGAAGAGGGCCACGTATTGGAAGCTGTTGATCGCCAGATAGGTAAAGGCGGCGGCTGAGAGGGCGGCCGTCAAGACCGCGGCCGCGCGCTGAAGAATCGGCGGCAGCCGGGCCAGGAAGAAGTCGATCCGGATAACGTTGCGCCGGCGCACCGACAAGAACACGCCGCACATGGCAAGCCACGGCACCAGCGCTATCACCACCTCATCGGCCCAAATTATCGGTGTTGCGATGGCATACCGACCAACCGCGTTGCTGAACACAAGCACGACGATCGTGGCGAGTACGGCGACGCCGATAACCTCGACCACACGATTGATCCAGCGATCGACCAGCGATGCGTTGGCATCCGGGTCGGCAAGCTCCATGCTTCGCGTCGCTTGTCCGACCTGCTCCGCGAGCTCGTCCGGCTGTGATCGTGTCGGTCTTGCACCGTCGTTGGTTCTATCCATGCACGTCTTTCCAACTGCACCGGGCGGGGCGCCTGGCCCCGCCCGGCCTCGTCTTTATTGTTGCGCTGCTGCAATCACCCTGTCGGCAAGTTCCCTGCCGGCGATCTCGGCGATCTGATCCCATATCGGCAGCGCCGCCGCTTGAAACGCGGCAACATCGATCTCAGTCACCTCCATGCTCTGGCCAAGCTCGCCGAGAAGGCTGGCATCCGCATCGGTTCCGAGTTGGCGCGTGAACTTTGCTGCCTCCAGAGCGGCT
>JBHICV010000266.1:0-2394 GCA_046759765.1 Acidimicrobiia bacterium
ACCCTCGGGTGCGGGTGGCATCGCTCTCCGAGCTTCGGGTCGGGGACGTAGTGGACTTCTCCTACCCCACCGAGCTGTCTCCCGCTTCGCTCTTCCGCCTCGATCGGCCCGGTGCCGGAGGGGTCGGGCCCGATCTCGACATTGTTGCCTTCGGAACCGACTGCACCCACATGGGCTGTCCGCTGCGGGGGAAGTTCAATCCGGACCATGCCGTTCTGGGCCCCTGCGGCTGTCACTTCACGACCTTCGATCTCACCCTCAGAGGCCAAGTGGTCATCGGCCAGGCGACCCAAGACCTGCCGCAAATCGTTCTCGATGTCGAGGGGGACGACATCTACGCCGTAGGGACCATGGGAATCCTCTATGGGTTCCGCGAGAACCTCTCGGATGCGCCCATTGTGGAAGGACTCTGATATGGCGGCTACACCCAGTGCGACAACCAGCGTTCCGCTTCCTCCGCCGACGGCCCGCGTAGTCACCACCGCTTGCGAATACTGTCCCGTGGCCTGTGGCTACAAGGCGTATATATGGCCGGTCGGAGCGGACGGAGGCCCGGCGGCGGCGCAGAACGCCCTCGGTGCTGACTTCCCAGTCGGTCCGGTGACCGGACACTGGCCTTCTCCCAACATGCACACCGTGGTCACCATCGACGATCGACTCCAAAACGTCCTGGTGCTCCCTGATCCCGACGCGGACGTAGTCAACGTGGGCGGCAACCACAGCGTCCGGGGAGGAACCCTGGCCCTCAAGCTCTACCGGTCGGACGGCTCCACTCACGACCGGCTCCAGCAGCCTCTCCTGAGGGTCAACGGCACGCTGCAGAGGATCTCTTGGGACTCGGCGATCGAGATAACTGCGTCGATGATCGGCCACGTCGTCGACACGTACGGCGAGCTGGCCATGGGCTTCAAGCACTACTCCTATCAGTACTTCGAAAACACCTACGCCATCACCAAGTTCGCCTACGGCGCCATCGGCACCCCCAACGTTGCGCCTCACCACAACACAGGGCACGGAACTGACACACCCGGGCTCGACGACACCGGCGTCGACGCTTTCAGCGCGGCCTACGAGGACTATGCGGAAGCCGATGTCCTTCTGATCGTGGGCACCGATCCTTACGAGACGAAGACCGTCGCCTTCACCCAGTGGATCGCGCCCGGAGGGGCGACGATCGTCCATATGGAGCCGCGCCGGACGTTCACCTCCGCCTACGCGGAGAAGAACGGAGGTGTCCACCTCCAGGTATGGCCGGGAACGGATGCCTGGGCGCTCGGAGCCATTGCGCGTCTCATCCTGGAGCGCGGGTGGGAGGACAGCGACTTCATTCGGGATCACGTCACCCAGACACGAGCCGAGATCGACGTGGACGACGCCTGGCGACGGAGGCAATTCGGAAGGACTTGGGAAGAGTTCCGCGAGGCAACGCTGGCGGAAGACGACTACCGGCTCGACCGAGCCGCATCCATAACCCGAGTGCCGGCTGAGAAGCTCGAACGTGCCGCCGAGCTGCTAGCCCGTCCCTCCGGCGGGGCGCCACCCAAGACCACCCTTCTCTACGAGAAGGGCCTCTATTGGACCCACAACTACGAGAACACAGCAGCCATGGGCAACCTCTCGGTGCTGCTGGGAGCACGGGGACGGCCCGGCCGAGCCACCTCACGCATGGGAGGCCACCAACGAGGGGGTATGGCAGGCGCCAAATACCCGATCGAGAAGTCCCCCACCACCTTCGAAGGCCGGCAGGTCGAGATGGACTGCGACCGGTGGGTCGTCGAAGGCAACACCCGCATGGTTTGGTCGATAGGCAATGACTGGGTTAACGGGAGCGGGGCCAGCCACCACCTCGCCGGCCGACTTAGAGAAATGACAAGGGAGACGGCCCCGCAACTGACCTCGCCGGTACCTTCGACCGTCATCTCTCAGCTCGAGGCCCGGCTTAGAAACGGCGGCATGTTCATCGTGCAGAGTGAGATCTATCTCAATGACAACTCGGAGTTCGCCGACCTCGTCCTACCCGCTGCCACATGGGGAGAAGAGGACTTCACTCGCAACAATGCTGAGCGCCGGCTCCGGCTTTACGGGAAAATCATGGACCCGCCCGGAGAAGCCAAACCGGATTGGTGGGCGGTTTCCCAGGTTGCCCAACGGATGGGCTTCGAGGGGTTCGATTGGGCCGATTCGAACACGGTGTTCGAGGAATCGGGGCCGTTAGCTTCGGGGCGCAAGGACTACAGCAAGCTCGTCGAGCACGCCCAGTCGGAAGGCGTGCCGGCTCATGAGCTGGTCCGCAGCTTGGGAACCACCGGGATTCAGACTCCCGTCCAGATCGCGGGCAGCGGGATTATGGGCACCGTCCGACTCCACGAGGACCTGCAATTCAAGACCTCCAAC
>JBHICV010000267.1:0-2364 GCA_046759765.1 Acidimicrobiia bacterium
GGGATCATCGGGAGGGATGACGGTGAGCTGGAGATCACAGACGCCACCGGCACTACCGCCGGAACAGCTGACCAGCTCGTAGGTGTGTAGCTCAGGAGCTCCGCCGTCGTCGTAGGGAAGACGGTCGGAGTAGAAGGAGAGCTTGTCCCAGTCCAGCTCGGCCACCGGATGGAGATCTCCCGAATCGCCCCGGGGGATCGACTGGCGGGCGTGGATGATCATCTCCCGAATCACAGGGCGCGTTTCCCGCTCCACATCCTCGAGGTTGTAGGTCACCTGGATGTTGCCGAACAGCCCTCCGAACAGGCCCATGACGATCGCCATCGTCAGCGCGACGATGAACGAGACGATCGTCAACTCGGCGATGGAAACGCCCTGGTCGTCCTTAAGAAGGGGGCGCATCACGGACACTCGGGGTCGCTGGCTCCCCAGGTAGTTGTGCTACCCGCGGAGATGGTGACCGTTCCGGAGACGGCGACCGAACCGTCGTAACAGAGTTTCGTGACCTCGTAGGTCCCGGGAGGAACTGCCGCGGTGGCCTTGTCGTTGCTGTTGGGGAGAACGTGCTGGTAGTCGTCGGGAGAGCCCGAATCGCGGAACCCGAATATGCCCTGGCCCGACTTCTCGAAGAGGATCGCTCCATATCCCGAGGGCGTGTTGAGGGTCACGGTCCTGTCCTCTGGCGCCCAGGAGGCCTGGGTGTGTGGGTCGTGTCCGTACGGCGATACAACCTCGAGCACGTCCACGTCCTCGTCCTGGGGCAGGTGGGTGTACACCTTGCCCGTTTCGTCGGTGACCAGCACCATCGTGCCCCATAGAGGGTTGGTGAACGACACAATGGCCCCTGTCATCGGGTTGCTGTACTCGTCTTTCACCTCGATCTCGAAACCCGACGTGCTGCTCGAAGACTGCGCCATTCCAATGACCTCGACGTGATCCAGGTCCGTCGGGTAGCCGCTCGGCACCAAGGCCCCCACCACCGTGGGCAGGCGATCCTCTGCCATAACGGTGAAGGTGAACAGGCCCGGAACAATTGGTGCTCCGTCGATCGTCGTCAGCTTCCAAGTGCCTTTGACAGTCTGCGATCCCTGGTCGTAGACCTCGGTGCCACCGTCGTGCTCCACGTACAGATAGGCGTTCGTTTCTATGGGGTCGCCATCCTCTTTCTCGACTATGGATATCTCGATGGTGCTGGGCCGGTAGATCGTGATGGCGGCACTCACCGTCTGCGTGGCGTCGGTGTGCACCCGCTCGGACTGGTTGAACAGATCATCGGGATGAATCCGCCACTTCTCCGGAAACCCTCCCTCGATGTCGCACCCCGTGGGACTGAGGCGGATGTAGTACCAGTAGTTGGGTTTCGCCGGGTCCGGCTCGTTGGGGTCGAGAATGGCGATTATCTGGGTGTCGTTGGTCGATGAGGAGATGATGTCGGGCAACGTGTCTCGGGTGAGGCAGACCTTCGGGTTCGTAGCAGGGTCCGGGACGCCCGAGGGGTTCGCTCGCAGCAGGTTGACGATGACGTTGACCTTGCCCTCGTGAGCCGCCAAGTTGGGAGGCGCCACGATGGTGTCCATGATGACCGGTGAGACCGCACCGGTCGGATGGCTGATGGTGATGCTCACGCGCTTGTAGTCGACGCCGAGGTCGCCCACGGAGGGGACGCCGTCGCCGCCGCCGGGCATGATGTTCAGGCCCGTGATCGAACCCACGAACTCGACCTCGGTGGTGACGAGAAAATCGACCCCCTGCAGGGTGACGGTCTTCGTCGGGCTGAGGACTCCGGCCGGCGACGACGACGGGAACCCAACATCCAAGTACGGGAGGCTGCGAACTTCCTCGAGCTGCGCTTGCGCGAGGTTGGAAGCGATCGATACCAGCTTGGCTCGGTGGAGACCGCCTAGGGCGGCCATTACAGGCGTGATCGTCATAAGGATGCCGATGGCGAGGACGGCAAGAGCCACCGCCGCCTCCGACAATGTGAATCCGTCATCACGCGCGAACGACCTGGACATGGAAGAGGTATCGACCGTCCTAGTCGTGCCGGTCAGCGTCATTTTCGCGGTCGCAGGGGTGACTAGTTCCCGACCGCGGCGCGCGCCATCAAACCCTCTCCGGGCCATGCGGACGTTATCGACAGATCGATTGCCCGGGCTTAGACCAATCGGCTAGCCGGTCTTGGGTCCTCGGGGCAGCAGCCGGTAGACGTCGAACACCCCTTCCACATCGTCGATCTCGGAGATGATCCGGTCGACCTGGAGAGGATCGCTGAGCTCGACCTCATAGCGGAGCATTGCCACGCGGTCCCTCCCGGTGCTGGAGGAGGAGGCGAGTATGTTGCCGCCCACTTCCGAGATCACTGAG
>JBHICV010000268.1:0-2363 GCA_046759765.1 Acidimicrobiia bacterium
AAACGGAATCAGATGAAGTCGTGTCATGCCGGCGCTCCTGTCAAAAAGGTCTCCGCTCACTAGGCGCCGAGGATCCTGGTCAGCCGGTGGAGCAGGTGGGAAGATGATGGTGTGCTTGCTTGCCGCTGACCAGGACTCTCACGGGTAGGCGAGCTCGATCCGGTAGACATCGTCTCCGACTCGTACCAGCTCACCATCCAGGAAGTGCTCGGTCCCTTTCTCGAAGGCGCCGTCGCCATTCAGGTCGATCCAGACACCGCTCTCTACGAAAAGACCGGTGTGACGGCCAAACTCGAACGCCACGGCGCTGAAGAGTCGACCACCCAAGTCGACCTTTCCGACGTAGTGGCAGGCGGCGAAGAAGTATGGCCTGTAAGGGCCTCCCTCCCGCCCCTCGCCGACATAGAAAAACAACTTGTAGGGCCGGTGTAACGTAGTGCCGGACGAAGTTACCACCTCGACTGGCAGGGTAATGGTGACGGGGACCCTCCCCCTCACCAACGGATTCTGGTAAGGCGGGCCATCGTCGGTCAGGTCTTCGTTGTTGTTCTTGTCGACGTAGATCATCCAGGTGGGTCGATCCAGCTCATCGATGACGAACGTGATCCGCGTATCCGGACTGTTGCCGAGCGGAAGGTAGCTGTAGAGGACTTGGGAAGAGCGGTAGCTGGGCTCGGCACGCAGCGTCTCGTAGGGGCGCGTATCGAGGCCACCCGCAAAGGTGAGCCCTTGCCCCACCGACAGGCCCTCCGGGTACCAGGGATCGTCCACGAACTCGAAGCTCTGAAAGATGTCCAGACGAAGGACTCTTGCCACCGGAGCACGAGGCTCCACCGCCGACGTACCCGCGTCGGACCTTTGTGGAAGGGCGCGGGGCTCGTCCGTCGCAGCGCTGCCCTCCGACGGCACCGGCGCCGTTTCGACAGGATCCTCCGCACGATGCGCCGCTCGGCTCTGCAGCAGGCCGTAGCCGGCAAGCACGATGAGGGCAACGACACTAGCGGAGACCAGGCGCCGGAGGGCTGGTCCGCGCTTCTCCGCCAGCAGGGCCTCCAGATCCCTCTTCAGCTCGGCGGCCGTGCGATAGCGCCGCTCCAAGCTGGGCTCGACCATCTTCGCCAGCACGGCCGCCAACCCTTTGGAGACATGCACGTGACCGCCGAAGTCCAACTGCGCCTCGCGCCTTCCGATCTCCGAGGGCTCCTTGTGCGAGAGCACCGCGATCAGCGTCGCGCCCAGAGAGTAGATGTCGGAGGCGGGGACGGCGTTTGCCTCGTACTGCTCCAGCGGCATGTAGCCGTAGGTGCCGACGACCGTGGACCCCTCCAGCTCGTACTGGACGAGGTGATTCTTCACCGCGCCGAAGTCGATCAGGAATACCTCTGCGCCCTCGCCATACAGGATGTTGCTCGGCTTGATGTCCCGGTGGACGAGTGGCGGGGATCGGTCATGCAGGTACTCGAGGATCTCCGTCACCTGGAGTGCGATCTGGATCACTTCCCCCTCGCTGAAGTGCCGGCCCGCCGCGACCAGCTGGGCCAGGCTCCGCGCCTTGACGTACTGCTGCACGAGGTAGAGCTGTGTGTCGTCTTCCGTCTCGACGGTGAAGCAGTCGACTAAGTTGGGAATCCGCGGATGGTCGAGGTGAGCCAGGATGCGGCCCTCGCGCTCGAACAGCTCGACGATCTTGGCGGCGTCGCTTCCCGACAGGGACTCGACCTCCTTCACGGACTGGCTGTAGGCGCTCAGTACCGACAGCTGCTTCACGACGCACAGCTGGCTCGTTCGCTCGTCGACTGCGAGGAACGTCGTGGCGAGGCGTCCCTGGGCCAGCGTTTCTTTGATCCGGTAGCGGTCCTTGAGGAGCGTGTCGGTATCCATAGTCGTTAGTACCGCGATTTACCTGATCGGGGCGTCCATCAGTTCGTTGGCCTGGGCGCGGTCAAAAGGGATCGCTGTTCGAGGTCGTCTCCTGGCGCCCGTTGCACACCGCCGAAAAGGCGGAACACACTCTGACGTCAAGATCTGTGAATTCGATATAGGCCTAGAGGTCTAGGAAAGGCGGGAGGGTTGGTCCTTCATGCGGACACCGCAGTTCGCAGATAAAGTTCACAACTTCTCCCTTCCGTGGCAATACTCCTGGCTAGGCGCCTAGTCGTCAAATGCGCCACGAGAGCCTGCGCTCTCACCGAACCGCCGCTGGCTCGCCTACGTATTGGATGAGTCGCGACGCCCCGAATCTATCTGGGAGCCGTCCCAGAACCCGGCGGCGAAACCGGCAGGTATCGCCCAATGTCCCCGGCTTCAAGCGTGATGAGCGCCACAGTCTTACCGTTTCCGGCGACAAACTCCACCTCGAAGCT
>JBHICV010000269.1:0-2334 GCA_046759765.1 Acidimicrobiia bacterium
TCGACGATTGCGTCAACGGAGCCCGGTATCTCGCAGGGCGGGAGTTGGTGGACGGCGGCCGCATGGCCATCCGGGGGGGGAGCGCCGGCGGGTACATCGCGCTGTGTGCTCTGACCTTCCGCAATGTCTTCGCCGCCGCTGCCAGCTACTACGGACTCAGCAATCTAGAGGCCTTTGTCGATGAGACCCACAAGTTCGAGTCTCGATACCTAGAGCGGCTGGTTGGTCCCTATCCCGAGAAGAGGGACCTCTACCGAGAGCGCTCGCCACTCCACTTTGCCCACCGCATCTCCCGACCCGCGATCTTCTTTCAGGGGTTGGATGACGAGATCGTGCCGCCCAGCCAAGCCGAGCAAATGGTCGAGGCGCTTCGCCATAAGGGACTGCCCGTGGCTTACATCGCCTTCGAGGGAGAGGGACACGGTTTCCGCCGCGGCGAGAACCGCCAGCGTGCCCGGGAGGCCGAGCTGTATTTCTACTCCAGGGTCTTCCGTTTCGAGCCGGCAGATCCGGTGGAGCCCGTCGCCATCGAGAATCTTTGAACAAGCGCCGCACCGACCGGATCCCGTACTTCGCACCCGCGCTACCCCCCAGATCCCGGCCCCGACAGATTCCAAGATACCGAGTGGAGGTCCCACCATGCCGAGAGCACGAGATCTAGGAATCCCCCTCGAGGGCACGCCGGGACCGCTGAACGCCATCGTCGATGTCCAGGGTGTGGAGGTGGGTCATACGACTCTTCTCTCCGGCGAAGGCGCGTTGCAGGTAGGGAAGGGTCCCGTGAGAACTGGCGTCTCGGCCATCCTCCCACGAGGAAAAGCGAACGATCCTGTCTTCGCCGGCTGGTACTCTCTGAACGGCAATGGAGAGATGACGGGCACGACGTGGGTCGAGGAATCAGGCTTCTTGGAAGGCCCGGTCATGATCACGAACACGCACAGCGTGGGCGTTGTCCGAGACGCAGTGGTCACCTGGATGCACCATAGACGGCTCGACCACCCGAACTCTGCCGGCCCGTCTTGGAGCCTCCCCGTAGTCGCCGAAACCTACGATGGCAGATTGAACGACATCAACGGCTTTCATGTGAGAAAGGAGCATGTTTTCGAAGCTCTCAGCACCGCCTCGCCCGAGACTGTGGCAGAAGGGAATGTGGGCGGAGGCACCGGCATGGTGTGCCACGCCTTCAAGGGTGGCATCGGCACCGCGTCTAGAACCCTCGAGATCGAAGGCGATTCCTACACCGCAGGGACCTTGGTTCAAGCCAATTACGGAGCGAGGAGGAATCTGACGGTTGCTGGAGTGCCCGTGGGGCCAGAGATAACGGACCTGGAGCCTCTCTACCATTCTGGCGATCCCAGTTCTGGGGGCGGATCCATCATCGTGGTGGTAGCCACCGATGCTCCCCTTCTGCCTCACCAGCTCAAACGACAGGCCAAGCGTGTGCCGCTAGGCATCGCCAGAGTCGGCGGATTGGGGGCAGACAGCTCTGGAGACATCTTTGTCGCCTTCGCCACGGCGAACCCGGGTGCGGCACAGGCTAGGGGACCCGCCAAGCTTCAGATGCTTCCCAACCACCAATTGACGTCGCTCTTCGAGGCCACCGTCCAGGCCACGGAGGAAGCGATCGTCAATGCCTTGGTCGCCGCGGAAACGATGACCGGCATCGACGGAAATACGGTCCACGCGCTTCCACACGACCGCTTGAGAGAAGTCTTGAAGAAGTACAATCGGTTGGAGACATGACCTTCTACTCAGCCGATGCGACTCGCCGCCGACTCACCCGCCGCTCGGAGAGGGAGCCCCCATTCATCGCCCAAATGCCCCTCTTATCGTCGCTTTTGCTCCTCTCGTAGCCGGTTTGCCCCTCTCGTGGAGCCCAACTACCCTTTGGCACCCCAGCCTGCGGAGCGGCACAGCTGGAGGCGACGGTGAGCGCGGATCCAGCGCAGGAGGTGAGGAGTTCCGGCGGCTACGACGAATTCGGGTTCGTGGCCGAGTTCTACGACCACGTTGTCCCCTATCGAGAGCGCGACGATATCGCCTTCTGGGTCCAGATGGCCCACGACGCAGGCGGCCCCGTTCTCGAGGTGGGATGCGGCACAGGACGAGTCCTCATCCCCACAGCACGGGCTGGCATCCAGATCACAGGCTTGGACCTGTCCTCGTCCATGCTGGCGGTCTGCCGCCATAAGCTCGCACACGAACCCGACGAAGTCCGAGCCCGCGTGAAGCTGCTAGAGGCCGACATGCGAGATTTCCACATCGAGCCTGAGTTCCGCCTGGCGACCACGCCCTTTCGCCCCTTCCAGCACCTGATCACCGTCGAGGACCAAC
>JBHICV010000270.1:0-2330 GCA_046759765.1 Acidimicrobiia bacterium
CGTTGACGCCAGGCTGGCGGGCGACGACCAGGACCGACTGCGGACGCTGGTGGCCGGGGCTGTCGCCCGTGCTGCGGCCTACTCCGGAAGCCAAACCGAGCAAGCCAAGGTGACCACCCCCTCGCACCTAACCAGGAGATCGGTCTTCACCTTCTGGACACCGGAGTATGTGGGCGCGCCTCTAATTGACCCCGGTCGCTGTGTAGCCAGCCAGGGATGCAAAGCATGCGTAGAGATCTGTCCACAGGACGCATTGACATGGCGAAGGGGGCGGGTCCGGTACGACATCTCGGCCTGCGAGCCCTGCGGGCGGTGCGTGACTCGATGCCCAACGGGAGCGGTCGAGAACCCGACCGTTACATCTGCGATGATCGAAGCCCAGATCCGTGCCTATGTAGCGGAGTCACCACGACCCGTCGGCCTCGCCTTCATCTGTAGTCGTGGCGAAGGGCCCGAGCTAACCGGCGACTGGTTCCCGATAGAAGTGCCCTGCGCAAGCATGGCGACTTCCGCTTGGCTACTCGCTCCGCTGCTCATGGGAGCAGCGGCGGCCACAGCAATTCCATGCGGCGCGGTGGGCTGTCCCCTCCAGCAAGACGAATCCGTTGCCAGCCATAGAGCCCACGCCCGGTCGGTGCTAGATGCATTCGGTCTCTCGCCTGAGCGTGTGCCGGATGTACCAGGCTCGAGCCTCGCCGAGGTGCTCTCGAAAGCGCCCCTGAGCGACCCTTTTGGTGTTCACGGCGGGGCCGAAACCGTCCTTTCGTTGTTCCGAGCAACCGACATGTCCCAGCCGATCCGAGTGGACGGAGTCGGCTCACCGGTTGGTGTCATCGAGATCGACGAGGACTTATGCACCGGGTGTACGGCGTGCGTAGAGAGCTGTCCCACTGGTGCCCTCTTCTCGGAGGCAGCCGATGGAATGCTAAAGATGACCTTTGATGGTTCTCTCTGCACTGCCTGCGGGCAATGCGCGCCGCCGTGTCCCGAGGCGGGAGCAATCGCACTCCGTTACCGCACCGACACCGCTGCGTTGGCTGGAGGTTCCAGAGTCCTGTACCTCCAGCCGATTGCCACCTGCGAGATCTGCGGCAAGCCGATCGCCTCTGAGTCCATGCTGGACCGCCTCGGCGAACTCCTGGGCGAAGACCACGCCGGAACGCTTCGGCTGATCTCGCGGAGGTGCCTCGACTGCCGAGGAGCCTGGTAGGTGACAAATGCCCGAGCTGCCTATTCCCCGTAACACGGTACGGAGACTGCCCGTTTACCTGGCTGCAACCCGAGTCCTGCAACAGGATTTCGAGTTCATAGCATCTCATCTGCTGGCCGAGGTTGCAGGCGTACATGCCGCCCAGGTGCGAAGGGATCTCTCCTACGTCGAGAAGGTGTCGCGACGCGGGCGGGGCTACGAAGTCGCGTCGCTCATCCGTGGTCTCGAAGATCTCCTTCATACCGATGAGGAGACGCCGGTGGTGATCGTAGGCGCCGGCAAACTAGGAGGGGCTGTGGCCGGTTACGAGCGCCTCGAACAAACCGGACACCGCGTTGTCGCGCTGTTCGATGTCAACCCGGCCAAGATCGGTCGCAGTGTCAACGGCGTTCCGGTTCGAGCCCTCGACGAGCTGCCGAGCGTGGTGGCTGAGAGCGGCGCGAAGATCGGAGTCGTCGCCACACCTCCAAGTGCAGGATCGGAGGCGGCCACCCGACTCAGGGACTCGGGCATCCGCTCAATTCTCACCTTCGTCCCCATCGAAAGAGAAAATCAGACCAACGAGCACGTCCGGATGGTCGACGTCGCCACTGAGATGCAGATACTCGACCATTACCGCGACACGTAGCGCTGACAACTCTCCGAATGCAACTCCTCTGTCACGATTTTTGACGGTTAGATCGTTTCTATAGGCCCAAGCCGCCATCCGATCAGACGCCGATCGACAGACCGGAGGCGCATACGCGGGCGTGTGGGATCGAAACTGGCATTGGTCCCTGGTTTGGGCGCCGGTCAAGCGGGACGCTTGCCTCACCGAGAGAGGATCGAGGACATGCAGTTCCAGACCATTATTGAGCCCTTCCGTATTCACAGTGTTCAGGCGATCAGATTCCCGGCTGAGTCCGAGCGGGAGGAGGCGTTGATTCGCGTCGGATACAACCTCTTCGGGCTGCAAAGTGATGAGGTGATCATCGACCTCCTCACCGACTCCGGGACCGGAGCAATGTCATCCCGGCAATGGGCGGGCATGATGGACGGCGACGAGTCGTACGCGGGCAGTCGGTCATTCTCCCGATTCCAAACTGCCGTGAGGGAGCTCACCGGACTCGCCGAAGTCATT
>JBHICV010000271.1:0-2308 GCA_046759765.1 Acidimicrobiia bacterium
ACCGGTTCGCATCTATGACGTTATCTAGGAAGTGAGTCGACCGGTGGACCGTCTCCCGCAGCTTGTCCCAATCGACGGCGCCGTCTATGACGAAAGCCCCCAGGTTGATGGAGCCGAGATTGCAGACGTCGTAGGCGAGCAGCGGCTGCTCACCACACGGGTTCGTCGCTTCGTAGGAGCCGAGATGTGGCACTGGGTTGAAATAGTTCGCCCGGTCGATGAAGTAGACGCCTGGCTCGCCATTTAGCCACGCTCCTTCCACGATCCTGTCAAAAACGTCCCGCGCTCGTAGACGTTTCACTACCTCGCCGGACCGCGGGTTCTTAAGCTCGTGCTCCGCGTCGGCCTCCACGGCCTCCATGAACGCGTCGGTCAGCGCGACCGAGATGTTGAAATTTGTGACCCGATGGCTGTCGCGCTTGCACGTGATGAAATCGAGGATGTCAGGGTGGTCCACCCGGAGGATGCCCATATTGGCACCGCGACGGGTCCCGCCTTGCTTGACCGCCTCGGTCGACGCGTCGTAAACTTCCATGAAAGAGACCGGTCCAGAGGCGACACCCATCGTCGACCGCACCACATCCCCTCCAGGTCGGAGCCTTGAGAACCCAAACCCGGTGCCGCCCCCGGACTGGTGGATGAGCGCCATGTTCCGCAGCGTCATGTAAATCCCATCTAGGGAATCCTCGACAGGCAGGACGAAACACGCTGAAAGCTGACCGAGTGGACGGCCCGCGTTCATTAGGGTCGGCGAGTTGGGCTCAAACAGCTCGTCAGCCACGAGATGATAGAACTGCCTTGCCGACTCCAGCGCCTCCGCCTCGCTTGTCCCGTAACGCTGGTCCACAGCACCCATCGTCCGGGCCACCCGCCAGAACAGCTCCCGCGGAGTCTCCACGGGGCGCAAGTGGTCGTCCTTTATCAGATAGCGCCGCTCCAGGACGGTCACGGCGTTCTCTGTAAGATCTGGATCTGGGAGCTCGGCGGGTGGTGCGATGGGCAGCGCTTGATCGGTTGCGACGGACGTCATCGAGGCCTCCGCCTCTCTCTTGGTGCAAGTGATGAATACCCTAGCGGGCGAGCGCCCGTGTCCCCGATTCCTTCCCCGCGACTCTATTCCTGGAACTACCTTGAGACTAAGAACGGCCTCCAGAAAGGCGTTGGGCAGCGGAGGCCGGCTGTGCTCTTTGAGCTACTCGACTGCTACTAGATCTTGTGGGGTACGACCAAGCGGGCTTCAATATATTGGGTGGTTCTCTTTTGTCAAGACTCCATACCCTACCGGTAGCCTCCGGTATCCAAGAGGCACAACATGTTACGGGTGTGACGCCCTGTGCTGGCCTGAGACCCGTGCCGGGACGGGGTTATCTCTCGCTTTGCCTGGCTTCGATCTAGGAATTATGCGCCACACCGTAGCGTCCCGCTCCATGCTCCCGAGCCAGCTCTAGGTAGTCGCGCCAGGTGTGCTCGATTCGGCCACGGAGGGTATCGTCCACTTGGCGAACGACTTTGGCCGGGGCTCCCATAATCAGGGAGCCGGGGGGCATCCGGGTCCCCTCGGTGACCAGAGCGCCCGCCGCGACCACCGAGCCGGCTTCGATCACGGCACCGCTCAGGACGATGGCGCCCATGCCGATGAGACACTCTTCTTCGATAACGCATCCGTGAAGAAGGCTCCGGTGGCCCACGCCGACCCTAGGACCGATGGTAGTGGGGAGTCCCTTGTCGACGTGTATTACGGTGAGATCCTGGATGTTTGTTTGCTCTCCGATCGTGATCGGCTCGACGTCCCCTCTCAGCACGCAACCGTACCAGATACTGGCTTCGCGCTCCACGCTCACACGGCCTACGACGGTCGCATTGGGCGCGATAAACGCGTTGGGATGTACTCGGGGTTCTTTCGTATTGCGCGCGCCGCTCATTGGTCCTCCAGATTCGAGATCTCTTCACAGGGGTGGGAATCGCGCCAGGCGGCGTGGTGGCCTAGAAGGCGATTTCCGCCTTCACTCAAGCCTCCCCTCGAGGAACTCACGGAGCCCCTCAACCACGCCGCGAGCGTACGCTTCTTGAAACGCGGGGGTTCTGAGCGCGGCCTCCTGAGCCGGGATCATCATGAAGGCGCCCTCGGTGAGCGCCGACGGCATCCAGGTCGGCCTCGCTAACGCCAGGTTCGCCCGACCGATCCCTAGGTCGCGCAGGCCGAGCTCACGAAGCAGACCCCTCTGGAGCGCTCGGGCTAGATCGACCTCGAAGGAATGGAAATAGAAGACAGACGTGCCGTGATTCTCGAACGGGTTCACGCCATCGG
>JBHICV010000272.1:0-2296 GCA_046759765.1 Acidimicrobiia bacterium
AGGCGCCCTGAGCAACGACCGCGCCGAGGTTGCCCCTCTCCGCCAAGGCCGGAAACACGGTCCGCTCAAAGGACAGTGGACCCTCCGGAAACCAGCTCATCGCCTCTTTAGTCAGGAGATAGATGCCGGCGCTGATCGTGTCGGCTGGGGCGCGCTCCGGCGACGGCTTCTCGACGAATTGAGTGACCGTGCCGTCGCTGTCTGTAACGACGACCCCGAACGAAGACGGATCGTCGACCCGGCTCAACACCAACGTCGGGCGGAACGGGCCGGCTCCAAAGACAGCAGCAAGATCCGCATCGAACAGGACATCGCCGTTGAGCGTCAAGAAGGGACCGTCCAACTTATCGAGGAGGGCACGTACCGGACCGGCCGTGTCGAGCGGATGCTCTTCAACTGCCAACGAGACGTGGGCCAGATCGGGGCGTTCCTCGAGATAGGCCTCCCAAGCTGACTGCCATGGGGCAGCAACGGCGAGAAAGATCTGCGAGACATCGAGGTCCGCGAGCAGACGTACCTGATACTCGAAGAACGGCAGTCCGGCCACCGGGAGGAGTCCTTTGGGACGGGAATCCGTGAGCGGCCACAGGCGCGTTCCGCGGCCTCCGAGCAGCAGAACGGCCTGTTTGATCACCGAAGGATCATATTGCGGGGAGTAAACCGATGACGCACGAGGGTCCAGAGGGCCGGAAATCCGTCCTTCCACGAGATCTTCTTGCCCTCGCCTGGCTCTCGACCTGCATAGCGGATCGGGACCTCCCAGATTCGATGGCCCAGACGGAGAACTTTGGCAGTGATCTCCGGCTCGATCTCGAACCGGCTCGACTCCAGACGGAGCGAGCGGGCCAGGTCCCCGTCGAGGAGCTTGAAGCACGTTTCCATGTCCGACAGAGTCGTGTTGTAGAGCACGTTGGTCATCAGGCTCAGGAAACGATTTCCGATCCAATGCCAGAACATCATGTTGCGGCGCTCCCCCGTGAATCGGGATCCGTAGACCGCCATCGCCTGGCCCTCGATCAGAGGCCGGAGCATCGCCTCCCAGTCCCGAGGGTCGTACTCCAGATCGGCGTCATAGATGATCACGGCGTCGCCGGTGCTCGCTTCGATGCCGGCCCTGACCGCGACTCCTTTCCCCTGGTTCTGATCCCAACGTAAGACTCGAACCGTGGAGTCCCGTAGGCGCTCGATGATCTCGCCTGAGCCATCCTCAGATCCGTCATCCACAACGATCAGCTCTCGGTCGACGGGAAGATCGACCTCACGGGCCCGCCGAATCGCCTCTGCCACCGTGTTGCGCTCGTTGTAGACCGGAATGATCACCGACAGCTTCTCGTACTCCTTCACATAAGGCTCCGGAAGTAGTCCACGGTCAGCTCCAGACCCTCCCGCAGCCTCGTCGTTGGCTCCCACGAGAGGACCGAGCGGGCGCGAGATATGTCGGGGCATCTGCGGGCAGGATCGGCGTCCGGCAGCTCAACGTGCCGAATGCCGGTGTCGGCCACAACCTGCGCCACCATATCGGCCAGCTCCAACACGGTCATCTCTGCCGGCATACCGAGGTTCACGGGGTCTTCGTAGTCGGACTCCATAAGCCGAAGGAGCCCATCGACCAGGTCGTCCACATAGCAGAAGCTCCTGGTCTGGGTCCCCTCGCCGTAGACAGTCAGCGGTTCGCCCTTGAGAGCTTGGACGACGAAGTTCGACACGACCCTGCCGTCGCTGGGGTCCATGCCGGGTCCGTACGTGTTGAATATCCGCGCAACCCGGCTGTCGGGCACCCTTCCCGCCCGCCGGAAGGCATATACCAGCGCCTCGGCGTAGCGTTTCGCCTCGTCGTACGGTGCCCTGAGTGATGTGACCGCAACTGCCCCTCGGTAGTCCTCCTTCTGGGGATGCTCCTCGGGATCCCCATAGACTTCCGACGTTGAGGCGAGTAGGAAGCGGGTCCCCGTACCTTCCGCCAGCTCCAGCATCCTTCTCGTCCCTTCGGCTCCCGCCCTCAGGGTTTCCACCGGACGGGCCATGAACCGAGGTGGTGACGCAGGTGAAGCCAGGTGAAAAATCCGGTCGAAGGGCCCGCCGAGCGGGGGCGGGTCGATCACATCACCCTCAACTAGGCGGGCTCGGTCTGGCAGCGGGAGCGGAGAGGCAGACGAGAGATTGTCGAGCACCACAACGTCGACACCGTCGGCGACGAGACGCTCCACGAGAACGCGCCCGAGAAACCCGGCTCCGCCGGTAACGAGGACTCTGCTCACCTGCCGATTCCTACGTAGCGGAGCCCGAGGCGGCGGAC
>JBHICV010000273.1:0-2260 GCA_046759765.1 Acidimicrobiia bacterium
GGATGTGGATGGGTACGCCGGCTGCTCGGCGCATCTCCTCGGCGTACCGCTTCACCGACTCCTGCATCCTGAGCGCGGCGTAGCAGGCCCGCACGGCGTGGTCCTCATGGGCCAGCGGCCCACCGAAGAGGGCCATGATCCCGTCGCCCATCACCTGGTTCACGGTCCCCTCGTAGCGGTGGACGGCCTCCATCATGCGTTCCAGCACGGGATCAAGGAGCTTCCTCGCCTCCTCAGGGTCGCGGTCGGCCAGGAGCTCCATGGAGCCTTTGAGGTCGGCGAAGAGCACGGTGACCTGCTTGCGCGAGCGTGTCCGCAAATAGCTGAGGCGCGAAAATACTGGACTTGACAGCCCATGGTCAACCATCTACCCTTTTCTCAACTTTCTGAGCTACACGAAACGAAGGGGCTTATGGAAAAGAGGCTGCTCGTCACCAGTGCCGGCTCCACCGGAAGCAACAATCTGACCTGGAGCCTGAGGGCGGGTGATCCGTCGTTTGTCGTCATAGGGTGCAACTCGGATCGGTTTGTCCTCAAGCAGTCGTCGGCGGATCGGAATTACCTGGTTGCTCCTGCCGACCATCTAGACTTCGCGAATCTGGTGTATCGGACTGTCGAGGCCGAGCACATCGATCTGTTGATCCCCACGTTAGACAGCGATGTGAAGGCGATGTCGAGGCTTCGCGGGGAGATCCCTTGCCGTCTGTTCCTTCCCGATGAGTCGGTGATCGACCTGTGTCAGGACAAGTACGAGCTCACGGCCTTTCTACGAACCCGGGGGCTTCCGGCTCCGCTCACGTATACCGTGACCGATCTCGACGGGATCGAAGGGCTGTTTCGTCGACTGGCTCCTCGGAAGCGGCTATGGTGCCGCATGCGCCGCGGTACCGGGTCGATGGCGGCGATCCCGGTGAAGAGCCCGGAGCAGGCTCGGAGCTGGATCAGCTACTGGCACGTGATGCGTGGCGTGCCTCCGACGTCGTTCACCTTGTCGGAGTACCTTCCGGGACGGGACTTCGCGTGCCAGTGCCTCTGGAAGAACGGCGATCTCGTCCTGATCAAGACCACCGAGCGCCTGTCCTACTTTTGGGGTGGGAGTACCGTCAGCGGGGCTTCCTCCATCGGCGCCGTGGCGAAGACCGTTTTTGAGCCACGTGTCGTCGATGTCAGCACGGCGGCCATCCGTGCTCTCGATGAGAGGGTCTCGGGCGCGTTCAGTGTGGACCTCAAGGAAGATGCGAGTGGCGTTCCCTATATCACCGAGATCAACGTTGGCCGGTTCGTTACGGGCACGCCACTGTTCGATCTCACGGGAAAGCACAACATGGCTTTGACGTATGTCCGGCTAGCGATGGATGAACTTTTGGATATCTCCGAGCCCTACGATGTGGTCGAGGACTACTATATGGTACGCGACCTCGACTCACTTCCCGGTATCTACCACGCGGACGAGCTCTTCGAGGGAATCGTCGATGCCGCGTGCTTACCAGCTGTCCTGACCGAACGACAGGAAAGGAGGGAAAGAGATGGGTCAAGCGATCCCGCCCGAGCACATTCACGTGGTGCATGTTGAGCTCGATGGTCCTGTGGAGCAGGGCAAGGTCACCGAGTTCAACGACGCTTTGCTGGCGGTTGTCAAGAAGTACGGCGCCCAGGCTCGCTTGTACAGGAAGCGGCGCCAGGTGAAAGCTGACAAGAACCAATGGGACCAGGGGGATTAAGACGATTGTCGAGGATCGTGACGATTCCGCGGATCAAGAGTCCGGTGACGCCGGCCACTGCATGGAAATAACCGGGCGGCTCACGCGGAGCGCCGCCGAGGCGCTCGAGCTGGAAATACGCCGCCTTGCCAAGCGCTACGGGGCCGAGGTCAAGGTGCTGCGGATCGAGAGGCGCTCAGAGGACGCCTAGAAACCTCCTGCTTGGTGGTAGTGGGCCACGAGCGGGTGCATGCCGAGAGTCTCTCTGAATCGGTCTCGGCAGCCCGAGCCGGTAGCCCGCCGAAGAAGCCACCCATCCCGCCTGCGCCGACTACGGCAGCCTGCAGGGAGGGACTCCGTTCAGGTAATAGAAGCCAGCTCCGCCTCCGCCCTCTCCAGCCAGAACCCCATGTCCATCTCGCGGTAGAGCGTCGTCGCCGTGGTGAGGTGCTCCTGAGCCTGCTCCTGTTGGCCAATCCGCCGGTAGAGCGTGCCTAGGCCGAGGTGGCAGTGGGCGACCAGGGGGCGCATGCCGAGGTCGGTGGCGACGGTGAGGGCTT
>JBHICV010000274.1:0-2225 GCA_046759765.1 Acidimicrobiia bacterium
GTGGATGTCACCCTCAGAGAAACTCGCCGAAACGTTGCAATGACCCCCTGAGACCGCCGCACATATGCGCTACCCGAGGTGGCGGGCTGGGAGCCACCCCTTTGCCGGATCACGCGCGGGTTCTGGGAATCTGGGAAGCTCGGGCGATGGGGGCTATCCGTGGTTCGTTTCTTGCCCGTGGATCCGATTCTTTCCCTATGGAGAGGGTATGTCCCCTATGGAGAGGGTATGTCCGATCGTCGATGGGTCCGCCTGCTAACCAATCGAGCAGGGGAGTCGACAGGGATGATCCTCAATGAGCGTGTGGTCGCCTTTTCGCTGCCAAATCGTTGAGATGTTTGCGAGACATCCCACTGTCATGGTTTGACGCGGCGAGAATCTTTGGGAGAGCACCAACATTCTGAGATTGCCTTGATCACCGACGCTCGGGGCCGGAAGCTGGCCCGTGCCTTGGTCGATCTTGAGACTCCATACGAAGGCCATCCGGAGGGATGGGGTGGTTTCATCCACGCCCAGATCGTGTCGCCAGAAGTCGTGGTGAAGCTGCAGCTATCAGAAGGGCGCGCCGCGGTGGAGTCGGTCGACTCTGACACGAACCGCACTCGCATACGCGGGCTGGGTCCGGCCCCGTTCTGACCGGAGTCGCATCGATCCAGGATCACCGAATGTTGTGAGCGGTGTCCTCTGGTTAACCGGCTCGCGCTGGCTCCGGCGTCACTCAACCCGCGTTGCTCCGGTCAGCTCCGCTTCGTGTCTGTGTGCCGCCGGTTCTTCAGAAGCGACGCTCGGACCGGGGGGAAGGGTTAACTCGAACAAGCTTTGGTGCTGTTGGTATCGGTAGGTGAGGTCACCGCCCATCTTCCGAGCCAACTGTCTCGATACTGAAAGGCCCAGCCCCACTGACCCGGGTTGGCTGGTTTCGGTGTTGACCCGGAAGAAGGGAGCGAAGATGGTGTCTCGGTGCTCTTCGGGGACGCCGTCACCATTGTCAAGGACGCGGAGCCGGACCTTTAGGTCTCCGTCTTCGATCTGGATCCGGATGTCGGAGCCTCCGTATCGTGCCGCGTTGGACACTAGGTTGCGGATGATCTGTCGTATCCGGGCAGGATCGGCCAGAGCTTTTACTCCCTGGCCGGACACACGGAGTCGTCGGATTGCTGCATCGTCAGAATGCCACGTTTCGAGAATCTGGTTCACCTGAGCTCGGAGGTCGACCGGCGCCTGGATGACAGTCAGTTCACCGACCTCATCTCTGGCCGCCACAAGCAGATCTTCCACCAGCCCTCCTACCTCGAACGCCTCGGCCGCGATGGCAGCGATCATGGCTTCTCGTTCCTCGGGGCCGATCTCGGTGGTGCCATCAATGAGCAGCTGGGCGAACCCAGCCACCGCTGTCAGTGGGGTGCGCAGCTCGTGACTGACACTTGCCAGAAGCTCGTTCTTGTGCTCATTGGCAACGCGCAGCTCATCGATCAGGTCCTCCTGTTGTCGGCGCATGGAATGGATGCCGTGGATAGCAGATCCCAGCAGCACTCCCATTGCCCCCAAGAACACCAGCAGCGCTCCCGCGACAAGGAGCCACTGGCCAGCATCCCCGCGGTTCGCGGCTGAGCTAAAGTAAACAGCCACCAGCAGTGCGACCAGGTAGGAGAGGACCAGCAGGGCTCGACGAAGGGGAAGCAGGATCAGCGCGGCGGTCAACAGGAAGGCCAACGGAGCCGCCACAAATGCCGGCCCCCCAATCAAGAACACAGCCACCACCAGCACTGCTCCATCGACGGCCAGGGGAATGATGGGTGAAATGCCTCGGCGGGTTCGTCGGTGAAACGCGTCCACGGCAACCACGACCAACACCGCAGCCACCAACCACAGTCCCCAGGTGCTCCACGTGACCGCCAGGATCGCCAGCGCCGCGGCCGTCACGGCCGCAGTCAGCGCCCGCACGCCGTGAAATGTGGGGGCCATCTCGCTATACGCGACCAAAGGACCCTGCGACTGGCGAGTTCCCATCAAGGGGATATCGGAGCCCGCAGACCCCCTCTTAAGCGAGGACGACGTCACAGCAACGGTGATGCCAGCCTGACCGCCCATATCGGCACATATGCGCTACCCGAAGTAGACCACTGAGGCCGCCCATATTGAATCTCTTATGTCAAGGTGCCGGCGGGTATGGTGGACAGGACTGGGATGGGCCACACCTTCTGGTGGGCAGGCTCTTATTAGGT
>JBHICV010000275.1:0-2193 GCA_046759765.1 Acidimicrobiia bacterium
TGGTCCGCATCAAGATGCCGTTAAAAGTTGAAAGGGCGCACGCTTTCCTATGGCAAATCTCGGCCTGATGGAACCAGGAAGAAGAACACGGCAAGCCGTGTCATCGCGCAACAGGGGACGCCGGTGAAGGCGCTTTTGGGACTCGTACGCTGGATCGACTGGCTAAACGAAAATGTCGGTCGCGCCGTCTCGTGGCTTACGCTCAGTATGGTCCTCGTAACCTTCCTGGTCGCCGCCCTGCGCTACGGGTTCAACATGGGCTGGGTATGGATGCAGGAGTCCTACGTCTGGATGCACGGGACCATATTCATGGTGGCCGTCGGCTACACGCTCCTGCATGAGGGCCACGTCCGGGTCGACATTTTCTATCGTCCGGCTAGCGATCGATATAAGGCATTGGTGGATCTGGGGGGAACGTTGTTCCTCCTGTTTCCGTCGATCGCCATCATTTTCTGGGTTGCGCTCCCCTATCTCATCCTGTCTTGGCAGCGTCTTGAAGAGTCCCGTGAGGCCGGCGGCTTGCCGGGGCTGTTTCTCTGGAAGACCACCATGCTCATGTTTTGCGTTCTGCTCGCGCTCCAGGGCTTGGCGATCGTGGTGCGCAGCACCCTCGTCTTGACCGGCCATCGGGAGGTCTGGCGAGAGGAGGAAAAGGGAGACATCTTCTGACATGGATGTTGGCGGGGCCCTCAGCCTTCTTCTGTTAGGCGCAGTTTGTTTTGTCCTGCTTCTAGGCTTTCCGGTTGCGTTCACGCTCTCCGGGGTCGCGATCCTGCTCGCCCTCGTCGGCACGGCATTCGACGCCTTCAACCTCCACTTTTTCACCGCCTTGCCGTCCCGCTACTTCGGCGTGATGAACAACGAGGTCCTCGTGGCCGTGCCGTTGTTCGTCTTCATGGGCGTGATGCTCGAACGCTCGAAGGTGGCCGAGGACCTGCTGCTCACGATGGGGCAGTGCTTCGGCCGCTTGCGCAGCGGCCTTGGCCTCTCGGTGACGTTCGTCGGGATGTTGCTGGCGGCCTCGACGGGCATCGTCGGCGCAACCGTCGTCACGATGGGCTTGCTCAGCCTGCCAACGATGCTGAAGGCGGGCTATAACCCGAGGCTCGCCTGCGGCTCGATCTGTGCCGCGGGGACGTTGGGCCAGATCATCCCGCCCTCGATCGTCCTCGTGCTCCTGGGCGACGTCCTGGCCGGCGTCTACACCGAAGCCCAGCTCGCCAAGGGCATCTTCGCGGTCGAACCGTTCTCCGTCATCGATCTGTTCGCCGGTGCCTTTATCCCAGGACTCGTGTTGGTCGCCCTCTATATGACTTGGCAGATGATTATCGGGATAGTCCGCCCCGACCACTGCCCGCCGTTGTTCGAGGAGTCGGTCGGACGCGGCGAACTCGCTTCCCGGGTCTTCAAGGCATTGCTGCCGCCGGCATTCCTGATCGTGGCCGTGCTTGGCTCGATCCTCGGAGGGCTCGCCACCCCGACGGAGGCTGCGTCGTTCGGCGCCCTGGGGGCGATGCTGCTCGCCGCCTCGCGCCGCCAACTGAAGCTCGAGATTCTGAGGGACGTCATGCGGTCCACCACTCGGATTAGCTGCATGGTCTTCGCGATCCTCCTCGGGGCTTCCCTCTTTTCCCTGACCTTCCGAGGCTTCGGCGGCGACAGACTCGTCGAGGAATTCCTGACGGGTCTGCCGGGCGGCTTCTTCACCGCCATGGTGCTGATCATGGCCCTGATGTTCATATTGGGCTTTGTTCTCGACTTCATAGAGATCGTCTTCGTCGTCGTACCGATCGTGGCGCCGGCGCTTCTTGCGGCCGACATCAGCCCGGTGTGGTTGGGGGTGATGATCGCGGTCAATCTGCAGACGAGCTTCCTCACGCCGCCCTTCGGCTGGGCCTTGTTCTACCTGCGCGGTGTCGCGCCGGCCAGCGTCGAGACGCTGGACATTTATCGCGGGGTTGTCCCGTTCGTCATCATCCAGCTCATGGGGCTTTGCATCCTTGGCTATTATTCCCAGCTGGCGACTTGGTTGCCCTCGGTGATTTTGGACTGACCTATGAGCGGCGAACGATTGGAGGCGAGTATAGGAATAATTCTTTCGTTTGGTGCATAACGGAAAGGCTGAAGCACCGTACTCGAAACCCACTTAAAGCAAGGAGACAGTGATGAGAAGACGCACATTCCTCAAGAAAG
>JBHICV010000276.1:0-2182 GCA_046759765.1 Acidimicrobiia bacterium
GCGCTGAACATGTTGATATCGTCTTCGCGGTCCTCGAAGGCGCTGACCCGGTTCGCCTGACCAAAGCCTCCAGTTCCGGCAGAGCCGCCGAACTCCAGCCGCTTGTGCCAGGCCGTCTGCCACGACCACGGCCCGGCCCCGCCCTTGACCCAGATCCCCGGGTCGTCGTCGATGTAGACCAACCCCCCGATCGGGTCCAGCGCGTAGATATCGGCGCCGACGGTGAAGGTCGAACTGATCTCAGGGAGGAGCAGGGAGAGGTTGATCCGCTCGATGTTGGGGAGGTTGCCATCGATGACCCGCTCGTCGAGCGTTCCATCCATCTCGATGGCGGTGTAGAGCGAGACCCGGTCCTTCGTCGCGGTGAAGAACAGCCGGCTCTCAACCCCGATGAGGCTGTCGTTGTCACCGAAGGACCCGAACTCCGTGATGGTCCGGAAGTTCGTGTTGTCGTTGAAGTCGAGATCCTGCACGAACATCGGCTGGAAGTCCAGGCTGGTTCCGAACTTGAAGTTGACGCCGCCCGGGGTAGTGAACTCGATCGACCCCGGCCCGACAGGCTTGATCGCCTGAGCCATGGCGGGCGTCGCGGCGAGCACAACCAGCAAGCTGCCGCACAGCACTTCTCTTAACCGTTTCATGCTCCCTCCACTCTGTTTCGTTGGCTCGGGTGAAAGAGGTACGTCCGTCGTCGGCTAAGTCCGATTCACCTCCCTCCTGTTCCACCGGTCTGGCCAGAGTCACCCTGGCCGTATAGGTTGAACACTTCAAGGAAGTGTTTGTCCTCTCCCGCGGACAGCACCACCAGCTCGACTCGGCCGTCGCCGCCAAGGTCAGCGAGAGCCAGGTCGAGGGCCTGGCCCGAGAGGCGCATGGACTCCCATCGCTTGCTGAACCGCCGACTCTGGGCATCCCAGCCATAGCCAATGGCTCGCCCTGGAGGCGTCGGAGCTTTGCCGATCCGGAGTCCGAGCTGCTGAGGGTTCGCGATCGTCACCACCTCAGAGGTCCCTGAGATCGGGGGCGCGATCACCACGCGACGTGGCAGGCTCCGCCAGACCGCCAAGGCTTCGGCGTAGGCATCGAAGTCCTTGCCCCGGTAGTCGGGGTATCGCGGAGTCTGGGCAAAGCCTCGCTGCTTCACCGCTCCGAGGGACTCCTCGGCGTCCCACCGGAGCTGCCCCTGCTCGTCGTAGATCAGAAGCCGACCGTCGGAGGACACGACTGCCAGCTCGTTGCTCCCGTCCCCATCGAGGTCGCCGGTCCCGAACGCGTAGAGCGACCGCGTCACCGACGAGCCGACGAACCGGGACCCGAGGCGGTACCGGCCGTCCCCCCACGCCACGATCCTCACCGGCCCTTGGAACGGCTCATAGGCCCCCATCGCTTGAGCCAGGAGGACCTGAGGACTGCCGGGAGTGCGGAGGACGCGGAGATATCGGTCGAAGTTTGTCAACAGGTATTCAAAGCGTCCCTTGCGAACTTCCGCGATCGCGGAGGTCAGTTCGTTCTCCATGCGGTTTCCCCGCGCCACTGTCCGGACCGCGGTCAGGACGATCTCGTCTTTGCCGTTTCTGTTGAAGTCGCCGGTATCCACGTGGACATAGCTCGTGAAGGCGTCCGGCAGAGGATCATCCACCGCTAGCAGTGCCACGTCCCTGCCCGTCCACCGGTAGACGACCACCTGCCGGTAGGTGACCCCCACGATCTCGGCCCGGCCGTCCCCGTCCACATCCCCCAGCGCCATGGCCACCAGGGAGTGTGGGAGCCCACCAGCTGGGTGGCCAGGCACCAGACCATGATCTTCGGATCCTCCTGGAGGTACTGCGGCTTCTTGCGGCTCTGCCAGAGGAAGGTGCTGTAGACGACTACGATGAGCGTGGCCAGGGTGGCCTTCACGTAGAGCCACTTCCCCAAGGGCGAGTCGAACGACACGATGTATCCGGACAGGCCATCGCGGATCCCCACAGCCATAGAGAGAATAACGAACACCAGGCCTGCGGCGGTGTTGAAGCGTGTGAGGCTGTAAATCCGGTTCTCGAAGACCGACGTCGCCAGCCCTTTGAAGAGCCAGTAGTACATGGTCATGAAGGCCATGAGGAGCAGCGCGATATGGAGGTGAACGAACAGCGGATGGAGAACGCCCTGCATCCCGGCTGTCGCTATTTGACTACATGGTACC
>JBHICV010000277.1:0-2167 GCA_046759765.1 Acidimicrobiia bacterium
CGAGGTAGAGCAAGGGGGGATGCACGGCCATGAGGATGTTGTTCTGCAACAAGGCGTTGGGACCCCTGCCGTCGACGGGCACGACCTCCAGCACCCGGAACGGATTGGCCGCGGTGGCCATGAGCCCGAAGAAGAAAACGGCGACCAGCGCCATCACGGCGAGCGCGCCGGCTCCCAGCCTGTCGAAGCCTCGCCGCGACACGGCCCGGTGGACCAGGAGGATGTATCCCGCCAGGACGAGACCCCAAAGCACGATGCTTCCCTCCAGCGCCGCCCAGGCCGTGGCGATCGCGAAGACGAGGGGGGTCGTCGACCGGTGATGGTTTGCCACGTAGGAAACCGAGAAGTCGTTGGTCAGGAGGCCCAGCTCCAGTGCCAGCATGGCCGCCAGCGCACCACCGGCGAGGAGGTAGACAGGCCGGCGCATCGACGAAGGGGGAGCTGCACCCCTGAAGACGCGGAATCCCTGCACTGCCAGTGCCACCGCGGCTGCCAGCGCGAGCAGGATGCCCCCTGTCCCGAGCCAAGTGCTCATGACGAGCTGGAGGCCTCTCCGCCCGGCGGGCTGTAGGGGCCGTCACCGTCGGGGGAGCGGTACTCCTCATCATGCTTCACGATGAGAGTGTCGGAGGCGACGAGCTCCCCACTCCAGGCGCCTTCGACGATCACTCCGACGTTTTCCTGGAAGAGCTGCGGTGGGGTGCCGACATGGACCACTCGCAGTGTCGTCTCTCCATCGGTGACCCGGAATGTGATCGTGTCACCCTCGGCAGCAATGGAGCCGCTCTCGACGAGCCCTCCGAGGCGGAACCGCTCGCCGTCTCGGAACTCGGACCGGCGTTCCGCGGCCTCAGTCGGCGTCAGATAGAAGATGAGGTTCTCGCCGAGATCAGCCCACGCAAGGACCCCGACTACGACCGCGGCGAGACCGAGGGCCGGAAGAACGAACCAGCGGTATGGCACCTCAAGTCTCCTCGAGGCGGCGCCGCGCCCTCCGAATCCGAAACGTCAGCCAAACTGCGTAGGCGACGATGGCACCGTAGGTGACCGCGTACGCGAAGACGATCCAACGCTCAGACATCTCTGACGTGGTCGAGACGAGGCGGTTCGATCGCGCGGGAGGCCAAAGGACGGGTCGTTTGCTCATATTCGTCCTCGAGCCGGGCCAAGAACATACGGCGGCGGACCAGCGCCGCGTACACGAGCGTGAAAGCAGCCAGCCCCAAGAAGAGGGGAGTCCGGAGAGAGGGATCGATTGGGGCCGAGTCGAGATCCGCCAAGGTCTCCGGGCGCAACAGGGTCGGTGGCTGGTGGAGTGTCCGCCACCACAGCACCGAGAAGTGAACGACAGGGACGAGCGCGAAGGCCAGCACCCCGAGAATCGCCGACCTGCGCGCTCGTTTCTCGAAGTCGTGCTCCGCCCGCCGCAAGCCCAGGTAGCCGAGATAGACCAAGAACATGAGGGCGGTTGTGGTCATGCGGGCGTCACCCCACTCCCACCAGGTTCCCCAGGTAGGCCGACCCCAGATCATTCCGGTAACGAGGGTCAGGCCGACAAAGAACACGCCGACCTCGGCCGAGGCGGCCGCCAAGCGATCCCAGCGATCCCGTCTCCGGACGAGCCAAACAACGCTGGCAAGCAATGTCACGGCGAAGGCCAGGTAGGCAAGCCAAGCAGAGGGAACGTGGACGTAGAGAATCTTGGCGAAGTCGCCTTGCACTTGATCAGGGGGCGCGCTGACGGCGGCTCCGAACGCGATCAGCAAGGCAGCGACCGCCGCCATATCGAGCCAGGGACGTGATCTCATCGGGAAGCCTCTTCGAGTGGACGGGCGGCCAGCACCCCTGCCAGCGCGAGCACCAGGACCATCAATACCTGGATCAGGATCCAGCCCAGGATACTGCGACCAACTCGCAACGCTTCCGTGGTCTGAGTAGCCGCCAACAGCAGCGGAACTGAGAACGGAATGACGATAAGGGGCACCAGCGCCGTGCGCGTACCCACTCCCGTCGCGATCATTCCTGCCAGGGTCCCGAGCAGGGCCAGACCCACTGCGAACAAGATCCCTGTCAGAGCGAGCCAGCCCCAGTCAGGAACCGCGACCGGCTGATATAGGACAACGGTCAGCGGACCGAGCACTGCCTCGAATGCCAGGAGTAACAGCAT
>JBHICV010000278.1:0-2164 GCA_046759765.1 Acidimicrobiia bacterium
TTCAACGGCAGCACCGCGGTGGACTTGGCACCGACGCCGTGAATGGAGCGGTTATGGCAGGAGTGTTCGATCTGGCCATTGGACTCGTGGGGCATTTTTGCACCCTCGGCCAGCGATCCGGCACCGCGCAGCTGCACATCCACTTCGTCCGCCCCGTAATGGGCGACCGTTTCGAGGTGCTGGGCCGACTGGTCCGAGCCGGACGCTCGCTGGTATTCGCAACGGCGGATCTTCATGACGAGACTGGGCAACTTTGCGCCCGTTGCGACGGCATTGTCGCTGTGGCGAGAGAGCGGGCGCCGGAAGAGGAAACGATAGCGCTCTAGCTCGCCGCCTGGGCTCCGGCCTCGATCAGCGGTTGGAGCGACTCAGGCGTCCAGGCTTGCCAGGCCTGGCCACTGCGCCGGGGAGCTCGGAATCCGGGGTGACGACGCAGGAGGATCCCGATGATGAAGCTCCTGTCAGTGAATGTCTCCCTTCCCAAAGAGGTCACGTACAAGGGGAAGACGGTCAGAACGGGCATCTTCAAGAAACCCGTCGAGGGCCGAGTAAAGGTCAGACGCCTCAACCTCGACGGTGACGGCCAGGCGGACCTGGTGGGTCACGGCGGCGAATTCCGTGCAGTACTGGTCTATTCATTCGAGAACTACGACTACTGGGCGAAGGAGCTGGGGCGAACCGATTTCCACCTCGGACAGTTCGGGGAGAACTTGACCGTCCAGGGGATGGTGGATGAGGACATTCACGTCGGCGACCGCTTCCGCATAGGGACCGCGCTTTTCGAGGTCACCCAGCCTCGCGTACCCTGCTACAAGCTGGCCATGAAGATGGGCGTCGAGGGGTTCTATAATCGGATTCTCGAGAGCGGACGGCCGGGGTTCTACTTTCGCGTGCTGGAAGAAGGTGAGGTTGGCGCCGGCGATGTCATCGTGCCCGCGATGTCAGATCCACTGCGCATGACCGTTCGCCGGGTCAACAATCTTCTCTACTTCGAGAAGGACGACCTGGATGGCGCTCGAGAAGCTCTTCGGATCGAAGCCCTGTCCCCCGGTTGGCGGGGGTCGTTCGAGGCGCGTCTCGCCAAAGCGGAGATCTCGGCCAAGGCCCAGGAGCAGTTCAGAACGCTCGTGGTCACCCGCAAGGTTCCGGAGAGCGACAACATCACCTCGTTCTACCTCGTGGCCGACGACGAGAAGCCGCTCGATCCGTTCTTGCCGGGCCAGTTTCTCCCGCTCAAGCTGGACATCCCGGGGCAATACCAGCCGGTCGTCCGCACCTACTCACTTTCCGACAGTCCCAACGCGCCCCACTATCGACTGACGATCAAGCGGGAGCCGGCGCCGCCCGACCAACCCGATGCCTACCCAGGCGTCTCGTCCAACTATTTCCATGATCAGGTAGGCGTAGGCACCAAGCTCCTGGCCAAGTCACCGAGGGGCAAGTTCTACCTCGATCCTCGCCGTGAGACCCCCGTGGTCTTGCTTAGCGCGGGGGTCGGGCTTACGCCGCTGGTGAGCATGCTGAACGCCATAGTGGAGACGGGCTCGGGCCGGCCGACGTGGTTTCTTCACGGCAGTCGGAACGGGAGGGTCCACGCCCTGGGTAGGCATATGCGGCGAGTGGCTCAAGAAAACGAGAACGTCGACGTGCACGTCAGGTACAGCCAGCCGTCACCGGAAGACGTGATGGACCGCGACTACGATGACCTGGGACACATAGACATCGAACTCGTGAAGCGGCTAGTTCCCGACACGAACCGCGATTTCTACCTTTGCGGTCCGACCCCCTTCATGAAATCCCTATTCGACGGCCTTCTTGAGTGGGAGGTCCCGGAACACCGGATTCACTACGAGTTCTTCGGTCCAGCCTCTGCTCTCAAAGAGAGGGCGAAGGTTTCTACCCCCAAGCGCCTCGCGGAAGCCTCGGAGTGCTGCACCGACATCGAAGTGACGTTCTCCCAATCGGGTGTCAAGGCCAACTGGAACCCGTCTCTCGAGAGCATCCTCGACTTAGCCGAGGCAAACGGATTGAGCCCAGACTACAGCTGCAGGTCCGGCATCTGTCACACCTGTATGTGCCCGCTGGAAGAAGGGGAGGTGGAGTACGTCTTAGAGCCCCTCGATCCGCCGGATCCGGGATCGGTCTTGATCTGCTGCTCCAAGCC
>JBHICV010000279.1:0-2156 GCA_046759765.1 Acidimicrobiia bacterium
AAGATGACGCGTCTCCATCAAACCGTCGCGGTTGTCGCGCATGTCGATCACGACGACTTCTTTGATCACATGGGCGGTTGGGCTGGTGGCTGGTGGCTGATCTTTCCGATCATCATGCTGATCTTCATGTTGCTGATGATGTCCCGCATGTTTTTCTCCCGGCGTGGCAGCCCCGGGCGCGAGTCGGGGACGGATCCGATGTGGATGGGTCCCACGGGCAAGATGGGCGGCCACGGCGACGAGAACCGAACACGGGATGAGAGTGCCCTGGACGTGCTGCGGCTCTACGCCGCGGGTGAACTCACCGACGAGCAGTTCGACACCATGCGCCGCAAGCTGGAGGAACGATAATCGTGAAACGTCTCATCATCTGGGCGCTGCTGGCCGCCGGGATGTTGCTGGCCATGCGCAAGATGGCCGAGAACGCGGCTCCTGCGATACGAGCGAGATGCTCGGAGATGTGCGAACGGATGCTTGCCAGCATGCCCGAGTCGTTTCCCCTCAATCGCATGATGGCTGATCTCGCGGCCCTCAAGGAACAGACGGCCCGCATTCTCGAAATCCTGGAGACGCCTCAAGCAGGCGACCAGGGGTAGTCGTAGACCAGTTGCTAGCGGTTCAGGGCCGAATACCTGCCCAAGATCTACACGGACTTCCGCAGCGCTCTGACTGAGGTGCCGAGCGAACGCGCCAGGACGGGGAGTTTCTTGGCACCGAACAACAACAAGAGCACCACGAGAACGATGATGAGCTCCGGGGTGCCGATCCTTCCGAGCATGGGCTCGCGTCCCTCCTTCTAGGAGCTGACCTCTGCTTCACTGATAACGAGCTCTGCCTCCATCCCCGCCTCGCGATGTCCGGGAACACCGCAGAAGATCGTGTAGCGGCCTGGATCAAGCTGGATCGTCCCTGAGGCCTGCTGGGCGGGGTCGGCTTCGAGGATGAACCCTTCGACCCCTTCGATCTCGAGGTTGTGGAAGATGAGTCCCTGGTTGTCGAGTACCAAGCGGACGGCTCCAGTGACCTCGACGGAGGCCGGCTCGAAGGCGAACTCGGTCGCCGCCAGGGTGACCTCTCCTTCGGCAGTTGATCCCGCGGCGAGGGTCCCGGCGGGTCCCGCCAGCCGCACGTACTGGGGACGGGAGGTGAGTCCCATCAACACGACGAATCCGAGCACGGTGGTCAGCACGAGCCCGGCGACGGCTCCCAGGGCCCACAGCGCCCAACCGCTTCGAGGCCAGATCTCGTCGGCTTCCGCGTCCATGTCGGTATGACAGCATTTCGCTCCAGAGCCTTCTACGGGCTAAAGGCCTCAAAGCGCGGGACTTTCTCCCCTACCGGAGACCGCGGTGGCTCCGACAGTATGCGGCGAGAGGGCGACAAGGAGGCGACCGTGGCTCTCACCCGACGTGAGTTCATTCTCATAGGAGCGGCGACTGGGGCGACCGCGGCCTCCGGCGTCCTCGTTCCGGTCTCGGTGGCGAGCCGCAAGTTCGTGTCCGAAGACGAGGCTTCGGACACTGCGACCGTTTCGGACGAGCCCATGGCCCTGGTCCGGTTCTTTCCGAAGGTGAAGGTGGCACAGCTCTCGACACTTCGCGAGGGCGAGCCGGTGACGTTCGACTATCCGCTGGTCGGGCAGCGCAACATCCTGGTCAAGCTGGGCCGCCCGGCCGCCGGTGGCTTGGGTCCCGAGGAAGACATCGTCGCCTTCTCCAGTATCTGCACCCACATGGGCTGTCCGCTGGAGGAGTATCGCCATGACCAGAAGGTCCTCGGGCCCTGTCCGTGTCACTTCAGCACGTTCGATCTGGCCCACGGCGGGATGGTCACCCTCGGCCAGGCGACACAGAACCTCCCCCAGGTCCTCCTGACCACGGACGGTGACGACATCTTCGCAGAAGGTGTGGTGCGGCTGGTCTATGGCTTCGACAACACGCTGGAGGGCGCCGAACTGATAGAGGAGACCGCATGAGCGATCGAGCCATCCCAGCGTCGGTGCCACTGCCTCCCCCGGACGCCGCTGTCCACGTGATCTGCTGCGAATACTGCCCGGTCGCGTGCGGTTACAAGGTCTACACCTGGCCGGTGAACCGGGCCGGGGGCCGGGAGGCGTCGGAGAACGCGCTCGATGTCGACTTCCCCACGACGGCGCT
>JBHICV010000280.1:0-2153 GCA_046759765.1 Acidimicrobiia bacterium
TAGCAGAATGAGAGTCCTTCACCCGCTGTTCGTGCATCTCCACGTCGCCTTCCTACTCATGGCGTTCGTGGCGATGTATACCTGGTTGTTCCGCGGCCTCGCGACCAGCGTATTCGAGGACCGGATCTACCGTTTTGCGCGAGCCAACACCTGGGCGGGTATCGTCACCGTTGCACTCTCGATGGCGGCGGGCTTGCGGGATGCCTTCTTCGGCACCATCGCCCGATTCAGCGGCCCGGTGGGCGGTTGGCTCTTGATCAAGGTCGTGCTCGCGTCGCTCATGCTTGGCGTCTATGGGCTCTTTATCTACTGGAGCGGGCGGAAGAAGACCTATCTCCAGGAAGACCGAGTGGCGATGCTGTGGTGTCTCGGGACCCAGCTCGTGGGCGTTACACTCGTCGTGGTGATTACGGTGATCGGCACGATGATTGTCTTCTATCAGGACCGCCTCCCGCGCTTCCCTGTGCCGTTCGGATGATGAAACCCCGCGCCGTCAAAGTCGTCGTCCTAGGTGGTGGGTTCGGTGGCCTCTATGCTGCGAGCTATCTCGGCCGATCAGAGCTGAGAGAGTACAATGCCGAGGTCACGCTGGTCGATCGCAAGAACTACTTCACCTTCACTCCGTTGCTAGCTGAGGTCGCAGGCGGTACCCTCGGACGCGAGCACGTGACTTACCCGTATCGGGTACTGGCCCGTCGCTACGGATTCGGGTTCATACAGGAAACTGTGACCGGGATCGACATCGAGCGGCAGCTGGTCGAGACACCGCACTCTGAGCTGCCGTATGACTATCTGGTCATCGCCGTCGGCGCTGAACCTCGCTACTTCAACAATGAGAGGCTCGAGCGCCAGAGCGTCCCGTTCACCTCGGTTGATGAGGCGTTGGCCGTACGCGGGCGTGTGATTGGAGCGCTCGAGCGCGCAACACTCGTGTCCGACGAGGAGGAGCGCCGACGTCTCCTCACATTTGTGGTGGCAGGTGCCGGACCTGCCGGAGTGGAAGTGGCCAGCGAGATCGGCAACCTGGCGAACAACGTCCTGCGCCCGTACTACCAGGTGCAGACACCTGCTCGTGTCGTACTCGCCGATGGCGGCTCGCGCATCCTGGCCGGTTTCGACGAGCAGCTTGCGCGCGAGGGACTCAATCGGCTGCGGGAGCGCGGGATCGACGTTCGGCTCAAGACACGGATCGAGGACGTGGCACCCGGAGTAGTCACCGTCCGGGGTCCCGACGGAGGCGATGAGATCCCGACCCATACGCTCATCTGGACGGCCGGCACTACGCCTGTCCAGTGGGTCTCCACACTGCCCTTTCCAACCGAGCGCGCAGCGATCAAGATCGATCCGTTCCTCAGGGTTGAGGGGTTCCAGAACGTCTTTGCTGTCGGCGACGTCACCACACTCACCGACGAGCGGACGGGGCGTCCGTATCCGCGCGTGGCACCGATCGCCATCAGTCAGGGCGTTCGGGCCGCCGCAAATATCGAGAACGACGTGATGGGACGCGATCTCGAACCCTACCAGGCGTTTCATGCCGGCAAGATCGTGTCACTCGGTTGCGGCATCGCACTGGTAGACATCCTCGGCGTGCGGGTCACGGGCTGGCTCGCATGGTGGCTCTACCGCGCCACGTACCTGCTCAAATTGGTGGGTACCAAGAACAAGATTCGGGTGCTGGTGACCCTTGCCCTCAACCGGATCTTCGAACCGGACATCTCGTACGAGCAGTATGCATGACTGGAGATTGGCGATTAGCGATCAAAAACTGCAATTGCCAATCTGCAATCACTAATCTGCAATCGTTAATCTCGAGTCGACGATACCTTCAGCCGACCCACCATCCCCGCCGCCTCGTGCAGGAAGCAGAGGTACGTGTAGTCACCAGCGACGGTGAAGACCCTGCGATAGCTCTGACCGGGCTCCAGTAGCCCGGAATCCCACGGCGCGGCCTGGTCGGGCAAGATGTTGTGCTCATCGACCCCTGCCGTTCCCGGCTTATCGGTCGACGTGTGCAACATGCTGCCTTCGTTGATCCAGATCACCGTGTCACCGACGCTTATCGTCGGGTTTTCGGGTACGAACTTCATATCATCCGTTAAACGAATGAGGACGGTGTGTTCCCCGGCCTCAATGGCGTTTTGAGTTTGCCCGCC
>JBHICV010000281.1:0-2153 GCA_046759765.1 Acidimicrobiia bacterium
GCCAGTGGCGGCCCGGCAAAGTTGGACAGAAACATGCAGATGCTGGGCGGACAAGGAACCTAGTGCCGTCGGACCGGGAGCCGACTGACACTCTGCTCGCAGGCCGGCGGGCGCTCGAGGGCATGGCCGGGGTCGTGCTTCTCGAGGATTGGGTCTGGGACGAGCGGTCCGGGCACTGGGTGCTGCACTGCCTCTTATCCGCAGATGTCGCCCCTGACGGTCCCGTTCCGGCCACCACCGAGTGGTACCTGCTCGTCAGCCCAGCCTATCCGTGGGGCCTGATCGAGTTCTACCCCGGAAAGACCGGCGGCATTGCTCAGACGTTCCCCCACCAGATGTACAACGCTGAGGGCCCGGCCGGTCAACTCTGGCGCACCGGCGACCTCTGCGTTCGAACCGGGATGCGGGCCGTTGAGCGCCATGCCTACGACTCGGAACCGTATGACGCGCATGGTCGGCTGCGGTGGAACTTCGAGCGTGCGCTCTCGTGGCTGTCCGCTGCCTCGCGGGGGGAACTGGTCCAGGCGGGAGACCCGTGCGAACTGCCCTCGCTGCCCGCATCGGCCTCTCAAGCCGCCGTGGTGTTCTCGGAGGGGAGTGACACCTTCGGCCTGTGGCAGGAACTCCCTGAGCGGTTCGGCTTGGTCGATCTGGTGCCCTTGCGCAGCAAGCGGGAACGCCTCCTGGTAAAGGCGTTTCGGTCGAGCGCGGGGCGCGCGCTCCTTGTCCCGGCCTGGGGAACCGGGTTGGAAGTGAACATGCCTGAGGGCGTCCATGTCGGAATCTGGTTCCGTCTGGAAGAGCCCCCGATCCTTCCGCCCTATCAGATACCCATGACCTGGCGAGAGGTGCGGGCCGCCTGCCAGGCCCAGGGGATCGAACTCGACGACGTTCTGAGGCCGGTCGTGGGCTCCCTGCGCGACGGGAAATCCCATGTCGCCCTGGTTGGGTTTCCCGTCCCGGCGCGGGCCGGCGAGCCGCCTCAGCAGATGCACTGGCAGGCCCTGAGGCTGCCCGTGCTCTCCCACGGTGCTCAAAGCATGTCCGGGTTCGGGCCGAGCGAAGTGGGGTACTGGCAGCGCGACCGCTCCCAGCTGCTCGACGAGGAGCCCATCGAGTGGCTGATGTCCGAGAACTGGCACCGAGAACAGATCACCACGCGCGGTCGATTGCCGGAGATGCTCCGGTCCAAGGCTGTCTTGTTGCTCGGGGCCGGCGCGCTCGGGTCGGCGCTCGGCGAACTGTTGGTCCGCGGGGGGACACATATGCTCACCATCGTGGACCACGACACGCTCGAGGCGGGTAACCTCGTGCGCCACACCTTGGGGCTTGCGGAAATCGATGAGGCCAAGGCCGAAGCCCTAGCCGACCGGCTGAATCGAGTGTCCCCGCATGCGTCGGTCCGGTATGTCAACGGCAGGTTCCCGAGGTTCGAGGGGGACGAGCCGGGCGTTTGGGAGTGCGATGTGGTCATCGACTGCACGGGAAGTGATGAGGTGCTCCACGACCTGAGGGCCTTCGAGTGGGACTGCCCGAAGCTCTTCTTCTCGGTCTCTCTCGGGCTTGATGCCCGGCGGCTGTTCTGCTTCACTGCCGCCGGTCGGACCTTTCCTCATCCCACGTTCGTCCGAATGACCCAGCCGTGGCTGGCCAAGGAGATCGAGGAGCATGGAGGGCGGGAGTTGCCGAGGGAAGGCGTCGGCTGTTGGAGCCCGGTATTTCCCGCGAGGATCGATGACATCTGGATGATGGCGGCCGTGGCGGTCAAGGATCTCGAGCAGTCCGTGGCGTCGCCTCCGAAGGAACCCGTGCTTCGGGTGTACGTCCAGGACTACAAGAGTGGGCTGTTCACTCGCGTTCGGCTGCTGCCAGAGGATGGCCATGCCGGGCGTTGAGTTTTGGTCCTCTGACCGGCGTTTCGGACTCCGGCTGGGTGAGGACGAGATCCAGTCCATCCGGGATCTGTGTGCGGCAGCGAAGACCCTGGAGACGGGAGGAATCCTCATCGGCTTCTACACCCAGCCGCACGACTGTGCGGTGGTGACGGCAGTGACCGGCCCCACTCCCGACTCGCGTGTCGGGCTCACCTGGTTCTATCGCGGGGTGCGTGGTCTCCAGGACGTGCTCAATCGTCTGTGGTCCCGGAAGCGGCA
>JBHICV010000282.1:0-2143 GCA_046759765.1 Acidimicrobiia bacterium
CTTTCCAGCCACCGGCCCATGCATAAAGCCATGGCCACTGAAGCCGCACGCCAGATAGAATCCCGAAACCTCACTCTCGCCCATGATGGGGTGGTTGTCCGGAGAGATGTCATACAGACCGGCCCAGCCCCGTACGATCTCTGCGCCCGCAAGGGCCGGCAGTCGGTGGGTGCCGGCCGCACGTACCTCTGAGACGATCTCCCAATCAACCTCAATATTGAAACTCGACACCCGATCAGTAGGCGCCGGGATGAGCGCCCCACCCTCCTCTGTCCGGAAGTACCAATTTCGTTGCACGTCGATCGTCACCGGGACGTCTCGACCTAGTTGGGCGAGGGGAGCAGTGACGAAGAGTTGGCGCCTCCAGGGGGTGACCGGGACCTCCACGTCCGCCATCCGCCCAACGGGACCGGCAGAGGGTCCAGCAGCATTGATCACGATCGGCGCCTCGATCTCACCGTGCCGGGTCGTGACCCCCTGGACCCGCCCTCCCTGAACAATCACTCCAGTAACCTCACAGTGCTCCCGAATGTCGACACCAAGGTCGGCCGCTCGCTCGGCATAGCCCCAGACAACCTGGTAGGGGGAGGCGTATCCATCTTCGGCCGTGTAGGTCCCCTCTACGAGATCATCAACCCGGAGGCATGGCGCGAGAGATTGAATCTCGGAAGGCGAGAGGACTTCCACATGAACGCCGAGGTGTCTCTGCAGCTCCACCGCTTTCCGAAACCGTGTCCGCTCCTCCTCCGTGCTCAGCAGGAAGAGATACCCGATTTTCCGGAAGTCAGGATCCCATCCCGTCTCTTCGCGGAAGGTCTGAAACATCTTCAGGCTTTCGATGGAGAGTTGGATATGGATCTCGGTGAGGAACTGACGCCGGACACCGCCCGCCGATCGGCCAGTCGATCCGCCCCCGAGGTGTCCCCGTTCGAGGAGAACGATCTTGAGGCGGGAAGTCCGCGCCAGATGGTAGGCAATACTACAGCCGATGACGCCTCCACCGATGATGCAGACGTCTGCCCGCTCTGGCACGGCCGGTCCGTCACCCCCCAATGTAGGACATCTCGACCTTGTCGAGCCCCACCGTCTCGGCCGAACGGATCTCCGAGTAGCGGTCGGTGCGCGCCCGCCAGATCTCAGTGATGGCGCTCAAGATCTCGGTATCCGAGGTGCCCCCGCGCAAGAGCGCGCGCAGATCGTGGCCGTCGGTGGCGAAGAGACAGGTGTAAAGCTTCCCATCGGCGGAAAGGCGCGCTCGCGTGCAATCCCCGCAAAACGGCTGCGTCACCGAGGCTATCACGCCGATCTCGCCCCCGCCATCCCGATATCGCCACCGCCGTGCGACCTCGCCCCGATAGTTCGGGTCGACCGGCTCGAGCGGCAGCTCAGCCTGGACTCGTCGAACGATCTCGGCCGCCGGCACGACATCGTCCAGCCGCCAACCATTGGTGTGTCCAACGTCCATATACTCAATAAACCGGAGAACATGTCCTGTCCCGTGGAAGAACCGGGCCATGGGGAGAATGCTCGCCTCATTCATCCCCCGTTTGACCACCACGTTAATCTTGACCGGCTTGAACCCCGCCGCTTCCGCCGCCGCGATCCCTTCCAGAACGCTTTCCACGGAGAAGCCCACATCGTTCATGGCCTGAAAGACCGCGTTGTCCAGAGAATCAAGGCTGACCGTGATCCGCTGGAGCCCCGCCGCTTTGAGCGCCTGAGCCTGCTGGGCAAGCAACGAGCCGTTCGACGTGAGCGTGAGGTCGAGCCCCGGAATACGAGCCAGCATTGCAATCAGGCTGTCTAGGTTGCGGCGCAGCAGCGGCTCTCCTCCGGTCAGGCGGACCTTCTGCACCCCGAGGGAGTGGAACAGTTCGGCGAGGCGGGTGATCTCCTCGAAGGTCAGGAGCTCTGCGCGCTCAAGGAACGGGTAATCGCGGCCAAAGACCTCCTTCGGCATGCAGTAGACGCACCGGAAGTTGCACCGGTCCGTGACTGAAACTCGGAGATCACAGAGGGACCGGCTCAGGGTGTCGGTCACACCCTTGATCGGCCCCTGAACCGCATTGATATGCGCCCGGAAAGACATTACCGTACCTCTGGGAGTTCAAGGTTCATATCGACGACCGATGACCGGCGACCG
>JBHICV010000283.1:0-2141 GCA_046759765.1 Acidimicrobiia bacterium
GCATGGCGATGCGGGAATGCATGTACTCCCACGGCTCCTCGGTCCAGGACGAGGACGGCAACCTCGTGCTCAACTCGAAGGAGACCCTGGAGACGATCAAGTTCGTCAAGGCCCTGTTCCAGGAGGCCATGACGCCAGAGGTGCTGGCCTGGGATGCTTCCTCGAACAACCGCTTCATGTTAGCCGGCAAGGGCTCGCTCGCGCTCAATGCCATCTCCATCACCCGGACCGGCGAGATCCAAAAACCGAAGAACCAGTATGTCGACAACATCTGGCTGGCCAAGGCTCCCGCAGGCCCGGTCCGTCGGATGGGCCTCGAGCACGTGATGAACGTCTACGTCATCTGGAAGTTCGCCGAGAACATCGAGGGCGCCAAGCAGTTCCTCGTCGACTACGTCGGCAACTTCCGGCAGGGGTTCATCAACAGCGCGTTCTACAACTTCCCCTGCTTCCCGCAGACGGTGCCCGATCTGAAGCAACAGATCGCCCACGACGCCCAGGCCAACCCGCCGGACAAGTACGCGGTGCTGGAGGACGTACTCGATTGGGCGACCAACGTCGGCTATCCGGGCTATGCCAACGCGGCGATCGACGAGATCTTCAGCACCTGGGTGCTCAACACCATGTTCGCCAAGGCCGCGACCGGTGCCGAGACCCCGGAGGATTCGCTCAAGGCGGCGGTCAGGACTTGCGAGCGGATCTGGGCCAAGTGGAAGGAGAGAGGGTTGATGTAAGCCCTGCGTAGGGACCTCTGGGTCCCGCGTCAACCGGCATACACGGCGGCTCGATGCGAAGGGGAGGCTCCGGCGCGCGGAGCCTCCCTCCTTTACGGCACCTTGAGGCGCCGCTAAACCCGTGATACGCCAGAGAGACCGAGGAAGAGCGATGGCAATCGTAGAGACCAGAGTCATTACCAAATACTTCGGCGACGTCCACGCGGTGGACGGCATCGATCTCGCCACCCGGGAAGGGGAGTTCCTCGTCCTCCTCGGGCCTTCGGGCTGCGGGAAGACGACGCTGCTCCGCATGATCGCCGGGCTCGAGGAGCCGACCTCGGGCGATGTGCTCATCGGAGGCCGAGTGGTGACCGACCTCCCGCCGCGGTCACGCAACATCGCCATGGTCTTCCAGAGCTACGCCCTCTACCCTCACCTCTCGATCTTTAGGAACATCGCGTTTCCGTTGCGGGCGCAGGGCATGGACAGGGGAGCGGTCCGCGACAAGGTGGAGTGGGCCGCAGGCATCCTCGGCATCGGGCTGCTCCTGGACCGCCGGCCGCGTCAGCTCTCCGGGGGCGAGAGGCAGCGGGTGGCCCTGGCCCGGGCGCTGGTGCGCGAGCCCGTGGTCTTCCTCTTGGACGAGCCCTTGTCCAACCTGGATGCCAAGCTCAGGACCGCGGCGCGCGACGAGCTGCGGCAGCTGCAGCAGCGCATTGGAACGACGACCATTTACGTCACCCACGACCAGATCGAGGCCATGGGGCTGGGCGACCGGGTGGCGGTGCTCAATCTGGGCAAGATCCGCCAGATCGGGACTCCGGGGGAGATTTACGCCGAGCCGAAAGACACCTTCGTCGCTACCTTCATAGGCTCGCCGCCGATGAATCTGGTCGAACAGGACAACATGATCATCGGTTTCCGGCCGGAGCACCTCCTGCCTCGCGACGTGCAGGAAGAAGGGGAAGGCCTGGAGAGCGTTCCGTTCCGGGTGACGCGGGTGGAGAATTTGGGCGCCGACCACCTGCTCTACGGCGTGCTCGAGCCGCCGTTCCCGCAGGAGAAGGTCATCGCCAGGCTTCCCTCCACGGTGACGGTGTCGGTCCAACCCGGCGAGCGCCACGAGTTCGCGGTCAAGGCAAGCGAGGTCAGGCGCTTCGATCGACAGACCGGGCTCAGGGCCGACGTGCCGAGACGAGAGTGATGGCAACCGTCGGCGGCCAGGTCCTCGCCGAAGTTCCTCCATGGCGGGGTCGTCTGCGTCACGTGCTCGACAGCGAGCGGTGGCTCGGCCGGTTCATGCTCACCCCGGCCATCCTCTACATCGCCGCCCTGGTGGGGTTCCCCTTCTTCTTGGCCCTGTTCTACAGCTTCAGCGACGTCACGGTCGGCAGCCCAGCCGCGAACGTCGTCGGCCTGAAAAAC
>JBHICV010000284.1:0-2139 GCA_046759765.1 Acidimicrobiia bacterium
AAGGCATGGCCTATCAAGTTGAGATCACGAGGGGACCTCCAGCAGCTGCGCCTGGCGAGGGACGCAGTCCATCGTCAGGTGGGCGGGCTTGTAGCCGACTTCCGGACGAGGTTGGCATGAGCCGGAACAGTAGCGGGAACAACGCGACGGACCGAGGGCACGTGTGATTTGCCGAGGCCTCCAAGGGCGTCTGCTGTAGCTTCGCTTGAGGCTAAGATTCGGCAGCACTGAAATTTCGAACACGACGATTTTGGGATTGATATGGGCAGGAAAGCTTGGGATCTGTGCGAGCGATGCTCCCATCTCTGGTATTGGCACAGGTCTCGTGCGAATGGCCTCTGGTGCGACATCTGCCACGACTACTGTCCCAAGCTACGGGAGAGGGTGTCGTCGTCCGACATACAGACATACTGACTGTACGCTGCTCGATTTTCCTGATCTCGATCAAAGCGGCGAATAGGCCACGACCTCACCGGTCCCATCCTTTGACGTGAGACTTCTCCGAGAACCGTTGCCCGGGATCTGAATAGAGGATTTATCTCCCTGCCGCCCTCGCCTTGGTACCTTCAGTGCCTCGTACGAGGGAGGCCCGGAAGGGATGCAGAGTGGCCTTGAACAGCCCGTGTTCGACGAACGGGTCTTCCTGCATGAACCGTCGCCCCTCCTCTTCGTCTTCCGCTTCGAAGATGACGATGGCTGGGCCGCTGCCATCCAGGCTCAAGCCAGCAAGAATCAGGACTCCGTCTTCGGCCGCCTTCCTCAACCGCCGGTAGTGCGCCTCGGCGATCCGGTTGTCCGCATCGGTCCAGGCGTCCGGGTCGGTGGCGAGCCGGGGCCGGTCGCCCGGCAGGAACCGATAGACGTACTGCTGGCGGTCGGCCACCTTCAGGCGTCCCGAATGAGTTGGGCGAGGAGATCGAGGAACTCGTTCCAGTGGCTCTCTGTCGATTCCACGGCTTCGGTCGGAAGCTGCGAATGGGTGAGGGTGATCTCAGTCCCGTCTCCCGAAGCGGTGAACTCGATGTCCACGAGGCTGGGGGTGGGCGGCTCCCGCCAGTCGTTCTTCCAGTCGAACGTGTATGACAGCCTGTTGGGCTGGTCGATCTCGTGGTAGACACCATGAAAGACCCACGGGGTCCCATCGTCCTTCCCGGTTACACGGTGGTGGATGACTCCACCCGGCCTCAGGTCGGTGTCGATGGTCACATGGTTGTACCGGCGGCCAACACCCCAGGTGGCCAGCCGATCGGGATCAGTGAACCAGTGCCACACCGTCTCCACGGATGCCGGCAGTTCCTTGCGAATCTCGGCCGTCACGAGTTGCTCTGTTTGCGTCGTCTGCGTCATTGGCTTTTCTCCTCCTCGATAAGTGCTTCCAACGTGTCAAGTCGCTCTTCCCAGTGACGGTGAACGCTCTCGACCCAGGCTCCGGGCAGCGCAAGCTGCTCGAGGCGCAGGCTGCATTGTCGCGTTCGGCCAAGTCGGCGTCGCTCGATGAGCCCGGCCCGCTCCAAGACGTTAAGATGCTTGGTGACGGCCGGCTGCGAGATATTGAATTCCGATGCAATCGCCATCACCGAGCGCTCTCTGCGGGCGAGGAGCGCGACGATTTGCCTTCGTTTGGGATTCGCCAGCGCTCCGAACACGCGGTCCAGCACACCGCTATGCATAACTAGTTAGTTATATAACATGTTCGATAGGCTGGTCAATGGCCGAACGCATCGAGCTTCGGCGAAGTAGCGGACTCGGCCATACAGAGCCTTTGCTGGGAAACCAACGAAAGGTTTTCACCAAGAGTATCGATCATGGGGCTAACGTCGACTCGCCCTTAGGATGATCATCGTCATGTTCTACCTGGGAACCCAAGGGGGTCAGGCATTTCTCGACTTGGCAGATCATATCCCGCAAGTCGGGGCCCTCCGAGAAGACGGGGTTCTAGGGTTAAGTGACGAAGTCCTCAGGACGGGGAGGCCGAGGATGAATACGCCGTCTTTCCAGGACCCCAGCGCCTCTCCAGCGCGAGGCGCCCCTGCATGACCGATCGACGCGTTCGCTACCAGGGGGCGATCGTGCGGGATCACCATATTCTCCTTCTCCACGGTCGAGAGGATTGGGGCCGAGGGCCACGCAAGTTTTGGT
>JBHICV010000285.1:0-2136 GCA_046759765.1 Acidimicrobiia bacterium
AAGCCGAGCCTGAGGTTCTCCTCGACTGTGAACTCACTGAAGATGTGCCGGCCCTCGGGGACCAGAGCCAGTCCGAGACGTGAGATCTTCTCCGGTGCCATGCCCCTGATCGATAGGCCACCGAGCCTCACATCGCCCGCAGACGGCCTAAGCACCCCCATGATGGCCAGCAACGTGGTCGATTTCCCTGCTCCGTTCGGACCAATAAGCCCGAGCACCTCGGCAGGCCGGACCTGCAGGCTGACACCGCGCACCGCCGGAACCGCACCGTAACGGACCTCGAGGTCGACGAGCTCGAGCGCCGGCTCATCCGTCGTCATCGCCCCCCTCCATGGACGTGCCCAGGTAGGCGGTGGCCACATCGACGTTGCCTCTTATCTCGGACGGTGCTCCTTCTGCGATCGTTTTTCCCTGGTCGAGCACGTGAATTCGGTCGCACACCCTCAAGATCAATGTGATGTTGTGGTCGATCAGCAGAACCCCGACCTCGTGCTCATCGCGTACCTCTCGGATCGTGGTGGCGAAGTCCTCTACCTCCAGCTCGTTCAGACCTGCCGCCGGTTCGTCCATAAGGACGAACCTCGGCTCGGTGCCGAGGGCGCGGGCAACACCCAGTTTCCTCTCGTGACCGTGGGGGAGGAATGCGGCAGGAGCCGACTCCAGGTCCACGAGACCCAGCAACCTGAGAAGGCGATCGGCTCGCAAGCGTGCCTCCCTGGAAGTGGCTCCGCTTCCCAACGCGGCGACCTCTACGTTCTCTCTGGTCGAAAGGCTCGAGAACGAGTGCGCGCCTTGGAAGGTGCGTGCCAGCCCATCACGCCCCCGACGATGCGGAGTCCAGGTCGTCACATCGCGGCCCTCCAGTCTCACCATCCCGGTATCGGGGGAGTCGAAGCCCGTGATGATGTTCACGAGAGTGGTCTTGCCGGCACCGTTCGGGCCGATAAGCCCTACGACCTCGTGGCGGGCTAGCTCCAGGGAGACATCATGGAGCGCGGTCACGCCCTCGAATGATCGGAAGATGCGGATGGCCCGCAGGGTCTCTGCGGGCCATCCGTCAGTTCGCTCAGCTTGGTCGTCAGCCATCCATCAGCCGGGAATGGTCGCCGGCGAGGTGGCGGTCCGGGTCTCGACCAGCGCCGGCACGGAGTCGGTGAACAGCATCATTCGATGCGGCCTTCCAAACACTGTGTGGAACTGGTCACTGAAGCTGACCTCTCCGAAGATGAACTCCTTGTCTTCGAAGGTCTCGAAGAAGGCCGCTATCGCCGCAGCATCGGTGCCGCCCGTGGCTTCAGCCGCTTCGGCGAAGGCTTGGATCTGCTGCGCACCGCCGATGAACCCTCCGGTGGCGGGAGGTTGTCCGGCTCGTGCTGTCATTTCCTCTACGAATGCGGTCATCTCCGCGCTGGGATCGTCGCCGAAGACCGACGCGAAGGTGTTGTAGTAGAGGTTCGAGACTCCTTCTGGGATCCAGAAGGTGCCGTCGCAAGCCCACGAGCACACGATCGGTGTCTCATCGCCCAAACTGCGGAGACCGGAAACCAGCGCCGGCAGGTCCGCGAAGGCGGTCGAGATGGCGATGACGTCCTTGTCCGCAATGTTTGCCACCGCACTCACGACGTTGCCGATCGTCCCGTCGAAACCAGTCCACTCCTCCTTGCCTATGACCGTTCCACCTAGCTCCGTGAAGCGGACCTCGAAAGCATCGACGACGTTCTGGAAGTAGACGAGAAGGTTGTCTTTGACGATCACTGCATTGTTCCAGCCCTGGTCACGGGCGAACTCGGCCAGCACCGCTCCCTCATCCTGCGCCATGTTGCCGAAGCTGAACGCGATCCGGCCTGGCTCACCGAGACCCTTCGGACCCTGTCGATCAGTACCGATGCACGGGGCGACGGCCAGAACGCCTCTGTTGACCGCCTCCTGGGACGCCGGCAAGGCGAAGTCGAAGTCACAGGTCACCATGAGCATCTGGGCTCCCGCATCGAGCAGCTCGATGGCCGTGGCCTTGGTCTGATCCGGATCCACAGTCGAGTCGAGCGTTCTCAGCTCGAGTGGTCGACCCAGCACGCCACCCGCGTCGTTGATCCGGTCGACCATGATCCCGGCGGCCGTGTTGGCAGGGCCGTTGAA
>JBHICV010000286.1:0-2109 GCA_046759765.1 Acidimicrobiia bacterium
CCGCCAACAGCTTGGCTGGTATCGGGACGTCCCTTCGCTTTGGCTCCGCCAGGGCTGGTTCACTGTGCCGGTCTGATCTGGCCGTCCGCCTCCGCCAACAGCTTGGCTGGTATCGGGACGTCCCTTCGCTTTGGCTCCGCCAGGGCGGGTTCACTGTGCCGGTCTGATCTGGCCGTCCGCCTCCGCGAGCCGTGCTAGATAAGGGTTTTGGAGGATCGGCCATCGATCGGCATCACCGTGGCGGACCCTTTCGGGGTGTGCTGGGGCGCGGGAGACCTGAGCGACCCTTATCCACTCGTGGGCCACGCAGGCTTCATTCGAGACCTGGATGTGAGTAAGGACGGATCATTGATCGCCTCCGGTGGCGCTGATGGCTTCGTTCGAATCTGGACAGCAGCACCGCTCAGCTACTACAGGCGATCCCACTGTCAACCCCCCTCACGGACACTGGAGTGACGCTGGTCGAGTTCCTGGACGAGCAGCACGTATTCGTTATCGCAGGGGAGCGGTCAGCGCGCATCAGCAGCATCGACCCCGCCGAACTCGCAGACGTAGCCCGCTCGAGGGTCACCCGAGGATTCACGGCAAGGGAATGCACGACCTACGACATCGTCCCCTGCCCGACCCTTGAGGAGATCCGACAAGTCTGACCGGTTTAGTAAGGCGCCTGTAAGTGGGGTTTGCCAGACTTGGGGTTGATTCTTCAGCCTTGGAGTCGGGATGAGTACTGCTGAGGCTGGTGTTCGGGCCTCAGAGTCTCCGGTAGGTGTCCTCTACGACGGGTTCTTGTCCTATAGCCATGCGGCTGATGATCTGTTGGCTCCGAGACTGCAGGCGGGGTTGCAGCGGTTTGCGAAGCCGTGGTGGAAACGCCGAGCCCTCAGGATCTTTCGGGATGACGCTTCGCTGTCGGCTAATCCGCATTTGTGGTCTTCGATCACCGACGCACTCGATGAGTCGGGTTGGTTTGTGTTGTTGTTGTCGCCTGATGCTGCGGCGTCTGAGTGGGTGAACCGGGAAGTCGAGTACTGGCTCTCCCACAAGGAGGCGTCTCGGATTGTGCCGGTGGTGACCGAGGGGGAGTTCACATGGGCGGACCGTGACATCAGCCCTGACACGACGGCTGCTCCGCCTGCTCTCTATGGGGCGTTTTCTGAGGAGCCCCGCTGGGTGGATCTGCGCTGGGCCCGCACTGACACCGACCTCGATCTGCGAAACACCCAGTTCAGAGCTGCGGTGGCCGATATCGCTTCGGCTATCCGGGGGGTGCCCAAGGACGAATTGGCATCCGAGGAGGTCAAGCAGCACCGGCGCACGATCCGCATGGCCTGGGCTGCTGGAATCTCAGTCGCGACGCTGGCTCTCCCGGCCGTGGTTGCCGCCGTCTACGCCGTCGGAAAGGGGAACGAGGCCGAGGCGCAGGCTCGGATCTCCCTGTCGAGGGAGCTGGCCGCCTCTGCTATCAGTCAGCTCGACCGAGATTCCGAGCTGAGCCTTCTACTGGCCCTGCAGGCCGCAGAAGTATCCCGGGCCGTCGACGGACGCGTGCTGCGTGAGGCGGAGGAGGCGCTGCATGCCGCACTGCAGCGGTTCCGGCTCGAGCTGACGCTGCCCGAGACAGGTCGGGGCGAGTTCACAGCTGATGGTCGGTCCTTTGTTGCGGCCGACCCGATCTCCTATGGCGATTATGTGGGGACGGGAAGCACTTCGGGCCGGCATCGCTTCGCTCGTGAGATGGACGGGGAGGTGGTGCTGTGGGATGGCGAGAGCGGAGAACGGATCGCCGGCTGGCCCGCCGATGCTCGGGGCGTCGTCGATCTGGCGCTCAGTCCTGACGGCGCGCTGCTGGCGACCACCGGCGACGACGGGGTCAAAGTCTGGGACATGGCTGCTCGAACCGAGAAATACCCTCCTCTTTCGCTTCTGGGGCCGATCACGCCGGTTTTTAGCCCCGATGGGAGGTACCTGGCGGCAACCAGCATCCTGGGCCGGGTGAATGTATGGGACGTTGCCACCGGCGACACAGTTCAATCAATTCCGCACCCGGGTCTCAGACCTGCAGTTCGTGCTGCGATACAAGGCATCGCCTTCAGCTCCGATGGCTCCGTC
>JBHICV010000287.1:0-2088 GCA_046759765.1 Acidimicrobiia bacterium
CCGCCTGTACTCGGATCCAGCAACATACGTCAACACGTCAGAGCTATGGGAGATCCATGTGGGCGCTTGGGCATCGAATAAACGTGCCGAGGCCGAAGGCTCGTTCCGTGGCACCTAAGACTGTGGTATCTCCGACTGGGTAGAACACAGCCACCCAGCCGAGAACATCGAATACGGCAACCTCTAGGCGACATCTACCGCATTGGAGGGATGCGGGCAGCCTGCCCTTCGCCTACTTCAGGTAGCGCATATGTGCCGATATGGGCGGGTCGACCTTCGCCGAAAGGTTGTGTCGGCATTGGGGAGGGAACCGTGGCGTTTGGTGTGTGCGTCCAACCAGAGACATCAGCGGGAGGTTGACATGAGCGTCCTACGCATCTCGGTGGCCCTGGCCCTTGTAGCCATGTTGGCAGCGGGATGCTCGGAAGCATCGCAACAGACCGAGGTAAGAGCAGTGGTTGCGCAACACTTCTCCCATGAAGGCCTAGAGACGGGCGACCCGGTCCCTGGTGCCACCCTGCGCCTCTACCAAGGCGACACCGTCGTAATGGAAACCGTTCTCGATGAAGCAGGGACAGCCCTGATCGGCCCGGACCCGGGCTCGTACGACGTGCAGATCTCGCTCGACAGCACAGACCCGGAGTGCCTCTGGGGCGAAACCGTGTTCGGCGTTGCGTTCCCCTCATCGCCGCTCACTCTCGAGGTCTCACACATCTGCGCAGGCCAATAGCCTCTTCCCCACCCCACCCATATGTGGCCGATATGGCCGGTCCCGAAGGCCCTACAGATAACACATATGTGCCGATATGGGCGGGTGTTTGACAGCCGACCGGCGTGACGTCGGTTGCCCTTGAGAATGTACGGTTCGGGAGCTGCCAGCAGAAGCGACTCATTGCGGATGCTGTTGCCCTTGAGGAGATGATGTGGCCTCCGATTCAACGAGTGATCCGATCACACACCGCAGCCAATTCGCCGACGGTGATCGATTGGTGGCTGCTGTCTCCGCAGAAGGTCGCGGTGCTAGACGATGAGGCGATCGCTTCGATTTGGTTGCATTTCGATCCAGATGCTCTGGGGAGGAGGGAACGCTCGAACGTCGAATTCTGGGCGCCGTCATCAGACCCTGAACAGATGTTTCGCACTTCATGGAGCGAAGCCTTTGGCGTAACGAGCTCGTTGCCTCCCAGGCACGGGAGGAGGGCATGCCTGTCATTCATCAATCAGGCGACGAAACCGTCGAGGATCTCGTGGCAGCAGCCCTCCGGACCATCGGCAACGAGGGTGCCGACTCCTAGCGGTCGAGGTAGCGCATATGTGCCGATATGGGCGGTTGGTTGTCGAGGAATCTGTGGCTGTAGACGAGCCAGCAGTGGGGCGTAGAATCAATGGTCACGACGCTCATTTGGGGATGAGCCGTCTTGGGGGCGACCCAACACAGTCGGGTTGCCCCTGTTCTGGGCTCGGTCTCAAGTACGCCACTGAGCCGATATGGGCGGCTGCCTGATGGGAGCCTAACTGCGGAGCTAGTCAGGTTGCCGTCCACAGGATTGTCTCTGGGCAGCTATCGACTCCGGGGTGAGACTGACGTGGATGAGTCTGAGCCGGGGGGCCAGGGTGCGAGACGACGCCGACTCAGGGACCGGCCGGTCCGAGCTGCTACGCGTTTCTCGCTGGCAGCTCATCAGATGGTGGGTCAGAGTTCAGGCCACCGACTACTTGCTGCTATTCGTCCTCGTAGCTGTCGCAATTCTGCTCGCGATCTACTTCGCCCGCCGTTAGAGGCTTCGATAGTTGAGACCGTTGGCACACGATTCGTCGGGCCCGTCCGGATGTTCATTCCGCCCCGCCGTTCGCTAGCGCATATGTGCCGATATGGGCGGCTGCCATGGCATGAATCCTCCGACGTCGGGCATCGCCCAGTCGTCAATTCGGGACATCCGCCTCGCCCTTTCACAAGCGCACGAGGTTGCATGGAACTGAAAGGGGACAGTGTGGAACCTATCCACGGGATCGTCCTCGTGGACGTCGCAGAAGGGGGCGGGAAGTTCGAGGCCGAGGTGCTCAGAGGTATGGGACATCCGGTCGTCG
>JBHICV010000288.1:0-2081 GCA_046759765.1 Acidimicrobiia bacterium
GAACAACACGACAGGTGGTCGCGTTCGATGTCGCCACCGGCGCGGTCCAGTGGACATATCACGACCCGACCACGATCGGCACCTTCAGGAGAAGGAGGGTCGGCCTGAGCCCTGACGAGGAATTGGTCACGGTCCAGATCTTCGACATCCCTCTTGTTCAAGACGAGTCGGTCGCCGTTGACGCGGAGGGCAACGACGAGAACCCTGCCCGGATCGTGGTGCTCCGTGCGTCCGACGGTGAGGTGGTGCGAGTCCTTGAGCCTGGCGCTTGTCGGTTTCTCAATGCTTGGGGCAACGGGTTCTCCCGAGATGGACAATGGTTTGCGGTATTCACCGGTACTGGGGGGTGCTTCGACGATCCCGATGCCGACTGGGTGACGGTGTATGACACCTCAACTTGGGAGGAGGCGTATCGCCTCCAGATCGATGGTGCGTTCGGGGAGGAGGCGGTGTTCTCGGAGGATTCGAGTCGGGTTCTCCTCTACGGAGGGGGCCGCCCGACCGAGCTGAGGTCGTTTCCGGAAATGGAGTTGATCAACCGTCTTGATGAAAGCGCTATGGCAGCTCTCAGCCCCGACGGCCAGAAGGTCGTGCAGTCCTTCTCCATCGTGGTCGTGTCGAGGCCGCTGATTGTGGACGCTGAGACCGGCGAACGCATCGGCTTCCTCGAGTCGGTGGACGATTTCCTCTCGCTCGACCCCCTTTCGTTCTCTCCGGACGGAACAAAGATTGCGGCCACGACCCATGGAGCTGACTTCGTTTTCGACGCGGAGGACGGACGGATGTTGGCCAAGCTTGGTGAGCGCGGGTTCACTTTCTCGCACTCGTTCACTGAGGATGGGTCGATGCTGCTCACCGCCACGGAAACCGCCCTGCTGTTGTGGGATCTCGGTGGCGGTCTGGACGAGTTGGGTGTTCCAATAGAGCCAGCGGACGTCGAAGCGGTCTGGATCAATCCCAATCAGGTAGCTGACGGGCCGAACCTTGCTGTAAGGCTCTTATTTCCCGACGAGAACGGCGAGATACTGGACTCCAGAGTCGTCACCGCTCTGCTCGATCCCGAGACAGGACAGGTCAGAGATCAGGTATCCGGTTTTGGCGTGCAGCTGCCGGACGGGCGTTTCTTTGTCTCACGACAGAGAACTGGCCAGGATGGGGAACGGGTTATCGGTCCTGTCGTGATCTGGGATCCGGCTTCGGACTCGTTCGTTGAACTCACCGACTGTGCCGCCCCTGAGTCGGCGATCGATCAGATAAGCGAGATCGACTGTCCGGGAGGCGAGCCCTTCTATGGAGCCAACGACTGGTTCTTCGGGTCTGTCGTAGCGGCCCTCGATGGATCGTTTTTCGCGGCAGAGTCGTACGCGCCAGTGGGCTCAGAGAGGTCTATACGGGTATGGGACGGGGAGACCCTCGACGTCCGATCCGAGTTCGAGGTTCCTCGAAGCCAACATGTCACGGCTGCCGGTGCGGGCTGGCTGGGGACCTTTGACAGCGATCTCTTTGGTTGGCTCACTGTCTATGACGTTGACTCGGGGGCCGTGCTCGCCGAACCTTCAAAGGCGACAGACAGGCCTTTTTGGGTGTACGCGGTTGCTCCGGACGGGTCGCTGCTGTACGCCGCGGACTTGGAGGGGAGCGTTTGGGTCTTTGACACCTTCAGCTGGGAGACCGTGGCCACCTGGGAGGCGCATGACGCGCGACACCGAGGGCTGGCCCTCTCCCCCGAGGGAACCAGACTGGTGACGACGGGGGAGGACGATTTCGTCAAGGTGTGGGACGTCAGTCGAATAAGAGACCGATCCTCGGTCACAGAACCCCTGCCGCTTCTCGACCGTATCCCCGCACCCTTCCCATCCGACGCAGCCTGGCTATCGGCAGATCGCCTGGCAGTGTTCCTGGGCAACGACGCCAACTGGCTCGAAGTGTCACTCTCCATCGACGAGTTGGTCACGAGTGCCCGGCAGCGTCTCACCAGAGGCTTCACAGAAGGCGAATGCGCCAACTACCAGATCGACGATCCCTGCCCAACGACCCTCGAAGCCATCCAATCAGGCAGCGCATAACGGCACATATGCGCT
>JBHICV010000289.1:0-2043 GCA_046759765.1 Acidimicrobiia bacterium
AGCGACCTCGACGAACCGCGAGTCCAACAGGCCGTGCAGGCTTCGAAGGACTACCCTTCGCTAACAGCCCGTCGCGACACCAAAACTCTCAAGATTCCTGGGTTGTAGAAAAGGGGGCATTATGAAACCTATTCGACCGAGCCCAGCGTCATCCGAACGATCTTGCAACATCTCCCAAACCGCCCACCTCAAAACAGGGACCCTCCACGCCCGGGGGTATGCTGAATCTTGTGTCTACGGCGGTCAATGGGGAAGTACTCCTTGATGATGTCGTCTTCACCAGAAACTGACTTTCGTGTGTTGACGAAAGGAACCGGGAGAGATTGTGATATCATAAAGTCATGGCACGTACCGGAAGGCCGCGGGCGCAACATCCTCGCGGGAAGGGGCTGTTCATTCGGTTCTCCGCGACGGAGTTCGGCTCTCTGCTGCGCGCTCTCGAGGCCGAGCACCCGGTCGCCCAGCGTCGACCCAATCTGTCACAGTGGGCCCGGGAGCTACTGGTGGCCCACGCCAGCCAGGTGCTGGGTGTCGAGGTGACCCGCTCCGGCTTGAAGCGGCAAAGGGGCGGCGTGGCCGACTGGAAGCGCTGGCGTCTGGCTCGGGCGGTCCGCAAAGCCGCGAAGCGCCGCCGCCGAATCCGCTGAACCGTCGGCAGCGTGAGACCAACGAAAAGCCCCAGGGAGCCGCCCTGGGGCAAGGACCTGTTTACTTGAAAGGAACCAAGCAATGCCTACAGATCCCAAACCCAACATATCACAAAACGCGGTGGAGTCCGACTCGCTCCAAAACGAAATCGACCGCCTGCTCAGCTCCGGCCTCGAAAACGTCAGTGTTCGCGAGCTCCTGGGACTGATGCTCTCCGCCATCGGTCAATCCGAACGCCGGGCCTATCTTGCCGAGGCGACGGCCGACAAAGGCAATGGAGGCTACGGTCGTTCCTTGAACGTCGGCTCCATCCCGGTCGACATCCGGGTGCCCAGAACTCGCAGCGGCACCTTCCGGCCCCGCTCGCTCCCCCCACCCTACGCACGCGGATACTCCGAAGAGGTGCAGGCCCTTCTCCTCGGTGTGCTCAGCTCCACACGTTCCATCAACGCCGCCAAAACCGCCCTCAGACAGATGGGCCTCGGTGCCTGCTCCGATGAGCTCGACACCGTCGCCTCAGGCCTGGTCGAGGAGCTGGAGCTCGTCAACTCGCGTCCCGTCGACCCTGACCTGCTCGCTGTCTTCCTCGACGGCAAATACGTCGAGGTCAAAGACGGCGACCGGCTGCGCCCGGCTTGCATCTATCTCGTCGTCGGCCTTCATCGCGATGGAAAGAAGAGAGTCTTGGGTTGCTTTACCCGATACGGACGAGAAGACCTCCAGGAGTGGAAAGCCGTCCTTCGCTCTCTCATCGAAAGGGGGCTCCGACGTGTCTTGATCGTCATCCACGACGACTTCTCGGGTTTGCTCGGTGTCACTCGAGGCATGTTCCCCAACTCCGATATCCAACTGTGCACCGTCCACATGCTCCGAAATGTCAGATCGCATCTCAGCAAGTCCGATGCCTCAGAGTTCATCAGCAGGTTTCGCTCTATCAAATCGGCCTGGAATTCCGATGTCGCCGCCCAGCAGTTCGAGGAGCTCTGCCAGCGTTTCGAAAAATCCTATTCCTCCTTCGTCAAGGAGTTACGGAAGAAGCGACAACATTACCTCGCTTTTCTCAACTATCCCGATGGCGTCCGGCGCACCCTGTCCACCACCAACGTCGTCGAGGCCGTCAACGGACAACTCGAGATCCTGCGCCGAAACAGCGGTGGCTACTTCCAGTCCGAGGAAATCACCAAACTCAAACTCGGGATCGCCATCACCTCTCTCGAAAACGGTAAGTGGCGCAACGTCGCCGCTAACATGAAAGCCGCACTCGACCAGATCAATGCCATGTTCGAGGCGCGGTTCGAATCCGAATGATTCTCTCAGACACAACATTCTTGACAAGTGCCGCTGTTTTTGTTTCTCGAGTCGAGAGACGACGAATCGGTCATCGGGACGAGGGCG
>JBHICV010000290.1:0-2024 GCA_046759765.1 Acidimicrobiia bacterium
AGCCCGTACAAGGTGACTTTGGCCAGCGGAACGATGCTCATGGCGCTACCCCGGTATTGGCTTCGCTCGCCACAGGGTGATGCCTCGCCTTGGCGATCTTGGAGCGGACGACCGCCGCCCGCTCTGCGTCCGCGAGAAAGACCTGGATGCGCTTGATATTCTGTTTGGCCGTCGGAATCAGGACTTTCTCGAACAGGTTTACCCGCTGGGTGGTGCGCCGGACCGCCCGTTCGAGACAGCGCACCCGTTCGGCATAGACCTGGAGCTGGATTTTCAGCTCGGCCATGCGGCGGAGCTGGTCGACGAGCGCATCGACCCAGTGGGGCTTGGCGAGCATGGAGTAGTCGCGGACCTCGCACACGAGCTCGGCGAGGACCGGCAGCTTGACACCCACCACGTTTTCCTCGGCGAGACGCACCTCTTTCACGTGCACAAGCCCGGCGACGTCGATCTCCTGATTCGCCAGCATCGGGAGCATCTTGCCGATTTGGGCCGTCAGCTCAGCCACCTTGGCCTCACGCTCGGCCAGCGCCTGCGTGGCACGGGCCTGTTCGCCGATCAGCTGCCGCCGCTTGAGGTCGAGCGAGGGGAGGAACCGCTGGTACAGACGGAGCTGGTTGCGTTGTTGACTCATTGCGCTCTTGCTGAGGATGAGTCGCGCCATGTCGGCCTCACTAGGCCCGGTCTACTGCTTGGCCCGAACCGCCGTCTGTCCGCGGGAAATATTTGTCGATGAGCGCCTGCTTGATGAACAATTCCTGCGGCTCGAAACACTCGGCCAGGGTCTGCCAGCACAGGTTGAGGGCGTCCTCGAGTGACAGCGAGACCTTGATGTCCATAAACCGCTGGCGGAAGAGGCGGCCGAATTTCAGCAGCTTCTCGTCGAACGGCGACAGTTCAAAGGCCATGGCCTGCTTCTTTGCCGCTTCCTGCCCACCTGAATAGAAGCGGATCATCGTGTTCATGATCTGTGAGTGATCCTCACGCGTCACTTTGCCGATGACGCGCTGCTTGAGGCGCGACAGCGAGCCGAAGGGGTCAATCACGCCGTCGTGCAGGTACAACTGCCCCTCTGTGATATAGCCGGTGTTATCCGGTACCGGGTGCGTCACGTCGTTCCCAGGCATGGTGGTCACGGTAAGGATCGTCACCGATCCCGCCCCCTTGAAGTCGCACGCCTTCTCGTAGCGGACCGCGAGCTGCGTGTAGAGGTCTCCCAAATATCCACGGCTCGCGGGGATGTGTTCCAAAGCAATGCCGATCTCTTTCATCGCGTCGGCGTACGCCGTCATATCGGTGAGCAGCACGAGGACCCGCTTGCCCTCCTCGACCGCGAAACGTTCGGCGACGGCGAGCGCCATGTCCGTGACCAGCAACCGCTCGATAATCGGATCTGATGCCAGGTTGACGAACATCACCGTGCGGTGGAAGACACCATGGTCTTCAAATGTTGTGCGGAAGAAGTGGTAGTCGTCAAAGATCAGACCGAGTCCACCGAAGACGACGACGTCTGCGTCCGCCTGAAACCCGATGCGCGCGAGCAGCTCGTTGTACGGTTCCCCGGCAACGGTGAAGATCGGGATCTTCTGACTTTCGACCAGGCAGTTGAAAAGATCGATCATCGGGATGTTCGTCTGGATCATCTTTTGCGGCAGGATCCGCATCATGGGGTTGACGGTCGGTCCGCCGATGGCGATCTTTGGGTCGGTCGAAAGATCCGGGCCGCCGTCCATTAGCTCGCCGGACCCTCGAAAGATGCGGCCCAAGATGTTGGGCGAATACGTCACCCCCATGGGATGGCCGAGAAACCGTACGGCCGCCCCAGTGGATAAGCCCTTGGTCCCGGCAAAGACCTGAAGACTCACCACATCGCGATCCAACTCGACGACCCGCGTCAGGGACTCCTCGCCGTTGACATTTTCGACCACCGCCACATCACCGAGCGGAACCTTTTCGGCCCGCACCCGCATGATGTCGCCCACAATTTGGAGCACGCGTGTATACCGAGTGAGGTCTCGACTCAT
>JBHICV010000291.1:0-2015 GCA_046759765.1 Acidimicrobiia bacterium
GACCCTGCATCCTCTGGGAGCTCCACTGAAAGAGAGTACGCGCACCCACCGGAGTGAGCTTTCTGGCACAGTCCCACGTCCGGGTCAAGCTTCATCGGTAACTTCATCGCCTCGAACCAGCCAAGCACGCGCTCGAAGGGACCGCAGTGGTATACCTTCGCGACCCCGGCCCGGTTGACGCCGGTATACGCGAAGCAACTTTTCACCCGAATGTGATGGGTCGTCCCTTCAAACGACTCTTCATAGTCAAAAAGGTCTCCGACATAGAGCTTGACAGCGACTTGGAAAAGACGGCGATACTGCGCCGCCGACGTAATCTCGCTGATCCCAAGCGCACGAAGCAGCCGCCGCATTTCGAGACGGCCAAACTCGCGGACCACCGCGACGTTCAACTTATTGGCCACGTCGGGACCATAATTGGCAAACGTCTGGTAGAACCAAAACCCGTCGTTTGCCATCCACGAACGACGCAGGAGGTTTTCGCGCTGAGTTGGAGAAAGCTCTGGGATTTCCTCCACTTCAATCACGCTGCCAGCTAAGGTAGTTTCCATAGAGACTCTCCTTTCATCCTGTCAGACTCGAAGCTCACCCACTCGGCCGCTTCTTGCCGCAGCCAAGGGCGGTCCCTTACCCTCTAATTCCCGAACCCCCTTCGCTGTGATGACAGAAAGTAAGACATCTCCTCATGCGTGCCGTCTGTTACAAAAGTTACATAGCAGAAGATCCACCGTCGGCGCCCGAACCGCCCCTCCTGCAGTTGCCGGCGAGGTACCGGGACCGGACAGCGAAGGCCGCGCTGATCTCACAGTGGTCAATCGGACAAGTGATGTGTCTCTTCTACCGCTCGCCCGAGAGCCATCAGGTCGGGGATATGAATGGCACCTCGCTCGAGGACAATCGCACCGGCGCGAGCGAGGCTTTGGAGGCTCCGTGATACGTGGACCCGAACCGTCCCGACAGTCGACGCAACATCCTCTTCCCGGAGGCGATCTCGAGTCAATCGGATCCCTTTTCCTCGACACGCACCTTCTGCCAGGGCTCGCTCATAGAGGAATTTCGCCAGCCGGACTTTCGTTGGCTTGAGCGAAAGACTCTCCACCAAGTCAATAGCCTTTTTCGTTTCGTCGCCCACCGCGATCACCAACTTCAAGGCCACCGACGGATTCTTCCGCACAACATCAACGACCGTCGCTCTGTCGATCAAATACAAGCTGGTCTCAGCCATTGTCCGGGCGGTAACGATGTTTCTACCGACGGTAAACACGGCTGGGATACAGAAGGTGTTCCCGGGTCGGTCAAACACTCTCACAATCTGCTCGCGCCCTTCGGCACTTGCCCGATACGTATTCACATGTCCGTCGACCAGAATGTGGAGGTCTTGGCAAGGGTCGCCCTCGACGAACAGCAGCTGTCTGGCCGCCAGTCGCCTCGGTCGGCAGCGCATGGAGAGGGTCGCCAGTGTCCTCGAATTCACGTCGGCGAAACACGGCACGCTCTTCAGAAAGTGGGCTGCCGCGTCATTCGCTTTCATCACTGCTCCGCGATATCTTCCGGCACAGCCAGGAGGCGGCAGGCTCGGAGGATACGGCCTGATAGCTTGCGCTCTTTGACCGTGCGGGCGAGCATCACGCCCCCGACAAGCAAGGCGATCGTAGCTAACGCGCGGTCGCGCGGTGACCCTAGACTGGTTGGCATCTTCTCTTCGAATTCAGCGACGAGCTCCCGAAAGCCGGTCTCGAAGGTCTGCCACGCCCCGGCACCGGCCTGGGAGACGTCCGCCGTCAACGCGGGCATCGGGCATCCTTCCGCTACCCCATCTCGATGGACTCGACTGAGGTAGCGACGAACGATCTGTCGAAGCCAGGGTAGGCCGCGTTGGTCCTCCAGTCTCGCAAGGAGCCATCCCCGCATCCGCCCAAGCGCCAGGGATAGGGTCTCGGCGAGGAGGGCTTCCTTGGATCCGAAGTGGGCGTAGAACCCTCCGGGGGTAAGTCCGGCCGCCTTCATGACGGCAT
>JBHICV010000292.1:0-1942 GCA_046759765.1 Acidimicrobiia bacterium
TGGGTCATCAACGGCTCGAAGATGTGGATTACCAACGGCACCATCGCCGACCTCGCGGTAGTCTGGGCGATGACCGACGGCGGCATTCGCGGCTTCCTGGTCGAGAAGGGCACGCCAGGTTACACGACCCGCGACATCGAGCGAAAGTATTCGCTACGAGCCTCCGTCACATCGGAGCTGTCCTTCGACAACGTCCGGGTCCCCGATGAGAACGTCCTGCCCGGAGTTCGCGGCCTGAAGGGACCGTTGAGCTGCCTGACCCAGGCCAGGTACGGCATCGCCTGGGGTGCCGTCGGCGCGGCCACCGCCTGCTTCAAGGAGGTGCTCGAGTACGCCGGGATCCGCGTCCTGTTCAACCGGCCGCTCTCGCACACGCAGACCATCCAACGTCGCCTGGCCGACATGTGCCGACGGATCACGACGGCGCAGCTTATGGCCCTGCGCCTCGGCCGCCTCAAGGACGAGGGCGCCGCGCACCACAGCCAGGTGTCGATGGCGAAGTGGAACAACGTCCGCATGGCGCTGGACGTGGCCCGCGACGCCAGGGACATGCTCGGCGCGAGCGGCATCAGCCTCGAGTTCTGTCCCATCCGGCACATGCTCAACCTCGAGAGCGTGGTGACCTACGAGGGGACCGAGACGATTCACGAGCTCATCGTGGGTCGTGAGCTCACCGGGCACACGGCCTTCTAAATCACCGCTCGTGATTATGCGACACGTCGCGTCGAGCGTCGAGTGGCGGCGGGGGCAGGGTTCGCCCGTCGCCGGAGGAACGCCCGGACGCGCGGCATCAGCTTGGCCATCGTGGGACAGGTGTGGTTCCGAGTGACCTGGGCATGGAGGTCCTGCCACAGCCGTTCGATCCGGTTTTCGTTCGGGCAGTACGGCGGGAGGAAGTGGAGCACGACTCGACCGTTCAACCCGGCCACGACCGCCTGGGTGATCTTGCTGCTGTGGATGCCGAAGTTATCGACGATGACGTGAATGACCTTGGCGTTCGGGTAGGCCCTGCGCAGTTCATGGAGCAGGCCGATGAAGAGCATGCTGTTCTTCTTCTCGCCTTCGAACCATGTCAGTCGCTTTGTCGTCGCATCCATCGCTCCCGCGAGGTAGCGCTTTTCGTTCTTGCCAGGGGTGACGACCTCCTTCTGCTGACCCGGCACCATCCAGTCGTTGCCAATCTTGGGATTCAGGTGGATGTCCACTTCGTCGGCATAGACGGCAACCTCACGAGGTCCCAGGCTCTGCAGAAGTCGGTCGATCATGCGCAACCGCTTGGCTTTGGCCTGTTTGGACCAGGGGCATCGAACCACCGGACGGGGACGGCCACGTCTGGCGCCAATCTTCTTGAGGGCTCGACTCATGGTCGAGAGGCTCACCACGATGCCCGTCTTTCGCGCCATCACCATCACCAGGAGCTCACGCGTCCAGGTCGGTCGCGTGTACTCGAACGACTCGGGCGTGGCCCGCACCACCTCGTAGAGCTGGCCGAGGTAGTCGTCGTCGATCTTGAGTTCGCCGTTGTCCTCCCGGCGATCCAGCAGGCCAGCCACGCCGAGGTCTCGGAACCGCTCCGCGACGCGGTACACGGTGGTCCGGTTCACATCGAGGGTACGGGCCACTTCGCTGACCGGCTGCCCTTGGAGGAGGTTCAAGATGATCAGGCCGCGGCGGCTGAGTCTCGCGTCCTTGCGCTGGCGGACAAACCGGCCCAATTCTCGCTGGATGCGCTGCTTGGCGGCGAACCGAAAGTTCGGTACAATCCCGTCCATGGGAACTCCCTTCTCGGGCATCCTGCCCGGGTAGATAGGCTTTGGAGTTCCCTTTTTACAGCGCGGACCCGAATCAAAAAAGGGCCCAGGCGCTGCATAATCAAAAACGGTGATTTAGAGCTGGTTTGAGCGCTCCGTAGCGGCCTCCGGCCGCACACTCGCTCCCTGGG
>JBHICV010000293.1:0-1900 GCA_046759765.1 Acidimicrobiia bacterium
CCCAAAGGCACCGACATGTCCAAGCTCACCCAAGAAGACCTCGACGCTGCAGCCCACTCCCTCAACGGACGGCCTAGACAAACGCTCGGATGGAAGACACCATCAGACAAACTCGCCGAAACGTTGCAATGACCACCTGACTCCGCAGCACATATGCGCTAGAGAGACACAGCCGGGGAAGTCACCGATATTGCCGGTTATACGCTGGCTCGATTACGCGATTCGGTACGGGTGCGCTGACCAGTGAACGCGGCAGCCTCCGGGGATCTGCAATGCTTTGCTGTCGCTAAGGGTTGTATCAGCCGATGACGACGTCGCAACAAACACGCCGAATCCTCACTACCTCCGAAGGCATTAACCGCGGCGCGTTCTCGGCATTGGATTGGGCCCTGTTTGTTTCGATCTCCCTGATCTGGGGATCGTCGTTCCTGCTTATGGCGATCGGACTGGAGGCGTTCGAACCGGGCCTGATCACGCTGCTTCGTGTCGGCCTTGGGGCCGGCGCCCTTTGGTTGGTTCCTAAGGCACGCGCCACGCGCGTCGAGCGTGCCGACTGGCCTCGTCTCACCGCGCTCTCATTCCTCTGGGTGGCGATTCCGTTCACGCTTTTCCCCATCGCCCAGCAGTACATCAACTCTGCGGTTACCGGGATGCTCAACGGGGCGATGCCGATCTTCGCCGCTGTCGTGGCAGTGATCCTGCTGCGGCGCCTGCCTCGGAGGGTGACAGTCGCCGGTCTCGTGGTCGGTTTGGCAGGTGTCGTCGCGATCAGTGCCCCGTCCATCGGACAAGGCAGCTCGGAGGCGCTAGGCGTCGCCCTGGTGGTACTCGCCACCGCCTGTTACGGACTCGCTGTGAATATCGCCGCGCCGATCCAGCAGCGATACTCCTCAATCCCCGTGATGGCGAGGATGCTCGCCCTGGCGACGGTATGGACGACACCGCTTGGGGTCCTAGCTGTGGCGGAAAGCTCGTTTGCCTGGGTACCGTTTGTAGCGGTAGCAGCCGCTGGTGTGCTCGGTACCGGCGTCGCCTTCGTAATCATGGGGAGTCTCGTCGGCCGGGTCGGCTCGACCCGAGCATCGTTCATCACATACGCCATACCGGTGGTTGCGCTCGCACTCGGTGTCTGGTTCAGAGGGGACGAGGTGGCCCCGATCGCCGTGGCAGGCGTGGTGATGGTGGTCGTCGGAGCGGTCCTGGCGTCCCGGCGGGAGACCTGATCGAGGTTGCGCGAGGCGCGGTGACTATCCCCCTTCCGACGTTTTCGATTTCGCTGCGTGCTTTACACCAACCCGCCCATATCGGCATATATGCGCTATCCCACTACCGGCGGTTGGCCACCCATATCGGCAGATATGGTTCGGTCACCCGACACACGGAGCCAACGCACAAAGTCTCAGTCTGCGGTCCTGTCCCCTGTGGGAGTACGGTTGAGCTGGGGACAGCCTCTCAGGGGTGGAGCAGTGATCGAAGCTTACGTTCTGATCCAGGTCGAGCTGTCGAAACCGGCACACGTAGCCGCCGCGGTTAGCCGTATCCCCGGCGTTGGCACCGCCGCTGTCGTCATGAGCCCCTACGACGTGATTGTGCGCGTAGAGGCCGCAGATGTCCATTCTCTCGGGAAGCTCGTAGTTGCCAAAATCCAGGCCGTCGAGGGAGTCACCCGCACCCTGACGTGCCCCATCGTCCATCTCTAAGCGGCTTACCCCCCCTCGCAGAAAGACGGCCCGCAGGCAGTCCACCACCGTCCACAACAGCCGAAGCATGCGATCAGATCGTTCCTATGTCGTTACGAGACCTGCCCGTGCGACGTGATTCTGAATCGGTAACACCCGCGCAGATCGCAGCACATATGCGCTACCTGGATCAGGAGACTGACAAACGGGTTCTGAGTCCT
>JBHICV010000294.1:0-1797 GCA_046759765.1 Acidimicrobiia bacterium
CTGATCGGCTGATGACCTTGAGCACCTCGGCGGTGGCGGTCTGCTGCTCCAGGGCCTCGGTGAGGTCGCGGTTCCGAGCCTCGAGCTCCTGGAACAGGCGGACGTTCTCGATAGCGATGACCGCCTGATCGGCGAAGGTCTTGAGAAGGGCGATCTGCTTGTCCGAGAAAGGGCCCGGCTCACGTCTCGCTACGACGATAGTGCCGACGGGCTTCTCTTCTCGAAGCATCGGTACGGAGAGCATGCTTCGCCAGCCTCCGGCGATCGCGCCCTCGCGCCGGTACTCGGGATCACTCAGAACGTCATCAACTTGGACAACCGTGCGACTGAGGATTGCTCGCCCCGACATTTGGGCGCGGCTCGGACGCATGGGATAGATGCGTTGGAAGAACTCTCGCGCCTCAGGCGTAAAGTTGTGGTGGGCTACCATGTGCACGAGCTCGCCATCAAACCGCTGGAGCGCGCTGAAGACAGCGCCGCAGAGCCTCACGGCGTTCCGCACGATGGTGTCGAAGACGGGCTGTACGTCGGTCGGCGAGCTGCTGATGACACCGAGAATGTCGCTGGTGGCAGTCTGCTGGCCAAGGGCCTCCGTGAGGTCGCGGTTCCGGACCTGGAGCTCCTGGAACAGGCGGACATTCTCAATGGCGATGACTGCCTGATCCGCGAAGGTCTTGAGTAGCTCGATCTGCCTATCCGGGAACGGCCCAGGTTCGGGCCCGGCGACAGCGATCACCCCGATGGCGGTGCCCTCGCGGAGCATGGGGACGACCAGGAAGCTCTGGTACCCTCCCAGCCGCGCGTGAGCGACAGCCACCTCCGAGAGCCGTGAGTCGTTCTCGGTGTCCGAAACGTGGTAGATGACACCCTCGAGGATGCTCCACCCGATCAATCCGGCCCGACGGGCCGGCCGGGGATAGAGCTGTACCCACGGAAACTTCGAGTCTTCTAGCAGCCCTTCCCCCGACGTGCCCGCCGCGAGGTGCACACGCTCGCCGTCGTAGAGGCCAACCATGCCCAGCACCGCGCCGCACAGCTTGGCCGCGCTCCGCGCGATGCCGTCGAAGACCGGCTGGGTTTCCGTCGGTGACTGACTGATGACCCGCAGGATCTCGCTCGTGGCCGTCTGCTGCTCCAGGGCTTCGGTGAGGTCGCGGTTGCGGGCCTGCAGTTCCTGAAAGAGACGCACGTTCTCGATGGCAATGACGGCCTGATCGGCAAAGGTCGTCACCAGCTCGATCTGCTTATCGGTGAACGGCTCCACTTCCGCCCTAAAGATGACGAATACTCCGAGGACGGCGTTCCCTCTGAGCATGGGAATTCCGAGCACGGTCCGGTAGGGAAACGCCTGGCGTGCCGCAAATGTATACTCGGGGTCGGCCAGGACGTCGGGAATATGGACCGGCCGCCGCTCCAGGACGGCCCTGCCCGCCGTGCTGTGCCGTCCCGGGGAGATTGGGTGACGCTCCAGGAAATCGATCAGCTCCGCAGGGACATTGTAGTAGGCCGCCGCTCTGATAAGGACACCGTCGAATCGATGGATGAGTCCCATCTCGGCCGCGCAGAGTCTGACCGCGTTTTCGGTCAGGGTGTCGAGCACAGGCTGCAGGTCGAAGGCTGATCGACTGATGACCTTGAGCACCTCGGCGGTGGCGGTCTGCTGCTCCAGCGCTTCGGTCAGCTTCTTCTCGAGCCGGGCACTCTTCGCCATCTCCTGGTCGAGAGATTTCCGCAACGCCTGAACTTGGGCGGCGAGCTCAGCTTTGGTGGTCGGCGCCATCGCTCAACCTCGGGGAG
>JBHICV010000295.1:0-1792 GCA_046759765.1 Acidimicrobiia bacterium
TGGATGAGCGGATGATTGAAGCCCTGTACGAGGCCTCGCAGACGGGCACGCCAATCGACCTGATCGTGCGTGGAATCTGCTGCCTCCGTCCCGGGGTGCCCGGGTTGTCGGAGAACATACGGGTTCGCTCGATCGTCGGCCGCTATCTCGAGCACTCGCGCATATACCGCTTTGGTAGCGCCGAAAGGGGATTCGACTATTACGTCGGCTCGGCAGACCTCATGCCGCGTAACCTGGACCGCCGCATCGAGGTGTTGGTCCCGGTCAAGGGTGAGAGCCTCCAGGACCGACTTTCCGAAGTACTTGACGTGAATCTCGCCGATGACGTCCTGGCCTGGGAGCTCCGGTCCGACGGCTCCTACAGCAAGGTCCCTTCTCAGACCGGTATCAGCACTCACGAACGCCTGCAGGAGCTGGCTATCGCCCGCGCCAGTGGCTGAGGTCGGCGCATCGAGCTGCGGCTAGGGAAGCAACCTCCGCGTCCTAGCATGACCGCCGGTTCCAGTTGGGAGGAGTGATGACAGCCGACACAGGCGTGGCGGGACTTCGTTTCGAGGGTTGGCCGTGGCTGGCCGTCTTGCTATTCGGCGCGGTGTCCATCGGCGTTGGAATCCTGGCGATCGTGTGGCCGGGACAGACTTTCCTGGTTCTGTCGATCATTCTCGGCATCTACATCATCATCTTCGGGATCTTCTGGATCGTGGCGGGCTTCGGCGGAGCCGTAGGTCACAAGTGGCTACTCGTGATCGGTGGTCTCCTCGGGGTGCTGGCAGGAGCCCTGATACTCGCCCAACCCATCAGAGGCGGCGCTCTGATGGTTCTGGTAATCGGCTCCTACTGGCTGGTTTGGGGCGTGGTTCAGCTGGTCACCGGGATCTTCGGCCATGGCATCGAGCACCGTGGCTGGCAGATTGTTGCCTCGCTGTTCTCGATCGCGGCAGGCCTCATCACATTGTCGTGGCCGCAGGTAACCGCTCTGGTCATCGCATGGCTGGCCGGGATCTGGCTCATTGTTACCGGCGCGATCGAAATCGGCCGCTCACTGGAGATCCGAAGAGTCGAAAGGGCCCTCGCCTGAGGCAGTCGCGGGTTCCGGGCCTGCGTAGCGATCGCCTCGTAAAGCCTCCTGGGGGTCTTGCCGCCACGAGCTCTTCGTTCGCCAAACGACCCACGACACGAGCCCGCCGAGGATCGGAAGTAGATAGGTCAATGCCCGCCAGAGGAACACTCCGGCGGCGATGAGCTCCTCCGTCGCGGCCGGTGCGGTCTCGGCCAGGAGAGTGATGAAGACCAGTTCGACCACTCCGACCCCTCCTGGCGTGTATCCCGGGAGGGTTACTGCTCTTGCCAGCGAGTAGACACCGACTACCTGGATGAAGCTCACGGTGTCTACACCGAGTCCGACCGCTCGCAGGGAGGCATAGAGAAGCACTCCGAGCATCAGCTGGGCAGCGATGGCGGAGGCGGTCAGAGCGGGCCACCGCACGGAGGTCAGTCCGACCGTCTGCCTGCGGAGCAAGATCGCTTGCTCCGACCAGTCGAACGGACCCTTGCCAAATGGCCGGGCTGCCCAGGAAGCGAGCCGCCCTCCGACCCGCCCGGCCCACCGGGCAGGACCGTCCGAGCGGAACAGAAGGACAAGAGCCACCACAGCTGTCACAACAAAGAGAACCCCGACCAAAATGGTGGTCAGAGCCACCGGGGGCAGGCCGTTCGCCGCGGCAACCAGTACCGCACCCGCTACAGGGACCGCGATCCTCGCCAGCTGGTCCCAGATGCCGACCACGACGAG
>JBHICV010000296.1:0-1728 GCA_046759765.1 Acidimicrobiia bacterium
AAACAGGAGATCGTCGCCGAGGTGGTGCCGGGTGAAACGGTCGGTGAGCTGGCCTTGTTGATCGACCAGCCTCGCGCGGCGACAGTGTTTGCGGCGCGCGATTCGACTCTCGGACGCCTTCCCCGCCGAGTCTTCGACCTGATTGGCAGCCGTTATCCGCAAACGATGCTGGAGGTGACCAGCTCGATCCTGCGCCGTTTGCGAACCTCGGACGTCCGCCGGAGAGGTGCCCTCAGACTCTCCGTTGCCGTCCTGCCCGCTACGAATGATTCCGGCGTTCGGCACTTCGCCGTCGATCTCGCCCGGGCCTTGGGCGATGTTGGAACCACCTACCAGCTCACTCGCGAGCGCATCGATGAAATATTGGGTAAACCGGGAATCGCATCGGCCTCCGCGGATGAACCAGCCGCCATCCGCCTCGGGGAGTGGCTCGGCGAGGTCGAAGATCGGTTTGAGGTAGTTGTCTACGAATGCGATCCGGAGTGGACGCCGTGGACGGAGCGCGCCATTGGTCATGCCGACTTGGTGCTGACGGTCATTGACGCACGGGCTGGCCCCTCGCTCCAGCCGGTCGAAGCGACGCTGGCGGAGACGCTCGACGGGAAGCGTCACGCTCGCAGAGCACTCGTCATTCTGCATGAGGCGAGTGCCTCGCCTCATCGAACCGGCCGATGGCTGGATTTGAGAGACGTGGATGATCACTTCCACGTTGAGATGGGAGCCAGGGACGACCTGGCCCGGATTGCCAGAATACTTTCGGGCCGCGGCCTCGGCGTTGCCCTGGGAGGGGGCGGTGCCCGCGGACTTGCCCACATTGGAGTGCTGCGCTGCTTCGAGGAACTCCATCTCCCCATTGACCTCATAGGCGGCACAAGCATGGGCTCGGTCATGGGGTCCCTACGCGCTTTGGGCCTCGACCACACGCAGATGACCGAGGTGGTCAAAGAGAGCTTCGCAGACACCCTCGACTACACCATGCCCGTCGTCTCGCTCGTCAAGGGGCGCAGGGCGACCGACTCGATGCGGGCCGTGTTCGGATCCAGAGGGATCGAGGACCTGACGATTCCCTTCTTCTGTATCTCCACCAACATCACACGATCTCGAACGGTCGTGCACCGGGTCGGCGACCTCACGACTGCCGTCAGGGCATCTGGCGCTCTGCCGGGGGTTTTCCCGCCCGTTCCATTCGACGGGAATCTCCTGGTGGACGGAGGCGTCCTCAACAATCTGCCGGCGGACGTTGTCCGCCGTTCGACCCCCGACGGCCGGGTGGTGGCGGTCAACGTCGCTCCGTCAGTGTGGTCGCGCGCTCGCAGCGACTTCGGGCTGTCGGTGTCCGGATTCCGCGCGCTGATGGATCGGCTGAATCCCCGGCGTCGCCCAGTGGCTCCGCCTATCACGAGCACGCTCCTGCGTTCCATGGTCGTTGGTTCGATGCGAGATCGTGATCTGCTGATCGACGGTGGAGTCGCCGACCTGTACCTCGACCTCGACTTGCGGGGAGTGGGGATGCTCGACTTCGATGCCGTCGACCGAGTCGCCGCCACGGCCTATGAGGCGGCGATGCCTCAGTTCGAGGCTTGGCTCGAGCGTGACCCCGAAGTGGCCAATTTGGCGGGAGGCTAGGCGCCGATCACAGATATTGACCGGTCGAGACAAGCCCCGGATCGATTGCGTCGGAGATCGCTTCCGCCTGGGCCTCTGCCTCGAGTTCCTGGGCCCGCACCG
>JBHICV010000297.1:0-1678 GCA_046759765.1 Acidimicrobiia bacterium
GCCTCGAAGGGGATCAGGAACGGGTTAACAGTCTCGTGGTTGAATCCCGTTGGGGAACCGCAGTCACGCGTCGCCGAAGATTCGATCCCCCTGCTCGTCGATGACGCGCTTCGCCTTCTCGATCGTCATCGCGACGATCGCCTCGCGGTTGGGCGACGCGTCGGCGCGGTCGAGCTGATGGACCCTCCGGCGGCCGCTGATCTCCTTTGAGATCGTGCCGGCGACGCGCCAGCCCGCCGAGCCTTTCTCGGGCGCAGGGGTAATCGTGTAGCCCTTGTACTCGACGCTCGCCTCAGCCCGCCGCGTCTCGCTGGCCCGGCTCCCTGGTGAGAAGAGGTCGTGCAGGAACTTCCCGAGCATCGGCGCACCCCCCGAATGGCTAGGCTAAGAGTTCGATAATCCGCAAGTTGGGGGGTCCTCGTCAAGCCGGCCCGAAACCGACTCGCGGACCGCTCCCGGCTCCGCTGATCACGCGCTGTTTCGCCTTGTCGACGTCAGACCGGCGCTCTATATTGAGCTGACAATGGATAAGGTTCACATTCCGAACCGCGCCACGTATTTTCCGATCGCCCTCAGCGACATCGTGATTGCCGCCCCGTTGACGTGTCGCCTCCTAGTCGGTGCTACCCTGCCGGGACGGATCCTCGCCGCCGGTGCGGCGGGCGTCTATCTGGGGAGCGCACTCGAGGACTGGCTGAGTCGCCGACACGTGAAGCGGGTCAACTTTCGCGAAGTCTTCGGCACGGATCTCCGCCACCTGACGCCGATGCCCGTGGATGCCCGCGCGCGGGAGGCTGACGAGCTGACCCAGAGGCTGAACGACCACTACGAGGCTCTGCGCATGTCCCGGCGAGAGCTCGCGACGCAAGTCAACCAGCGGCTCACGGACTACGTCGCGGGGATCACCGGGCAGCGGGTGGAGACAAGTGCGCAAGTGCGGGACTTCATGCTCGTACAGCTCGTCTTCCCCTTCGCAGTCGGCGGCTGCGATGTTCTTTCGGGAGACATCGCCATCTTCCGGACACCGGCGTGTTCCAGCCGCACGTTCTCGCGCACGAATTTAGTCATCGAAAGGGTTACCTCAAGGAGCTGGAGGCCCAGGCGCTGGCCTACCTGGCGCTCACCGCGTCGGGAGAGAACGTGCTCGTGCAGTCCGCGTTCTGCGAGCGACTCTACCGGCAGATGGCGGTGCTGGCCAGGGGTGACGTCGAGCGGTATCACGCGGCGATCGACGCCTCCAAGCTCCGGCCGGAGCTCAAAGCGGTGTTTCGTGCGCGCTACCCGAAGCCCTCTGCCTATGAACGAGTCGTCGGCTCCGTGATTCGCGCGCTGTACCACGCGCGGATGCGCCTGACGGGCCAGAACGGGCTTTCGGACTATGATGAAGGGTTGACGAACTTCTTATACACCGCGGAGGCCGCCACCGGCATGGGTACGACCGGCTCAGCCCGATAGCGTGTCGCCCGCGCGTCCGTGTCCAGCCGGGGAGACATACCGTTGAGGTCGTCGCACCGGGCTTTCGGCCCTACCGCACCGAATTCACTGTCGACCCGACCTTCTCCACCCGTCTTCGTATCGCTCTGCAGCCTGAGTGAGAGTGCCAGTACCGCAGGGCTATCAAGGCAGTGCTGTCGCTGTCCAGTGAAAATGTCATGTTAACTGTTCCATGAAAATGTCA
>JBHICV010000298.1:0-1664 GCA_046759765.1 Acidimicrobiia bacterium
AGGTTGGATACCTGGTCGACGCCGGGGTTCGAATCGTCCAGATCGATGAGCCGGCGGTACGAGAGCGGTGGCCGTTGCCTACGGCCGATGCTGACGAGCTCCGGGGCATCTACGCACGAGGTGTGCGCGCCGCCCTCAACAAGGTCTTCTCGGCGCCCACGGACGTCCAGATGCACACGCACATGTGCTACGGGGACTTCGGAGACATCGTTCCCCTATGGGACGAAGCCGATGTTGACGTGGCGTCGATCGAGTACTCGCGGTCTAAGGACGACTCGTACATCCACCAGTTCTACGACCTCTATGAGGACGGGCACCTACAGATCGGACCAGGCATGTTCGATGTTCACAGCCCGCACTCGCCGGGTGCCGGCGTCATGAATGACCGTCTCGAGTATTTCCTGCGTTTCATGGACACCGATGACATATGGGTGAATCCCGACTGCGGGCTGAAGACCCGCACCTGGGACGACATCGAGGCCCAGCTCGCGGACATGGTCAAGGCAGCCAAGACCGTCCGAGCCGAGTTCGAGCCGGCCTGATGCTCACACAGCAAGACGGATGGATCAGCATCGCGGAGGTCAATCCACCGGATCTACCGGACCTGACCCACCGACAGCTCGACGGGCAATGGAAGCATGTGCTGATCACGGACAACGTGTTCGGAAAGATCCGAGTGTCCCCCTACGCATACGCAGCTCGCATCACCCACGACGTCCCCCGGGTACATCCGACAGTGGTCGTGTCGACCCGGGACAGGAACATCCTGGCCATCGAGAGCGAGGTCCGGGGCGCGCTCGGCAACGGCGTCGATTCGTTCCTGGTCGTAATCGGCGACACGATGCCTGCCGTCGAGCACCACGCCGATCATCTCGACATCGTGGAGCATCTCCGGAAGCTGCAGGCGGTTACCCCACCTTTTGAAGTGGGGATGCCGACCCGGTTCAGCCGTGAGATGTTTCGGCGTCGCGTCGACCTGGGATCCCAGTTCTTCATCGTGGGACCCGTCATCGACCCGTCTCGGGTGGCGGAGAACGTGGAGCGGCTCGGCCTTAGGGCCGGTGATCCTCCTGTGTTCCTGGGAGTGATGCCGCCTTTCAGCTCGGAATGGATTCAACGGGCCGAGGGTTTTGGGGCCGTTCCGTCCACCGAGGAGCTCAAGGCCCGAGTAGAGAAGGCGCCTGCCGCCGAGCGCAGGGCCCTCGCGTGGGAGCTCGCCCGTGAGACGGCTACGGAGGCACGGGAGGCGGGCTGCTCCGGCGTCGTCGTCATGGGGCTTCGGTTCTCGACGGTGGTCGATGAAGGCAACCGGGAGTGGAACGGCTCCACGGCCTGATCTAGCCGGCAGTCCTGCTCTTTGTCGTGAACCCGACGAAGTGCGAAGTCACTCTCCTGCTCGGACGTTTCCGAGGGAAACAAGGATGGTGACGATGATCGCACTGGACGGCTTCACAGATACAGGTCCTCCTGGCACTGTTGGTTCTCGTGTCCGCTTGCCCGTCATCAAAGAGCCCGGGAAGCTCCTACGTGTTGCCGCGGTCGCCCGTGCAATGCTGGATGAAGCTCGCAGTACTCCCTGTGATGCCGCAGGATGCGAGCGGCTCAAGGCCATTTACCTCAGGACGATCGAGGAGTTGGAGGGTTTGCTGCCCAAGGAATTGAGG
>JBHICV010000299.1:0-1656 GCA_046759765.1 Acidimicrobiia bacterium
ACCGCTTCGGAATAGAGAGGTTCCAGGACGCGATCTGATAAGCAATCAGCAGGTCGGTGGCCCGAGTGGAGTTGTTCGCGGCATCATCCTTGGTTCCAGTTTGGTTCCAACTCACCGAAAGGCACCGAGATGTACCAGCGTGTATGCTCATTGCGGTTCCTCGAAGTTATGTGGGGATAGATCGTCTTCAGGCGGCGTGGACGGGTCTTGGGAAGGATTCGTAATCAGCAGGTCGTGGGTTCGAGTCCCACCGCCGGCTCCAGAAGTTTCGAGCATTTCCAAACCACTCGTTCTCGGCTCACCGCTCAAATTGTCCGAATTCTGTCCGAGTTTTCTCACTGCCCTGCTGCCTCTGCCGCCCTCGGAAGGGGAACCACCGCAGGAGTCGTGGGCTGGTCGGACACGTACTCGGCCACCCGGGTGGCGGCCTGTTTCAGGTCGGCCTCGCTCACGATGTTGTAGCGGTCGAAGACGGATCGGCTCTTGTGGCCGGTAGCGCTCATCGCCACACGTTCGGGCACCCCGGCTCGCACAAGATTGCGGACCACGGTTCGTCTGAGGTCGTGGAACAGCTTGCCGAGGAGTCCAGCTGCCTGGCAGGCGCGCTTCCACGTCTTGCGCCAGTCCCCAATGCGGTGGCCATTCACGTGAAAAACGAAAAGACACCCGAGCATCCGGGCCTGCCATCGCCGCTCGATGAGATCCTTGAGGGGCCGTGAGAGCACGAGTACCCGGCCGTCCTTGTTCTTCGACAGCTCCGGCCGCAGCCGGATCACACCGACCACCCGGTCCACATCGCGCCACTGTAACCCGATGATTTCGCCGCGCCGCCAGCCCGAGAGGTAGGCGAAGTCGAGCACTTCTTGGTAGTCGAGGGGACAACCAGCTGTTGGACGTGAGTCACCACCACCCCGTTTTTGAGTGGCTTGGCTCCCTCCGTTCCTGCCGTCAACCCTCATTTCGGTCGACATTTGCGGAGGACAAGGTATCCGTGCCCATGACTTTTCTTTGAAGGGGGACGTTTCTCCGCTACGGCTCGGTAGACCTGGCTGTCATTCCACATTATCGGCGAGCGAGGCTTGATCCGCTTGGGGCCGCCAAGCCTTCCCTGCAGAGCGTCCATCACATCCTTGAGGCGGTTATCCACGTCGTGTAACCGGAGGGCTGTCCCTTTCAGGTAAAGGCGGACCTGCAATTCTAGCTTGTCTTTCTCCCGGTAGACCACGCCCCGCTGCTCCTGTTTCCGCAGAACTCGTTCCTGTATCTGCCGCTGCCATTCACGGGGCGGTGTGACATACTCCGGCAGCGGCACCTTGAGCGTCTTTCTCGGTTTCGCCATGAGGGCTACCTCTCGCAGCTACGAGCTGTCTAAGCTGAGCGCCTCCACCACTCCCGACCGTACATGATGCTGACGGTCTCATTAAGCGCGTGGGCACGTGCCAACTGGTTAGACCACCCCGCCCGCCTGATCCGGCTCTCCTCCGCCAGCAAGGTGGGGATCTAGTCGCTCAATCATGCAGGTGTCGCCGTGCACCGCGACCACATAGGTTCCCTCGGGCCGCGTGTGTACCCTCTGCCAGAGACGTCGGAAGGTCGAGGGAATCTCCACTCGTCCAGTTGGGGCAGACGACGGCCTGACCGGCGGACAACCGCCTC
>JBHICV010000300.1:0-1635 GCA_046759765.1 Acidimicrobiia bacterium
TGATGCCGACCGAATCGAGCCGACCGGAGAGCCCAGTCCTGTCATCGAAGGTGTTGTAGTCGCCGATACTTTGGCGAACTTCGCGGTGGCCAGCGATGGAACGCTCGTCTACGTCGCGGGTGGTGCTCAGACCTACAGGAGGTTGGTGTGGGTGGATCGCCAAGGAAAGAGCCAGCCAGTGACAGATATACTCCGTGACTATCGTACGGCCCGCTTGTCGCCCGATGGTCAGCATCTGGCGGTCGAGATACGAGACGAGCAGGGGGCAACTCCTTCCATCTGGATGTATGAATTTGCTCGGGGAATCTTAAGCCCTGTTACTTTTTCAGGCTCTGATCGCTGGCCCGTCTGGACCACCGACGGTGAGCACCTTGCATTCCATTCTCACCAAACTGGAGGGCAAAGCCTCTTTTGGATGCCGACGGATGGCGGTGGGGAGGCCGAAGAACTCCTAACCGGCGAAATCACCAACTCTCCGACCTCTTGGTCTCCTGAGGGGCAGCTGGCTTACACACAGGGTGGCGACATTTGGTTGCTGCCGCTCGAAGGAGAACGGAAACCCCAGCCCTTCCTGGCCACCCAGTTCGAGGAAAAGAATGCCATGTTCTCCCCTGACGGACGCTGGGTAGCCTTCACTTCCGACCGCTCGGGCCGGGAGGAGGTTTATGTGAAAGCCTATCCTGGCGAAGGTGGAGTTGTACCGATCTCAACGGATGGTGGGAGTGAGCCAGTGTGGGCGCACAGCGGGAAGGAGCTTTTCTATCGAAATGGAGACAAAATGATGGTGGTCTCGACTCAGACGGCACCGACATTCCAGGCAGGGAGACCGAGACTTTTGTTCGAGGGGGCCTACATGAGATCTGAGGGGATTAGACCAGCGAACTACGACGTCACTGCCGACGGCCAGCGCTTCCTGATGATCGAGGAAGGCGGCAGACCGGATGAGACCTCCGTGCCGACACACATCGTCGTCGTCCTCAACTGGCATGAAGAGCTGAAGCGGCTCGTTCCGGTGGAGTGAGTGCGGCGGAGGGGTTAGCGAAGATTAGTCGGTGGAAGCCGGGTTGGACACAGCTCGCGAAAGGTCATGAAAATCAGGTCCGGTTTTGGCAGAGTGTTGCGGTGCGGGAGCGGCGAGATCGACGAACCATTGGGGCCATCGAGACCGCTCAACTGGCTGATCCGGCGTGTGCGTGGTAGAGCGAATAAATGGGCGTGGCCGCATGTGCGGTGAGAGCCCGAGAGCCTGAATAACGAAGTGCTTGGCACGCGCTCCGCTCCGGCGCGAGGAGGAGCGATGCCATACCGGATTGCAGGGATAGACGTACACAAGAGGATGTTGGCGGTGGTGATCGCCGACGTGGCAGTCGAGGGTGAGTATAGGTTTGTGCATCGGCGGGTGGGGACGAGTCCGAGTGAGCTGCGGGGGCTGGCGGATTGGCTGGTGGCGGAGGAGGTCGAGGAAGTGGTGATGGAATCGACCGCGCAGTATTGGCGCCCGGTGTGGGAGGCGCTGGAGGGGTCCTGGCAGCGGGAGCGTCGGACTCAGGGGGGCGCCGGAGCGAATTCGGGCAGGCTTCATCTGGCGCAGGCCCAGTCGAATCGCGGCCCGCGAGGACGGAAGCGGGATTTCCC
>JBHICV010000301.1:0-1605 GCA_046759765.1 Acidimicrobiia bacterium
AGCTACCGCCCGACCACACCGCGCTGTTCAGCGCCGCGAACTTGTTGTCGTTGGGCGGGACGATGGTGCCGAAGTACTGGCGGACGATGTCGGGGTAGTCGCGGACGGCGGTGTCGGTGTCGACGAAGATGACACCCAGCTTCTCCAGGTCCTCGCGGATGTTGTGGTAGACGACCTCTGAGTCGTACTGCGCCTCCACACCGGAGAGGAACTTACGCTCCGCCTCCGGGATGCCGAGCTTATCGAAGGTGCGCTTGATCTCCGACGGCACCTCGTCCCAGGTCCGGCCCTGCTCCTGCACCGGCTTGACGTAGTAGTAGATGTCGTTGAAGTCGAGCTGGTAGTTCTGGATGTTACCGCCCCAGAACCCGGTCGGCATGGGCCGCTCCTGCCAGTGGCCGTAGGCCTTGAGCCGGAAGTCGCGCATCCACTGCGGTTCGCCCTTCTGCTCGGAGATGCCGGCCACGACACCGGCGCTGAGTCCCTTCTTGGGCGCGTTCACCGCCTTGAACTCCGGATCGTGCCAGCCGTACTTGTAGCCGCCCTCTCCGATGATCTCCTGTGCCTTGGTGGCCATTACACCTCCAACTTCCTAGCGTATACCGCCCCACACGAACGCACGGTTACGGACCTGTGTGTTCAGGCGGGTGTCCTCTAGTGACAAGCATGCGCCTGCGCGCTGCCCTGGCTGGCCGCCGTGTCGAAGCTCGAGCCGCAAGCGCAGCTCTTAACCGCATTAGGGTTGAAGATAGTGAACCCGCTCTTCATGACGTCCTCGACATAGTCGATCTCAGCGCCCTCAAGCAGTGGTGCGCTCTCAGGGTCCACGAGCACTCGTATGCCGTCCTGCTCTATGACGAAGTCATCCTCGTCGGCCTCGTGAGCCATAGCCATGCCATACTGGTAGCCGGAGCAACCGCCGCCGGCGACAAAAACGCGGAGCGCGCCGCCCTCCGCGCCCTTCTCCCGCAGGAGATTCTTCACCCTGTCGGCCGCCTTGTTGGTAATCACGATCATCGTCTGTCATCCTCCCTACTGGACTATGGAAAGTTCATGCAGTTGTTACTTAGTATATAATACTGGGTGAGAGTCCTGCCAAGTGAGGAGGAACTATCCCAGGGCTGAAGCTATGCCATGCCAAACGCGACGAAGCGAGACTACGAGGTGGCTTTTGCGGGGTTAGATTTCCCCACGTCCAAAGCAGCCGTCATCAACCGGGCTCGGGACAACGGAGGAATTGATCGTGAAGTTTGCGCGATTCTTTCCCAGCTCCCTGATCGGTCGTTGGGGTCGGTCGAGGAACTGCAGCGGGCGGTTCGAGCCATCTATGTCGACGAGGGCGCACCACCAGATTCCCTGCCAGTCTGAGCTCGCCCAGAATAGTTCGGGGCAACTAAGGACTATCAGGATCGGAGGAAGCAATGGTGGAGGAGCTTATTCCCGAACGCCGTAATCCAGCCGAGGGCCTCGAACCGCTCGTCGCAGCGGAGATAGCCAACTACGAGCGGGAGGCCAAGGCCTTCGAGCAAGGCGGCGGCCTTGGCGACGACTTCCGTCCCTTCCGCCTCCAGCACGGCATCTACGGCCAGCGCCAGGACGACGCCC
>JBHICV010000302.1:0-1595 GCA_046759765.1 Acidimicrobiia bacterium
GTTAGATTTTTCTCTGTACGAGTTTGTGCGTCAACCATAGTGAAAACACGTAATGCGCGGTCCAGCCCCTAAAAATCCGGCTATCCGCCGGCGCAAGAATCGCGTGTCGACCGCTGCGACGCTGCCCCATCCCGGCAAGAGTAAACGGCGCAAAGTGCCGCCATTGCCGCCGCTCGATGATCCCACCGAGCAGTGGCACCCTGAGGTCATCAGTTGGTGGACTGAGGTCTGGCGGTCGCCGATGGCGGCTGAATTCCTGGACTCAGACGTCCGAGGCGAGCTCTATGCCCTCGCACGCCTCTATCAGCGGTTCTGGAAGCCGGGACTCGACGTGCGAGAACTGTGCAGCCTCTTTCATGCGATCCAGAAGGGCGGCCAGAGCTTCGGCTTGACGCCGATCGATCGCCGTCGCCTCCAGTGGGAAATTGAGAAGGGCGAAGAAGCGGCCGATCGCACGAAGAAACGGCGCCAGGCGAAGAAAGCGGCAAAGCGCCAGAAGGATCCACGAAAGGGTCTCAAACTCGCCTGACGATGACGACGATCATCGTCCCGCCAATCGAAGCGAGCCCCTACCCGACGCTCGGCCCCTACATCTGCGAATTCATCGAAGAACGGCTCGTGCATGGCCCGGGCGATCTGCTTGGTGAGCCGGTTGCATTGGACGACGAAGCGCAGGCATGGATCTATCGAATGTATGAAGTCGAGCCGGAATATGGATTCACGGTCTCAGGCCGACGATCGAAGAAACGGAATCGTCGAGCTGGGCGCCGGCGCTTCGACCGCTGCGTCCTTTCGCTGCGGAAGGGGTCCAACAAAACCGAATTCGCTGCCTGGCTAGCAGCCGTCGAGCTCCATCCCGAAGGTCCGGTCCGCTGTGCCGGCTTTGATGAGGGTGGGCAGCCGATCCCGATGGCCGTCACCGATCCCTATATCCCGATGATCGCCTATACGGAGGAGCAGAGCGAAGAACTCGCCTATGGGGCCCTTCGCCGCATCTTGGAAGAGAGCCCGATTGCCCGGGACTTTGATATCGGGCTGGAGCGGATCATGCGGATCGGGGGTGATGGCAAGGCAGAAGCGGTCTCAGGGTCGCCCAACGCCCGGGATGGGGCCCGAACGACCTTCCAGCACGCTGATGAGACCCACCGATTCACCCTCGACCACCTCCGGCAGGCTTGGATGGTGATGTTGGCCAATCTCGCCAAGCGGCCATTGGCCGATCCTTGGGCCTTGGAGACCACGACCGCACCCGAACCGGGATCTGGATCGGTGGCCGAAACAACCATGGATTATGCACTTAAGCATCGAAGGCGCCAGCACAATGGGCGCTTTTTCTTCTTTCATCGCGAAGCCTCGGATCAACACGATCTCACGAAGAAACGCGGTCTCCGAGCGGCCATTCTTGAGGCGTCAGGGCCTCATATTGCCAAATGGACCGATGTCGAGCGGGTGATGCGGCAATTTGACGAGGACGATGCGGATCGTGCCTATTTGGAACGCGTCTGGCTCAATCGGCGGGTTCAGGCGGCCGCGAAGGCTTTTGACGTCACCGTTTGGGCACATCTCGCGCGCTTTGGCTATAGCGTGGACGATCG
>JBHICV010000303.1:0-1590 GCA_046759765.1 Acidimicrobiia bacterium
CTGTACATCGACGGCTCGTGGACTGAAGGCACCGGAGACGATGCCTATGAGATCCACAGCCCGGTTACAGGTGAGCACATCGCCACGGTTCCGCTTGCCTCGAAGGCCGATATCGATCGAGCGGTCAGCGCGGCAAGACGGGCGGCCGAGGAAATGCGCCATTGGTCGGCTTTCGACCGGGCTGACCTTTGTCACCGCATCGCCGAAGCAATCGCCCGGAACGTACCCGAGATCGCTCGCATTCAGACCCTGGAACAGGGCAAGCCTTACCACTCGGAATCTCTCGACGACATCGAGGAGGCGAACGAGTACTTCTTCAATGCGGCTGAGGACGTGAAGCGCCTTTCCGGCGAGGTGATTCCGACCACCGATCGAAACAAGCGTATGTTCACGGTCCGCCGGCCGGTCGGAGTGTGGGCAGCCATCACACCCTGGAACTTCCCGGTCACGATTCCCCTCGAGTATCTCGGCCCGGGACTCGCAACGGGCAATGCTTTGATCGTGAAGCCACCGGCTTTCACCTCGTGGGCGTTGTTGGAACTGGCTAAGGCGTTTGACGAGGCGGGCGTCCCGGCGGGTGCTCTGCAGGTCATCCCCGGAGAGGGAGACACTGGAGACCGGTTGGTCACGCACCCGGACGTCGATGCAGTGGGCTTCACCGGCTCTTCCGAGACCGGCAAGAAGATCATCTCGCGTATGGGCATCAAGCGCTCGATCATGGAAATGTCGGGCAACGGTCCAACGGTCATTACCTCAGACGCCAACGTCGAGGCCGCCGCGACCGCCGCCGTGTACGGCGCCTACTACAACGCCGGTCAGGTCTGCTGCGCTACCGAGCGGGTGGTGGTCCTGGATGACGTCCACGACGAGTTCGTGGAGGCGACGCTCAATGCGGCTCAGGACGTGCGGCTGGGCGATCCCTTCGACGAGGCAACCAACATGGGACCGCTTAACAATCAGGCCACCGCACAGAAGATGGATCGCCACCTGGCCGACGCGGCCGATCATGGAGCCCAGATCCTGCTAGGTGGCAGCCGGGCCTCTGGATTCCCCACTGACCTCTACTACCAGTTCACGGTGGTGGATGCCGTCCCCGAAGGCAGCCTGCTGTCCAAGCAGGAGTCGTTCGGTCCCGTCGTTCCCATCCTCCGGGCTGCTGACGACCAAGAGGCGGCGGCCATTGCCAACCGCACCCATCTCGGCCTACAGGCGGCAGTGTTCACCCAGAGCCTCTCCAAGGCCTTCTGGTATGCCGATCACATCCGCTCGGGCACCGTAGTTGTGAACGACTCCACTGACTTCTGGGAAACCTTCCAGCCCTTTGGAGGGGCGGCGGGAACCGAAACCGGTTGGGGTCGCGGCAGAATCGAGGAGTTCACGGATCTCCAAACCATCGTCTTCGACCTCTCCTAGTAACGAGTCCGCGGCGCGACCAATAGAGTCCGCTCCCGCGATGATTTCGTAATCTCCTCTCCTGGTGAAGACAACTCCCTTTTGGACGGATGACTTTCCCAGACCGAACGATGTCGAGGCGGTCGACCTCCCGGCGCGGGCTGATGTTGTCGTCATCGGATCGGGCGTTACTGGACT
>JBHICV010000304.1:0-1590 GCA_046759765.1 Acidimicrobiia bacterium
ACCCCACTGGTCGAAGCTGTTGATGTTCCAGATGACTCCCTGAACGAAGATCTTGTGCTCGTAGAGGGCAATCAGCCGGCCCAGAGTCCTGGGCGTGATGCGATCGACCAGAATCGACGTGGTCGGTCGGTTTCCGGTGAACACGCGGTGCGCCACCAGGTCATCCCGCCCGGATTCGCCCGCGGCCGCGAGCTCGGCGTGAGCTTCCTCCTCCGTGCGACCGACCATGAGGGCCTCGGGCTGGGCGAAGAAGTTGGCCATCAGGATGTCGTGGTGCCGGCCGAGCGGATTGTGGGTGTGGACCGGAGCGATGAAGTCGCACGGGATCAGCCGCGTTCCCTGGTGGATGAGCTGGTAGAAGGCGTGCTGGCCGTTCGTGCCGGGTTCGCCCCAGATGATCGGGCCGGTATCATAGTCCTCGATACGTCCGCCCTCGCGATCGACACCCTTGCCATTGCTCTCCATGTCGCCCTGCTGGAAGTAGGCTGCGAAGCGATGCAGATACTGGTCGTAGGGCAGAATGGCGTGAGAGTGGGCGTCGAAGAAATTGTGGTACCAGATGCCCAGAAGGGCCATCACGACCGGGATGTTGTCGGCCAAGGGTGTCGCGCGGAAGTGCTCGTCCACGTCGTGGGCACCCTGCAAGAGCTCTTCGAAGCGGTCCATGCCGATGGCGAGGACGATCGGCAATCCGATTGCCGACCACAGCGAGTAGCGACCTCCGACCCAGTCCCAGAACGGAAACATGTTTTCGGTGTCGATGCCGAACTCGCCCACCTGCTTCGCATTGGTGGACAGCGCCACGAAATGCCTCGCAACCGCGGCCCTGTCGCCCAGCGCGTTCAGCAACCAGGTGCGCGCCGACGTGGCGTTGGTGATCGTCTCCTTGGTAGTAAACGTCTTGGACGCGACCGTGAACAGCGTCGTTTCCGGCGAAAGCCCCTTGAGGGTTTCCGCCAGGTGTGTGCCATCGATGTTGGAAACGAAGTGAACCTGCAAGCCGTCCTTCCAATACGGCTTCAGTGCCTCCGTCACCATGACCGGGCCCAGGTCCGAGCCACCGATGCCGATGTTCACGATGTCCGTGACTCGCTTGCCGGTGTAGCCCTTCCAATTCCCGCTGCGGATGGCCGTCGAGAACGATCGCATCCTCTCGAGCACGCCGTTGACCGACGGCATGACGTCCTCACCATCGACCTCGAGCGGACGATTGCTCCGATTGCGGAGCGCAACGTGCAGCACGGGCCGGTTCTCGGTGAAGTTGATCCGCTCACCGGAGAACATCCGCTCGATGTACCCGGAGACGTCCGCTTGCTCGGCGAGCGCGACCAATAGACGCATGGTCTCTTCGGTGATGCGATGCTTCGAGTAGTCGAAGAGCAGAGCTCCGTCGAGGCTGCGGGAAAACCTCTCGAAGCGCCCGGCATCGGAGTCGAAGAGATCCCGGATGCGGAGATCCTCGATTTCGTCTCGATGGGCAGCGAGGGCCTTCCAGGCTGCCGATCCGGTCAGTTTTCCCATGAGGCGGCCCTCTCCGTGGCCCGCGAGGTCGACGATCGGCTGTTGTCGATGGCGGTGGCTGCGCCTTCC
>JBHICV010000305.1:0-1580 GCA_046759765.1 Acidimicrobiia bacterium
GATCGTCGTTCGTAGGCACCGTCATCGCTCCAGATCCGCTCTCCTGCAACCTAGGCCGTGCAGTCGCTCATCGTCTGATGGGGCAACAGCTTGTTCTCGGATCGCCGGCAAGCCACCACTCCAGCCGTTGGAGCTTGGGATCGAGAGATTCCGTGCGATGAGGCGAGTGTCCCGGCCGAGCCGCGCGATCGTGACCGATAGCAATCCGCCAACCGGGCTGAGCGGCACGTCTGCACCACCTGCGGGATCAGGCGGAGAGCGCAACACCCCGACCGCATCTGCGCACATCGTCGCCGCCGACGGAGTCGACCGTCAGGCGGTTCCAGGGCCTGGAAGACGATACGAGGCGCCGGATTTGATGGGGAATTCGATACCCAAAGCCGGGGACCATCGCTCCGTGTCCGTCGTGAGCAGCAAAATCGCGTAATGCTTCCACCGGCCGAATCTGCTCTCGACAAAGGTGGTCATTGCTGCGTCGTCTGGATTGACGCCGTAGAGAAGTTCGAGGATTTGCCGCGTGTAGGAATCGAGGTGGAATGAGGGTCGCCGGAACCCGATGGATAGCACCAGATCGGCGGTGAACGGGCCCACTCCTGGCAACTCCATCAGCGAATCCCGGACAGCTTCGGTGTTTGGCTCGTCCCTTAGCCTCTGCAGACCGTAATAGTCCCCTGTGATCCTCTTGGCGAGGGCGTGCAGGAGTCGAGCCCGATAACCGAGCCCACAGGAAGCCAGCTCCTCCTCACTCCTGGTAGCGATCACATCCACGGTTGGAAATGTGGATGCCACGCCACCGGAGTACCGCACAGGACGTCCAAACTTTCGGGTGAGGCATTCCATGACCTGATAGGTCCTCGAGAAGTGAACCTTCTGGCTAGCCAACGCCGCAACGAGGGCTTCTAATACGCTGGGAGCAATCCTCAGGCGGGCGCCCCGCAGACCGTAATCAGCGGCTGCGCTCAACACGGGATCAGCCGGAACGATCTTGTCGTAGAAATCGGTCACGTCCTCGTTCAGACCCAGCGCGTCGCCAAGCGTCAACGTCAGCGAGTCGAGTCGGTGTGATTCGAGGGCCTGATCGGAGCTGATCACAACGCGGAGATCCGGTACTTCGACGCTACCGAGGTTGCGAGAGATGGTGACGACCGGTGTGCCATCCGGCGTCACTAGCGGGCGAACAAGTTGGCGGCCCTCAACATGCCATGGCGCCATGACGTAGTGATTAGTGAAGTGGCTCCACTGGACCGGGCCTGGCGCGGCAGCCAGCTTCAGCTCCAGATTCCACAGGTCATCTCCCGTTGCACTCATGTCCCCCGATTGCCCCTCGCCCAGGCCGATCCGACGTAACCCCGAGAGTCCAGGTTGATTCACCCTGGTTGGCGACGGCGCAGTATCCCCCACTGCTACAAGACCAGGTTAGGAACGGCACCGAAACCCACACCCGAGCCGCCCATATCGGCAGCGTCCCGCTGAGAGGTGGAAATGTGAGGTGACTCTCAGCGGCTCCCTGCCACGTTAGGCGGCGGGGAGTTCGGGTGTCTGGGTGGTGGTGACCTCCTTTGGTGGTGGCTGGTCGATTT
>JBHICV010000306.1:0-1578 GCA_046759765.1 Acidimicrobiia bacterium
AAAGATTCAGGAAAGATGGGAATGAGGGAATGATCAGAACGATATCCGCACTCGCCGCCGTCGCCTTGGCGTCTTCGGTGGCGCTTGCCGCCCAGCCGAGCCGGCACGCGCCCGTCCCCGATTCGCTCATCAGCGAAATCAAGGCCTGGGCCAACGATCCCGTCGTGATCCAGGCAATCAAGGAACAAAACGCCAAGCACGCCTCGCTTTCGCAGGATGATATCGATCGGCTCGACAAGCAGTGGCGCGCCGAGACCAGGACCTTCACCCGGCGGCCGCTGATTGACAGTGTCTTGGGCAGGCCGCTGTCGGCTTATCTCAAGACGGTCAAGGCGCGGGCCGGCGGTCTCTACAACGAAATCTTCGTAATGGACAACAAGGGCCTGAATGTGGGCCAGAGCGACGTGACCTCCGACTACTGGCAGGGTGATGAAGCCAAATGGCAAAAGACCTTCCTTGCGGGCTCTGACGCGATCTTTGTCGATGAGGTCGACTTCGACGAGTCGACCCAAACCTACCAGTCCCAGGTCAACATCTCGATCGCTGATCCGTCCTCCAACACGGTAATCGGCGCCGTGACGGTCGGCGTCAACGTCGACGAAATCCAGGAGTAGTTCCGGCCGGACCATCACGCCAATTCGGGGTTCGCGAGACCGACATGACGATGCAAGAGGCTCAGAGTGGAGTTGGCGCCGGCGCCACAGCCGGTCGCAGCCGCCGGACCATTGGCCGAAAGCTCGTGACCGTCGTCGCCGCGGCGACGACGATTGGCTTCGCCTCCATGGCGATGCTTCAGCTGGCGCATCACCGCAGGGACCTGTACGAGCTCGAGGCCGAGAACAACGTGACCGTCACCACCTTTTTGGCCAGAGAAATCTCCGGCGCCGTCCGGTGGAATAAGCCGGACCGTATCGAAGCGGTTTACAGCCGTTTCGCGAAGGATCAAAAGTGGTCCGCGCGGTCATCGAGGATGATTCGGTGGTCCTCATCGATGTTGACCACCTTCACCGTCTTCGACGGCGCCGGCAAGCGGCTCGCCGGCTTCCAATCGGACTCGCTGCCCCCCTACGATCTGTCGAACGCCGTGGAAACGGACCCTGAGGCCCTGGCGAAAGGGGAAACGGTGACGGTCATGACCGCCGATCACCACGTGGTCATCGCCCCGGTCGTCACGGGCAAGGAAGAGCAACCGATCGGAACCCTCGCCGTCGCCTGGAGCCGCGAGCGAGTCCGCGGGCAGATATCGCTGGCGCTGACCGGCCAGATTTCCCTTGCCGCCTTAATCCTCTTGGGATTGATCGGCCTGCTCACGTTCCTCCTCAACCGTATCGTCACCAATCCGGTCAAGGCGATACGGGTTGCAATGGATCGGCAAAAAGCCGGTGACCGCGCCGCCCGCGCTCCATCCCTGGCCAATGACGAAATCGGAGAGTTTGCCCAAACTTTCAACGGGATGCTCGATGCAATGGAGGAGCGCGACGAACTAAAGCGTTCGAACGCCGAGCTGGAACAGTTTGCCTATGTCGCCTCGCATGATTTGCAGGAGCCTTTACGCATGGTCGCAAGCTACTGTCAGCT
>JBHICV010000307.1:0-1551 GCA_046759765.1 Acidimicrobiia bacterium
ACAACGACGTCAAGGCCAAGGCGCTCGGCCTCGACGCTGACGAGAGGATGCTGTACCACCGCGAGCACTCGAAACCGCAGATGTCGAGGCTTTGGGCGATGTGCAAGGAGAAGATCGACTCCAACCTTGTCGAGCCCAACTCGCCTCTGTGGGAGCCCGTCTCCTTCGTCATCAACCAGTGGCCTCGCCTCACCAAGTTCTACGAGCTTCCCGGAGTCCCCCTCGACACGAACCTGGTCGAGCAAGCCCTGATCATCCCGGTGCGCTATCTCGCCGGCTCCTTCGCCTACAAGACCCAGAACGGCGCCGATGTCGGCGATCGCCACATGTCCTTGATCGCAACCGCCAACGCCAACGGTATCGAGCCGGTTGCCTACCTCACCGAGTGCCTGCGAAACCACGAGGACCTCGCCAAGAGGCCCAACCACTACCTGCCCTGGGTTTACCGTGACCGACTCGAGGAGCTCGACAGGGTCCCACAGGCCCAGCCGCTCACGCCGTCGAGCCCGAGCCCACTTCCTTCGCAGGAAGTCCAGCACCCCCTACGGCCCGGGACTCATCGAGCCGGAGAGTCGCAACCCATTGCCGAGCTCGGACCCGATGGTTGACCGCGAAGCCGACCGTGTCTGCGGGCGCGCCCCTACGCGACCTTCCTCCAGAGGTCAGGGAACGAGCAGCTCGACGGATCGCCGCCCCAGATGAGAACCTGAAGGTCGCGCGCGAGCAGGGGCGAGCAGGGCTCCGTACCGTCGCTCGTCGGCCAGTTGGAGAACGTCCCCTTCGACAGCCGCCGCGTGCAGAGCCAGAACCCGCCACCGTCGTAGAACAGGATGCGGAGCATGTGGCGTCCACGGTTACGGAACACGAAGTACGCCCCGCTCATCGGCTCCTTGCTCAGCACCACCCGAGCCACCGCCGCCAGCCCGTCGATGCCCTTCCGGAAGCTCACCGACTCGTGCATCACGAACACGCTCGCCTGCGCAGGGATCTGGATCATCGGATACCCCCCAAGCCGCACATCGCCGAGAGCAACCGCATCAGCTCGGGCGTCTGCTCGAACATGCGGAGCGTCACCCCCGAGCCTGTCTCGACCTCGGCGAGGGGGCGGAGGCTCGGCGCCGACGGCGCGCTCAACTCCAGCCGCGAGAACCTGGGAACCGACCGCGGCTTGCCCTTCGTCTTCTCGTCCGGCGCCTTCCTGCCCGCCGGCCTGCTCCGAAACAGCCGGGCCCGCTCCACCCGCGTCACACCCACCACGGCCCTCACCCCATGCTTCTCCGTGGCCCGCCGCGCCCGGGCCAGCAGCTCCTCAGGCATCGCCTCGCGCGCGTGCTTCTTCCTCCTCCGCCACTCTGCGAACGCCGACCTCAGCTCATCCAGTGAATCGACCTTCATGTCAAGTTCCTCCTGACGGCCACCACCGCCGCCTAGGAGGAACATACGATGGAAGAAGACCGGATCCGGTCACACTTGCCGGAACAGTAGGTGCCAATTCCCTCTGCAAACGCAACCATGCCGACCATTGTGAAGAACACATAAAATACAAACGAA
>JBHICV010000308.1:0-1538 GCA_046759765.1 Acidimicrobiia bacterium
GCGGGGCGTCCGATGACGCTGCGATCCTGTTGAGTAACCGGTTTGAGAAGGAGCGGCTAGAGACCGCGCGGCGCGGCGGACCGTGAGCTAGCACGAAACTGAGGACGGCTGGGTGGCTGCGTTGGCTACCCAGCTCCTCGCTTGGCTGCACACCGAGGATGGCCAGCTGACGGCGCCACCTCTCCCGATGAACGATCGGGGGCCATTCAAATGACTTCGGGCGACTGTGCTCTGATCCGTGTGTGACCCGAGATCAGCTCGCGGCCCGGCCTGCCGAGTGCCAGCTCGGTCTCGCCTGCCCACCTTTCACGAACAGAACTGCTTCCCAGATGGTGGAAGTAAGCAGCCCGAGCTTCTGGCCCGACCCTCGCCTGGGAGATCAGGGACGCAGAGAAACCCCCCTACCCCAGAGATGACCAGCGCAAACCGGCTGGGAGGGATGCTCGGCCAACGGGCTGCTAGCGCAGTCGATATGGGCGGTTTCGTAGTCTTGTGTGGGAGGTGGTACGGGGCGTCGAGCCGGTCCGATTGCTGCCTGGAGAGCAAGTCATGGGAGGGGCAATCATGAGCGTCTATGTGGACCTGTTTCAGGAGTCATTCGGCACCTCGTTGCTGGCTGACGCTGCGTTCCGAGCTGGTATTAAGGTGGGGCTGCCCTCATCGGGGCTGCGGCCTCTCGATATTCGGACCAAATTGGCGGGTCCGGTTATTACGGTCGAAGCCAACAACGATCTGGTGTCCATCTTGGAGGGCGTTCACCTTTCTGAGCCGAACGACGTTGTCGTGATCGCCAACCGAACTCCGGATGTAGGACTAATGGGTGATCTGATAGGAACAGAGGCAGTTCGGAGAGGGTTGGCGGGATTCGTGGTTGATGGTCTGGTGAGAGACACCATCGAACTCGTGGACCTTGGCGTTGTCGTTCTCTGTCGAGGCTCCTTCCCGGTTGGTCCTCTCAAGGTTCCCGTCGCAGCGAAGGGTATCGGCATCGTCGGCGCGTCTGTGTCGATCGCGGGGGCAACAGTGGCTCCGGGTATGTGGGTGTTCGGGGATGCAGACGGCCTGATCATCCTCGAAGCTGACGATCTGGAGGTTGTCTTCGAGCGAGCCGAGATCGCCGCGCGACAGGAAGCGGCTCTCGCCGATGAGATCGCCTCAGGGACAGCCCTCGGGGACGCCTTTGAACTCGACTCGTTCCTTACCAAACGCCGCAAGGACCCCGACGCCGACTTCAACACCCACCTCGCCGCTATCAACCGAGCCATCTGACCAGCCCCAAAACCGATACCCACGCCCCACTTCCCAACCAGCGCATATGTGATGCCGATTGGGCGGGTGGAAGCGCAGCTCGTATATCGTCTGAACTGAGACGACATACGAAAGGCACACCCACATGGCAACCGGAACCGTAAAGTGGTTCAACTCGGACATGGGCTACGGCTTCATCGCTCGGGAAGAGGGTGACGACGTGTTTGTCCACCAGTCGAACATCGCAGACGGCGGCGACTATGCGACACTGGAGGAGGGTCAAACCGTCG